>JBKPQY010000209.1:0-7259 GCA_046734315.1 Actinomycetota bacterium | reverse complement strand
CAATCAGCTGCTCGAGCGCGACATCGACCGGCTCGGGTTCGTCACCACCGAGGGCTACCAGTTCGTCCTCGAGATCGCGCGGCAGTCCGTGCCGGACGGGTACGGCAACAGCTACTTCTGGGTGAAACCCGAGCGCATCGTACCGGCCGATCTCGTGTGCACGGTGGGTGGGAGGCTCGACCACACCGGCGCCGAGATCCGCCCTCTGGACGAGGGGTCCGCCGTGGCGGCGGCCCGGTTCCTTCGCGACCGGGGTGTGACCGCGATCGGCGTGTGCCTGCTGCACTCGTACGCCAACCCCGCGCACGAGCTGCGGGTGCGCGAGATCCTGAACCGCGAACATCCCGACGCGGTTGTCTCGATCTCCTCCGACGTGCTGCGCGAGTACCGCGAGTACGAACGGTCGATGACGACGCTGGTCGACGCCGCCGTCAAACCCAGGATGAGCCGGTATCTCGCGGCGACCGTGGAGCGGCTGCCGGCCGGCGTTCCGCTCTACGTGATGAAGTCCAACGGTGGCGTGCTGTCGGCCGCCGAAGTGGCGCAGCGGCCGATCACCACGGTGCTGTCCGGCCCGGCGGCGGGCGCGCTCGGCGCGGCCTTCGTGGCGCGGTGCGCGGGGTTCGACAAGGTGCTCACCTGCGACGGCGGTGGCACCTCGACCGACGTGTCCGTGGTGCTCGACGGCGAGCCGACCCTGACCACGGAAGGATCGATCGGCGGGTACCCGTCGAAGATTCCGATGATCGACGTTGTGACAGTCGGCGCCGGCGGCGGCTCGATTGCGTGGATATCGCCGGAGGGCACGCTCCGGGTCGGGCCTCGATCGGCGGGCGCCGACCCTGGCCCGCTGTGCTACGGCACCGGCGGTACCGAGGTTACGGTCACCGACGCGCACGTCGCGCTCGGCCGGATCCCGCCGCGGCTGCTCGGCGGCGAGATCGCCCTCGACGTCGAGGCCGCCCGGCGCGGATTGCACAGCCTAGCTGAGCAGCTGGGCCTCTCGCTTCCGGCGTGCGCCGCGGGCATCCTCGAGATCTCCGCCTGGAATCAGGCGAACGCGCTGCGTCGCGTCACCGTCGCACGCGGCCTCGACGTGCGCGACTTCACCCTCGTCACCTTCGGTGGTTCCGGGTCGCTTCTGGCGTGCCGGCTCATGGACGTGCTCAGTGTGCCGGCGGTACTTGTTCCCGCCAACCCCGGAAATGTCTCGGCATTCGGGCTGCTGACCGTCGACGTCAAGAACGACTACGTCCGCACGGCCGTGGCGCGCCATGCCGAGCTGGACGTCGAGCGGGCCGAGGCGATCTTTGCCGAACTGCAGGAGCGGGCGGCCGCGGCGCTCGACCGGGAGGGTTTCGGGCGCGAGGAGCACCGCTACGTCCGGAGCGCGGATTTGCGGTACTTCGGGCAGGCGTTCGAGGTGCGCGTCCCGGTGCCGGACGGCCACCTCGACAAGGCGGCCGCCGACGACGTGGTCGCGGTGTTCCACGAGGCACACCGGGCGCTCTACGGATATGACTTCGGAAGCGACCCGCGCCAGCAGGTCGAGTGGGTGAACCTGCGCGCGTCGGGTATCGGGACGATCGCTGCACCGCAGCTGCGCGAGCTGCCGGCTCGTGACGGCGCACCACCGCGTCCCGCCGTACGGCCGGTGTGCTTCGACGACTACGAGGCGACCGCGATCTATCAGCGGACCGACCTGGCCCCCGGTGACGAGATCGCCGGTCCCGCCATCATCGAAGAGTTCGGTGCCACCGTGCCGATCCACCCCGGCTTCCACGCCCGCGTGGACAGCTACGGCAACCTGGTCGTGACCAGATGACCGACGAGGAGCAGGAGCAGGCAAACGCAGCAAACGCAATCCACGGGGAACGCAACTACCGACGCGATGAGCGCTCGCGCGAAGAGCCCGCCGGCCGCGCGGATCCGATATCGGCGGATCCAATATCGGCGGATCCGGTATTGGTCGAGATTGTTCAGGGCAGCCTTGCGTCGATCGAGATGGAGGTCGAGACCGCGATCGCCCGGACCGCGCGATCGCCGATGATCCGCGACGCGCACGACTTCCGGGCCGGCATCCACGACGGCCGGCTGCGCAAGCTGACCGGCCGGTCGTACAGCGCTCTCGTGCACCCCGTCGTGCGCGACTTTCCACTCGAGACGATGCGCCCGGGCGACGTCTTCTTCCACAACGACGTCTACCTGTCCGAGGGCGGGATCGGCCACCTGCCGGACCTGTGCGTGACGGTGCCGGTCTTCCACGAGGATGAGGTGGTGGCGTTCGTTCAAGCGTTCGGCCACCACGACGACATCGGCGGCGCCGTCCCGGGCTCGATGCCGAGCCGCGCGACGAGCGTGTTCGAAGAGGGCCTGATGGTGCCGCCGATCAAGCTGTGGGACGCCGGCGTACCCAACCGGGCGGCGCTCACCATCATGACCCGCAACTCGCGCATGCCCGAGTCGCTGGCTGCCGACCTGGAGGCGGAGCGCGCCGGGTGCGTCATGGGCGCGCGCCGGTTGGCCGGACTGTTCGAGCGATACGGACGGACGGCGGTCGAGGGTTGCTTCGACGCGATCTTGGAAAATACCGAGAACACGTTCCGGAGAGAGATCCTGGCCAAAATCCCGAATGGCACGTGGACCTGGGAGGACTACGCCGAACACGACGGTGTCGACCCGCCACGACTGCACACTCAGCGCATCACGCTGAGCAAGAACGACGCTGGTCTGACCGTCGACTTCACCGGAACCGGCCCCCAGGCGCGCGGTCCGATAAACCACGCCGCGAACTACGCCGACGGCAACTTCCTGAAGAAATGGCTCGCCCCGGTCCTGCGCAATCTGGCGGATACGCCCGAGCGGATGGCGGAGCTGGACGTGAACGAGGGCGTAGTGCCGCTCATCGACCTGCGCTTCCCCCCGCCAGGCACGCTGCTCACGCCGCAGTTCCCGGCCCCGACCAACGCGCGCACGTTCGTCATCCTGCGGTTGCTGGGCGTGCTCGCCGGCGTGCTGGCCAAGGCGGTGGAGGGACGGATGCCTGCCGACCAGGAGACGATCCGCTACACCGGGGTGTACGGAACTGGCCGAGACGGCCGGCCGTACCTGATGCGCGAGGTGCTGGGCGGCGGCTCGGGCGGGCGTTACTACGCCGATGGTGAGGACACGATCCACGTGGTCCCGGACTCGCGCAACCTGCCCACGGAGTTCACCGAGTCGCGGTTCCCGGTTATCGTCGAACGTCTGGGACTTGCCGTCGACTCCGGCGGCCCGGGCACGTTCCGAGGCGGACTCGGCTACGACAAGCACATCCGCCTGCTCGCCGACGCGCACTTCATGTCGATCGCCGACCGGTCGATCCTGGCCTGCTGGGGAGTCAACGGAGGACGCGCGGGGCGCCCGTTCAGCGTGACGATCGACCCCGGGGGCCCACATGAACGCGAGGTGGACGCGCTGGCCGATGCCGAGTTCGTCTGCGCCGGCGAGGTGATCCGCATCCGCACGACCGGTGGCGGCGGCTGGGGCGACCCACTCGAGCGCGACCCCGCGCGTGTGCTGCGCGACGTGCGCCGCGGCAAGGTGTCCGTCGGTGCGGCCCGCGACGACTACGGCGTGGTAATCGTCGACGGCGCCGTGGACGAGGCAGCTACCATACGCCAGCGTACGGCGATGCGATCCGCCCGCCCGGCACAGCGGCCGTTCTTCGATCGAGGTGAGGGCTACGTGCGGCTGTCCGGTCAGACCGCTGCGGACTGCGACTGGCTGCCCTGATCCTCCGGGGTGAACAGAGTCAGCTGTACGCCCTGCGGCGGATCGAGGCGGACGTTGCGGTCGCGCCACGGGGTGAGGACCGGGCCGCCGACCACCGTCGCGCCGGCGTCGGCCAGTCGCTGCGCGGTGGCGCCGGAGTCAGCGACGCGGAGCGCCAGCCGCACCGGGCCGGCTACCCGACGGCCGACTTCGATGTCGTCCACCTCAGCGGCGTGCTGGGCGTCGAGGATCTCGATGGTGGCCCGCCCGGCGCCGAGAATCGACACCCGGCCGCTGTCGGTGTACGCCTCGATCTCGGGCAGGCCGAGCGCGTCGCGGTAGAACGTCAGCGCGGCGTCGAAGTCGTGGACGGTCAGGCTTACCCGGACCTCGAGCACGGGGGATTCAGCGGTCATGCGCCAAGCCAAGCACTACCGTGCTTCCCATGGCCCACCACATCGCCCAGATCAATGTGTCACGTCCTGCTGAGCCGCTCGACTCGGCGCGATTGGCCGACTTCGTCGCCGCGCTGGACCCGATCAACGCGCTCGCCGACACCGCGCCGGGCTTCGTGTGGCGGCTACAGACCGAGGACGGCAACGCCACGGCGGTCCGCGTGCTCGACGACGATGAGCTGATCGTGAACATGTCGGTGTGGGAGTCGATCGAGGCGCTCGGCACGTTCGTCTTCCGCAGCGCGCATTCGGGCGTGATGCGCCGCCGCCGTGAGTGGTTCGTGCCCCTACTCGAGTCGACCACGGCTCTGTGGTGGGTGCCCGCGGGCACCGTGCCGACCGTCGCCGACGGTGAGCAGCAGTTGCGCCGGCTACGGGCGCACGGGCCGACACCTGCCGCCTTCACGTTCCGGGCACCGTTCCCGAGCCCCGACGGGATCATTGCCGCCGAACCGGACTGGTTCTGCCCGGCATGAGCGACGGCGGGCCGCTCGACGGCGTCGTGGTGGTCGACCTGTCCCGGGCGCTGGCCGGGCCGCACGCGGCGATGATGCTGGGCGACCTGGGTGCGCGCGTGATCAAGGTCGAGGCGCCGGGCACCGGCGACGACACCCGCGGCTGGGGTCCACCGTTCGTCACGCCGCCGGACGGCGGTGACCGCGAGTCCACGTACTTCCTGTCCTGCAACAGAAACAAGGAGTCGATCACTCTCGACCTCAAGACCGAGGACGGCGCCCGAACGCTCGCCCGGCTGGTCCGGCACGCCGACGTACTCGTGGAGAACTTCCGCACGGGTGTCCTCGACCGGCTCGGCTTCGGCATGCCCCGGCTGAGCGAGCTCAACCCCGGGCTGGTGATCCTGTCGATTACCGGGTTCGGCCACGACGGGCCCGAGGGCGGGCGCCCCGGCTACGACCAGATCGCGCAGGGCGAGTCCGGGATCATGTCCGTGACCGGCCCGATCGGCGGCGAGCCGACACGGGTGGGCGTTCCGATCGGCGATCTGCTCGCCGGCATGTACGGCGCGTTCGGGGTGGTAGCTGCGCTGCATGAGCGCGAGCGCACCGGGCGCGGCCAGATCGTGCGGACGTCGTTGCTTGCCGCACTCGTCGGCGTCCACGCCCTGTACGGGACGATGTACACGGTGGGCGGCATCGTGCCGACCACGGCCGGCGCACACCATCCGTCGATCTGCCCGTACGGTCTGTTCCGCTGCAAGGACGGCGTCATCCAGATTGCCGTGGGCAGTGAGACCTTGTGGCGGGCCTTCGCCCCGGCGTTCGGGCTTGACCGTCCACAGTGGACAACCAATCCGGATCGGGTCGCCGACCGCGACGCGCTGTTGGCTGCTGTCGACGAGGCGTTCACGCCGTACCCCCGGGCGGAGCTGATGGCCCGGCTGGACGAGCTCGGTGTCCCGGCCGGACGGGTACGCACGTTCGACGAGGTGTACGGGTGGGAGCAGACCCGCTCACAAGGGCTGCTGCTCGATGTCGACCACGCGACGCTCGGCCTCATCACGCTGCCCGGCCCGCCGCTGCGGTTCGACGACGGCGGACGCGTTCACCATGAGGCGCCGCCCACACTCGGGCAGCATGACGAGTCGGTAGGCGCCTGGCTCGACTCACTGGACGGCTAGGCGGTCAGCACACCAAGGGAGTGACGAGGTGCCCGAACCCATCGAGGTCCGCAAGGTGCCCCTGCACCACGTGTCGGACGCGAGCGAGCTCGAGAAGCTGATCCGTGACGGGGTGATCGACGCAGCCCGGGTCGTCGCCGTCGTGGGCAAGACCGAGGGCAACGGCGGCGTCAACGACTACACGCGCATCATCGCCGACCGTGCTTTCCGCGAGATTCTCGCGGCCCACGGTGCGCCTGACGTACGCGAGATCCCGATCGTGTGGTCCGGAGGCACCGACGGCGTGATCAGCCCGCACGCCACGATCTTCGCCACGGTCCCGGCCGACGCCGCGCCACGGACCGACGAGCCCCGCCTGGCAGTCGGCTTCGCGATGAGCGAGCAGATACTGCCCGAGGACATCGGTCGCACGGCCATGATCACCAAGGTGGCCGCCGCCGTCCGCGAGGCGAGAGAGCGCGCCGGCATCGACGACCCCGCCGACATCCACTACGTGCAGACGAAGACGCCACTGTTGACGATCGACACGATCCGCGACGCGACCTCGCGCGGCCACGAGGTCTTCACCGAGGACACGCTCACGTCCATGGATGTGTCCAACGGAACCGCCGCACTGGGCATCGCGGTCGCGCTGGGCGAGATCGAGATGCCCACGGATGCCGACGTCATGCGCAACCGTGATCTCTATTCGTCGGTAGCCTCCTGCTCGTCCGGGGTGGAGCTCGAGCGCGCCCAGGTCGTGGTGGTGGGCAACGCCCGGGGCGTCGGCGGCCGGTACCGCATCGGGCACAGCGTCATGCGCGACCCCCTGGACGCCGACGGTGTGTGGGCCGCGATTCGCGACGCCGGGCTGGAGCTGCCGGAACGTCCACACCCGTCCGATCTGCGGGGACGGCTCGTGAACGTCTTCCTCAAGTGCGAGGCGAGCCAGGACGGGAAGGTCCGCGGCCGGCGCAACGCGATGCTCGACGACTCGGACGTGCACTGGCACCGGCAGATCAAGGCGTGCGTCGGGGGAGTTGCGGCCGCGGTCACGGGCGACCCGGCGGTGTTCGTGTCGGTGTCCGCCGCCCATCAAGGGCCGGACGGGGGCGGGCCGGTCGCGGCCATCGTCGACTTCGGCTAATCCGTGTCAACTAGGCTCGACGCCGCGATGAAGACCTTCGACGAGCTGTTCGCCGAGCTGACCGACCGGCAGCACACCCGCCCGCCCGGGTCCGCCACGGTCGAGGCGCTCGACGCCGGACTGCATGCCCAGGGCAAGAAGGTGATCGAGGAGGCCGCGGAGGCGTGGATGGCCGCCGAGCACGAGTCCGCCGACCGTGCGGCGGAGGAGATCAGCCAGCTGCTATATCGCATTCAGGTGCTGATGCTCGGCCGCGGCATCGCACTCGCCGACGTGTACCGACATC
>JBKPQY010000208.1:0-14063 GCA_046734315.1 Actinomycetota bacterium | reverse complement strand
GTCGGGCGTCTCGTATGGCTCCCACGTGCCGAGATCCCAGACGATGACGTCCCCGCCGCCGTACTGTCCCGCCGGGATGACGCCCTCGAAGTCGAGGTACTCGATCGGGTGGTCTTCGACATGAAAGGCCGCGCGCCGTACGGACGGGTCGAGGGTCGGCCCTTTCGGCACCGCCCAGCTGACCAGCACGCCGTCGACCTCGAGGCGGAAGTCGTAGTGGAGTCGGCGGGCCCGGTGGCGCTGGACGACGAACCGCCGAACCGCCCTGTCGCGTGTTGCCTTACCCGCCGGCTCCGGCGTGCGGGCGAAGTCGCGTTTGGCGCGGTACGTGGCAAGCCGGTCCTTCGGCATACGTCCATCGTGCCCGTCCGGGCTACGTTGAGCGGGTGCGCATCGCGACATGGAACGTGAACTCCGTCAAGCAGCGGGTGCCGCGCCTGCTGCCGTGGCTGGACCAGCGACAGCCCGACGTGGTGTGCCTGCAGGAGACGAAGCTGGCCGAGGCGGCGTTCACGGAACTGCTCGGCGCGGCACTGGCCGAGCGCGGATACGCCGTCGGCTACTACGGCGAGGCGCGCTGGAACGGGGTGGCGGTCCTGTCCCGAGTGGGTCTCGACGACGTGGTCGCCGGGCTGCCGGGCGAGCCGGGTTTCCCGCATCCAGAGGCGCGCGCCGTGTCGGTGACCTGCGGCGGACTCCGGGTTCACTCGGTGTACGTGCCGAACGGCCGCGAACCCGATTCGGAGCACTATCTCTACAAGCTCGCCTGGCTGGCCGCGCTTCGCGATGCGGTCGCTACCGGGCCGGCCGACGTCGTGGTGTGCGGCGACATGAACATCGCGCCGGCCGACGTCGATGTCTTCGACCCGGCGGCCTACGTCGGCCAGACGCACGTCACGCCGCCGGAACGCGCCGCGCTTGCCGAACTGCAAGCCACCGGCCTCCACGATGTGGTGCGTGAGCGGTGGCCGGGCGAGCGGGTCTTCACGTATTGGGACTACCGCGCCGGCATGTTCCACCAGGACCTCGGCATGCGCATCGATCTTGTGCTGGCCAGCGCCGGGGTGGCCGGCCGGGTCCGTGCCGCCTGGGTCGACCGGCACGCCCGAAAGGGCACCGGTCCGAGCGACCACGCACCGGTGATCGTCGACCTCGACGAGGCACCGGACGGCGACATCGGCCCGGTCGTACCTCCACCGTCGGCTGCTCGCGCGGCACGCCGCTCGGTCACCCTGCCGCAGGCTCGATGACGCGGGTGGAGCCGCCGGCCGACCCGCGGCTGGCATGGGACCTGCCCGCGTTCGGACAGCTGCCGCGCGAGGCACGGCTTTCCGAGCTGGTGTCGCGGGTGCTGGCCCCGAACGCCGGCATGATGTCGCTGGACGGCACGAACACCTATGTGATCCACGGCGACGGCGAGACGGCGGTCGTCGATCCCGGGCCGCCGGAGCCGGGGCACCTGGCCCGCGTCGAGGGCGCGATCGGCGACGCGGCATGCCGCTGGATCCTCGTCACGCACCACCACGTGGACCATGCGGAGGCCGCACTGCCCTGGGCGCAGCTACTCGGCGCACGCGTGTGCGCCGCGCGCCCTCAGGTGGCCGGGCGGGACGGCCGGGTACTCGCCGACGGCGATCGGGTGGCGTTCGCCGGTACAGCGGTCACGGCGGTGGCGACACCCGGGCACACCAGCGACCACATGGCGTTCCGGCTGGAATCCGGGGCGGTGCTGACCGGTGACCACGTCCTCGGCCGCGGCACGTCTGTCGTCACCTATCCCGAGGGTGATCTTCTCGCCTACCTCGAGTCGCTGCGGCGCGTCCTCGACCTCGGCCCGTCCGCGCTGTATCCGGGCCACGGGCCGGAGCTGCGCGACGATCCCAAGGCGGTGATCGAGTACTACCTGGCGCACCGGCTCTTCCGCGAGCGGCAGATCGTCGCCGTGCTGCGCGACGGCCCGAGCGATGTCACGGCGATCGTGACGCGCATCTACACCGACGTCGACCCGGCGCTGCACCCGTCGGCGGAACAGTCGACGCGCGCCGCCCTGGAGAAGATGCGCGCCGAGGGTGTGGTCGTGATGAACGGGCACGACGTCGTGAGCCTGGCATGAGCGACGCCACGGCGCTGTCGGTCGACGCGGTCGGGCGCTGGCTGACCGCGCGGGACACGTCGGTCGTGCCGCCATTGCGTGCTGAGCTGCTCACCGGCGGGCGGTCCAACCTGACCTACCTGGTCTGTGACGCGGTGGGCGCGCGACGGGTGCTGCGCCGTCCGCCGATGTCCGGAGTGATCGCGTCGGCGCACGACGTGCTGCGTGAGTACCGGATCATGTCAGCGCTGGCCGGAACGGCGGTGCCGGTGCCGCGTATGGTGTCCGCCTGCGAGGACCCGGCTGTCATCGGCGTGCCGTTCTTCGTCATGGACTATGTCCCAGGCGTCGTGCCGGGGGACCAGCAGCCGGCCGAGCAAACGCTTGACATGCCGGCACGCGCCGCGCTCGGGCCGCATCTCGTGGATGTGCTGGCCGGTCTGCACGCCGTCACGCCGTCCGATGTCGGGCTGGGCGGCCTCGGCAAAGGCAGCGACTACGTGACCCGGCAGCTCACCCGCTGGGAAGGGCAGCTCGATCGACTCGGAGCTCCGGTTACCGCTGCGATGCGCGACGTGCTGACCCGCCTTCGCGACGGCGCGCCCGTGCAGCGGGAGATCACCATCGTGCACGGCGACTTCCGTCCCGCGAACATGATCGTCGGCGGGGCGGGCGAGGTGCGTGCGGTCCTCGACTGGGAGCTCGCGACGCTCGGCGACCCGCTTGCCGACCTGGGTTGGCTGCTCGCCTACTGGGGCGCGCCCGGCGATGGGGTGCCCCTGCCGCGCCCGACCCGTGGCGCCGGCTACGTGCCGCGCGAGCAGCTTGCCGAGCGGTACGCCGAAGCGACGGGCCGGCCGCTCGACGACCTCGGGTACTACCTGGCATTCGCGCTGTGGCGGCTGGCCGCGATCCTGGCCGGCGTCAACGCCCGCGCCCGGCAGGGAGCGTACGGCGGGGCGTCGGTCGACGTGGCGGACGGCTGGGTCGAGCAGCTCACGCACGCGGCTCGCGTCGCGACGCACGAGGCTGGCCGGTGAGCGCGGAGGCGGACGGGAATCGAACCCGCCGAGCCGAGATGCTCGGCTCCACCGGTTTTGAAGACCGGGAGGGCCACCAGGCGCCTGTACGCCTCCGCCGGTAAACGCTACGGGTTATCGTCGCTCCCATGTCGGCAGGCTGGCGGCTGACCCAGTACGCGCACGGCGGGGGATGCGCGTGCAAAATCCCGCCCGGTGAGCTCGAGGAGATCGTGGCCGACCTGATCGGCGACCCGACCGGCAGCGTCCTCGTCGGCATCGACGCGGGCGATGACGCAGCCGTCGTGACGATCGATGCGGATACCGCCGTGGTCGCGACCGCCGACTTCTTCACGCCCGTCGTCGACGACCCGTACGACTGGGGCCGCATCGCAGCCGCCAACGCACTGTCCGACATTTACGCGATGGGCGGGCGTCCGCTCGTCGCGGTGAACCTGCTCGGCTGGCCCCGTGGGGTACTGCCCCTCGACCTCGTCCGGGAGGTGCTTCGCGGCGGGCTGTCCGTCGCCCGTGCGGCCGGCTGCGCCGTCGGCGGCGGGCACAGCGTCGACGATCCCGAGCCGAAGTACGGCATGGCCGTGACGGGCACGGCCGATCCCCGACGTCTGCTGCGCAATGACCGCGCACGCCCGGGGCTCCCGATCAGCCTGACCAAGCCGCTCGGCGTCGGCGTGCTGAACAACCGGCACAAGGCGACCGGTGAGGTGTTCCCGCAGGCGATCGACTGTATGACGCGGCTCAACCGCGACGCCGCGGCGGCGGCGCTCGGCGCCGGCGTCGAGGCTGCCACCGACGTAACCGGATTCGGGCTGCTCGGCCACCTGTACAAGATGGTGCGTGCGTCGGGGGTGGGCGCAGTCGTCGACGCCGCGGCGGTGCCATACCTCGACGGCGCACGCGAGGCGCTGCGCGAACGTTTCGTCAGCGGCGGCACGAAACGCAACCTCGACTGGGTGCGCCCTCACCTCGAATCGATGCTCCCGGAGGACGAGCTGCTGCTCCTCGCCGACGCGCAGACCAGCGGTGGGCTGCTGCTCGTGGGCGAGATCGCCGGCGCACCGGTCATCGGCGAGACCGTACCGACGCCGGAACTGCGTGTGGTCTAGGCAGCTGCGGTCAACCGTCGTCGGCCGGGTAGCGCACCCCGAGCTGAGCGCGAGCGCCGTCGAGGACGCCGAGGACGGCGATCGTCTCGTCCAGTGGGACGAGCGGGCTTTCCTTCTCGCCCGCACCCAGGCAGCGTGCCACCTCGGCGATCTCGTGGTTGAATCCTGCGCCCTTGATCGTCTGGTTCAGCACCTCGTCACCCGAGTCGTCGTGCACGGTGATGAAGGGGGCGCGGTGCACCCGGCCGCCGATCGAAATCCAGCCCTTGGTGCCGGCGACGAGTCCGGTGAGCGGATTGGTGCCGAGCGTGGTGCACGAGATCTGGGCGAACCGGCCGTCCGAGTAGCCCCACTGCATCGCGACACTGGCGTCCGTCCCGGTCGGGGCCGCCGCCCCGATCGCCTCGACGGTGTCCGGGCGGCCGAGGAACAGCCAGGCAAACGTCGCTGGGTACACGCCGAGGTCGAGCAGCGCGCCGCCGCCGGCGGCCAGGTCGTAGACGCGATGCTTCGGGTCGAACTCGAACAGGTGGGACAGGTCGGCGTGCACGCTGATCATCTCGCCGATTCGGCCGGACCGCGCGATCTGCTGGGCTCGGATGATCAGCGGGTTGAGCCGCATCCACATGCCCTCCATGCAGAACAGCTGCCGTGCTCGCGCTTCGGCGACCACCTCGCCGGCCTCGCGGGCGTTGACGGTGAAGGGCTTCTCGACCAGCACCGGTTTGCCCGCGCGCAGGGCCAGCAGTGCCTGCTCGTGGTGCTGGGCGGGTGTGGTGGTGATGTAGACGATGTCGACATCGGGATCGGCGACCAGATCCGCGTAGGAGCCGTAGGAACGCGGCGCACCGACGGCCTGCGCCAGCCGGGTCGCCCGTTCCAGGTCGCGCGCGCCGACCGCCATGACCTCGTTGCCCGGTTCCGCGGCGATCTCCGGACCGACCAGCCCGGCGATGCCACCGGCCCCGAGGATGCCCCAGCGAATCGAAGCTGCGTCATGTTGTGTCACGTGGTCGATCGTGGCAGGGACCTCATCGGCAAGGATGACCGGATGCTTGCCGTACTCGTCCGCGTGCTGCCGGCCCTCGGGCGGCTGACGTGATCGGACCGGATGCAGCCGTCTCGGCCCGTGGTTACCGTCGCGATCGGGTGACCTGGGCCGCGTTCGTGGTGCTGCTCGCGTTCGGGATGCTCAACGCCGGGTTGGGGCCCGCCCTCCCGTACCTGCGGCGAGCAGAGCACGTCAGCTACCTCGCGAGTGTCCTGCACCAGGTTGGTTTCGCCGTCGGCGGAGGTCTCGCCGGGTTGCTGACGGCGCGCGCCCGCCGGATGCCGGCCCGGGGGGTCGCAATCCGCGGTGGCATGCTCGGCGCCGCGGTCGCGTGGCTCGCCGTGGGGTACGGCAACCGGCTCGAGGTCACCGTCCTCGCGGCATTCGCGGTGAGCTTCTTCGGGACGGCCGCGCTCATACGCGTGTGGGCGGTACTCGCCGACCAGCACGGTGCGCGCCGGGCCGTCGCGATGTCCGAGGGTGAAGTCGCGGTCAGCCTCGGCGGTGTGGTCAGCCCGCTGCTGGTCGGCGTTGCTGCCGGCACGCCGCTCGGCTGGCGGGCAGCGTTCGCGCTGTGTGCCACGGCAGTCGTCGTGACTGTGACGGCAACGGCCTTCGTGCCGCTGCCCGAGCCCCGACTCGATACGGCACGGGCCGCTGGCGGCGGCGGGGACGGCGGCGTGCCCGCGACGCTGCTGGTGGTGATCGCGATCGTGGCGCTCGAGTTCGCGCTGGCGTTCTGGCTCGCGAGCTATCTCGGTGACAGCGTCGGGCTGCCAGGCCAGACTGCTGCCGGGCTGGTCAGCGTGCTGTACCTCACGAACCTCGCGGGACGGTTGCTGGTCAGCCGGCTTGCGCACCGTGTGCCGGCCGAACTGCTGCTCGCCGGCGCGCTGGCACTGACGCTCGGCGGGTTGCCGGTGCTGCTGACCGCAACCGGCGCACCGCTCGCAGTCACCGGCCTCGCCATCATCGGAATCGGGATCGGTGCGACGTTCCCCTTGGCTTCCGCGTTGCACGTGGCCGCAAGCCCTCGCGGTGCGGACGGTGCACTCGGCCAGGTGCTCGCCGCCGCCGCGGTGGGGCAAATCGTCGGGCCGGTCATGGTGGCGTTGGTGGCGCAGAGCTTCGGGCTACGTACCGGGCTGACGACGCTGTTCGGCTTCACACTTGCCGCGGCCGGGGCGCTTCACTGGCACGTCCGGCGGTGGCGACCGGGTTTGGCGGACTGACGCGTGCGGGTAGTGACGCAGAGTGCACGCTGAGGCCGTTCGCGTCCGCGCCGGGCCGGTGCTGCTCGACGGCGACTACACGCAGTCGCCCACGCCTGGAGGTGTGGTGCTGTTCGCGCACGGCAGCGGCAGCAGCCGGCACAGTCCGCGTAACCGATACGTTGCCGCGGCGCTGAACCGGGTCGCGTTCGCGACCGTGCTGATGGACCTGCTCACCGCCGCGGAGGACGAGCTCGACCGCCGCACCGGCACGCTGCGCTTCGACATCGCGCTGCTGGCGCAGCGGCTGACCGCGGCCGCCGACTGGCTGGCCACGACCTCTCGGGCGGCGCCACCGCCCCTGTTCCTGTTCGGCGCCAGTACCGGCGCGGCCGCGGCGCTGCGCTGCGCTGCCGATCGGCCGGGACTGGTCCACGGCGTGGTCTCGCGAGGTGGCCGCCCCGATCTCGCGGCGGAGGTGCTGCCGGCGGTGCACGCACCGACCTTGCTGATCGTCGGTGGCAATGACCCGGTGGTGCGTGACCTCAATGAGCAGGCCGCGGCGTCGATCACTGCCGGTGGGGGCAGCGTCGAGCTCGTAGTGATCGCCGGCGCGACGCACTTGTTCGAGGAGCCGGGCGCCCTCGATGCTGTCATCGACGCGACGGTCGAGCGATTACGCGGCTGGCTGTCCGCGTAACCGACCGGGTTCAGCCCGGCAGGACGAGCGTGGCCAGCAGGCGATCGAGTTCCGCGTCCGGATCGGCAGTCAGGCCGGTGTGCACAGCGCTCGGCTGCACGACGGTGCTGCGCGGAGCGGCCAACCACTGGAAGCGCCGTCCGAGCTGCTCGCCGGCAGCTGGGCCGGCGCCGCCGCAGAAGTCCGAGACCGCGGCCAGCGCACGGTCAATGGCGATCGCGTCCGCGCCCGGGTCGAGCGCGGCGAGCCGGTCGCGGTCGAGATGGACGCGGCAGCCGAGAAAGTCCAGCGCCTGGCAGTACAGGACGACCCCGGCGTTGATCGACTCGCCGCGGTCCACGCGCGGCACAACACGCAGCACGACGTATTCGAACGGGTGCAGCGTGGTCACGGGGCATCACCCAACCATGGCTGCCACCGCCGCCGGCGGGGCGTTCGTGGCGCGGGGCCCGCGGCGACACTGTCCCGCAGTGCCGGCACCCATGTCCGGCGCGCCGCTAGCCGGGCGCGGAACCAGTCACGGTAGCCCTGGCGCACGTCGTCCGGTCCGGCGAATCCCGCCTCGCCGGCCAGCCACTCGTCGGGCACGTCGGCGCAGCCGGCCGCCACCAGATCGTCGGTCAGCCGCGGCGCCAGTGCGGCGTCTGCGGCCTGCACGTCGGGCGCCGTGCCGATCAGAACGTGGTCGGCCGCGTCGTAGGGGCGTTCCGCCGAGGCGGCCGGGGACGCCCAGGTGTGGTGATACGTGAGTGCTGAGCCGTGGTCGATCAGATACGGACGTCCGTGCCAGAACAGCAGGTTCGGGTTACGCCACGAGCGGTCAACGTTGTTGATCAACGCGTCGAACCACAGCACCTGACCGGCGAATGCCCGGTCGACGCCGAACGCGCCTGCGTCGAAGTCGAGCGCGCCGGGCAGGAAGTCGACGCCGAGGTTCAGCCCGGCGCTGGCCCGCAGCAGCGCCTGTACCTCCTCGTCCGGTTCGCCGGGCGCGAGCGCTGTGCCGACCTCGACGGTGACGAGCTCCGGCACCGGCAGGTCCAGTTCGCGGGCCAGCCGTGCGCAGATGACCTCGGCGATGAGCGCCTCGCGACCCTGTCCCGCGCCACGGAACTTGACTACGTAGGTCCCCAGATCGTCGGCCTCCATGAGCCCGGGCAGGGAACCGCCTTCACGCAACGGCGTCACGTACCGTGTCGCGAGGACGGGACGCAGCATGGTTGTGCATCGTAGGACGCCCAGTCGCCGCCGCCCGCGATAAGAGAGCGATGAGAACCACGTGCCGGGTGGGCATACGGCGGGTCAGAGTTCCGTTGACGGGCTCAACGGTATCTGTAGGGCTCCGGAGGGGACGACGATGACTGCGACTCTCAGCACTGCCTCCCGGCGGGAGATCTTGACGGCGCGACTCGATGCGCTGCGTGCCGAACGGGATCAGGCCCTGGCCGAAACCATCCCGAGCGGCGCCGGCGACGTGGCCGACCGGGCAACCAACGTGGACGGCCACATACGGCTAGCCATGCTCGACGAGCGGATTGCTACCGTCGAAGCGGACCTGGCCACACTCGAATCGCCGAGCGCCCCGCGGGCGGACGACGGTGTCACGGTGGGTGACGTCGTGACCGTCGATTTCGGGGACGGCCCCGAGGCGTTCCTGCTCGGTTCGGTCGACGAGGCCACCGATCGGTTCGACGTGATCACGCCGGAGAGCCCGCTCGGGCGAGCTCTCGCCGGTGCGCGCCCCGGGTCGACGATCTTCTACACGGCCGGACCGAACCGCACCCTTCGCGCCACAGTCGTATCCGTCGAGTAATCACACTCCGGGGTGCACGATAAGGCGATGAGCGCCGATGTGCCCGAAGAAGTGCAGCTGACGAATCTCGATCAGCCCCTGTTCGAGGGCGCGGGGGCCACCAAGGGCGACCTCGTCGGCTACCTCGATACCGTGAGTGAGCGGATCATCCGCGAACTGCGCGACCGGCCGTTGTCGGTTGTTCGGGTGCTGCGTGGTCAGGCTCCGTTCATGCAGAAGAACGTTCCGCGCTACACGCCGCCATGGGTGGCCACCGTGCCGGTGTGGGCCGAGGCGTCAAAGCGCACGGTGCGATACGCCCTGTGCAACGACCGGCGGACGCTGCTGTGGTTTGCGAACCAGCGCGCGGTCGAATACCACCCGACGCTGTTCCGCGTCGACGACCACGACCACCCGACCTATCTTGTCCTGGACATCGACCCGCCCGACGCGGAGGCGTTCGGGCTCGCCGTGCGGGCCGCGCACCTGGTGCGGGCGGCGCTCGCCGAGGCCGGGCTGAGCGGTGCCGTGAAGACGAGCGGCGCGAAGGGGGTGCACGTCTTCGTCCCGCTGCAGCTGGCGACGGCCGAGGAGGTGGCTGCCGCGACGCGCGCGTTGGCCGCCCGCGCCGAGCGCCTCGACCCGTCGCTCGCCACTACAGCGTTCGTACGCGAGGAGCGCGAGGGCAAGGTGTTCCTCGACTCGACCCGGGCCGGCGGGGCCACGGTGGTGGCGGCGTACAGCCCGCGGCTGCGCGACGGCGTGCCGGTATCGTTTCCGATCGCCTGGGACGACCTCGATCGTGCCGCGCCCGGCAACTTCACGGTGCACACGGTGCCCGCGCTGCTCTCGAGCAGCGACCCGTGGGCCGAGCTCATGCCCCCGCCGCAGCGGCTGCCCGCCGATCTCGTCGACGAGGGTCGCGCGATCCCCATCGCTCGCGTCCAGGCGATGCATGCCGGCAAGCGCCGCGCCCGCGCCCGCCGGGAGAGCGGTGCGCAACCATGACGCCTATGCCTCGCCACGTTCGAGAATCTGCCGGAGCACATCGAGATTCGCGGCCACTGCCGATCTGACCTGCCGGGTGAGCAGCGGCGCCAACACGCCCGCCGCGCCGCGCGCGTGCAGGTCGCAGGTGTTCGTGAGCACTGTGGCCGCACGTGTGTCCTCGAGCAGATATGCGACCTCGCCCGAGACCGGGCCGATGTCGCCGTGGATTGCGAGCCTCCGTTCGGGCTCGAACGTGATGACCTCGAAGTACTCCTCGCCCCGATTGGGGACGTTTCGGAGCTGCCGGTAGCGGGTGCCGACGCGCACCGGCCCGTCTGTGATCTTGTGCGTTTCGGCGATCGCGTAATTCCACCGCGGGAGCTTCTCGAAGGCCGCGAGATAGGCGAACACGTCGCCGAGCGCCCGGTTGATCGTGATCGTGTTGTGAACGTCACGGGGCTCATGACGACGCCTCCAGCAGACGGCGGGCGGCGCCGGGGTCGTGGGCGGGCAAGACGACCAGGCCCGGCAGTCGCTCGGCAAGCGCGAGTACCCGGTCCGTCGAGCGCAGCATGTGGCGCCGCTTGCCGACGCCCGGCACCTGTCGGCGCGCAAGCAGGTTGGCGTCGTAGCTGAGGTCGCCGATCAACAGCAGCGGCGGACCGGTCCGCCCCCGGACGAGCAGTGACACCGATCCGGCGGTGTGCCCCGGCGTGGGAAGCAGCAGGAGTGAGCCGTCGCCCATGAGGTCCAGCGATTCGGCGAACGGCGCAACACCCGGGTCCGGCTCGAACTCGAACTGCGTCCAGCGCAGGCCGGGGAGCGTGATGTGCGCCCTGAGGAATCCTCGCGCCTCCGGCGCGGCGCGGGACAGCTCGCGCCACTCTGCCCGGCTCACCATCAGCTCGGCTTGCTTGAGCTCGGCCAAGCCACCGATGTGATCTTGATGCAGATGCGAGACGATCGCCGTGCCGACGTCGGCCGCTGTGTACCCCAGCGTCGCGAGCTGACCCTCGAGCGTCTCGTCCACCCCGATGTGGAAGCGCGCCAGGTGCTTGTACACCTGGCCGCTTACCCCCCTCGGGAAATACGCACCGTCCGTGACCGACGCGCGGTCCTGGCCGGTGTCGAACAGTACGAGCCCCTTTGCGTGCTCGATGACGTAGACGTTGATCGGCCGCGGCGGAAGCCATTGTCGCGACGTCAACAGCCACCAATAGAGCGGCTTGACGCTGCCGTTGACCTGTTCCGGGTGGATCTCGACGCTTCCCGTGCTGACAACGGATACGGCGCGGATCGGGTTGGTGATGGACATGCGGACCAGCTTCGGCCGCGGGGGGCGCCGGCGTCTGTGACTTTGGTAGTGGCTCAGCCCTGCCGGCGACACTCGTCGTGCAGGGCCGCCGCATCGAGGATGTGGACGCCGTCCGGCCCGGTGGCCACCAGCCCGGCGACGCGGAAGTCCCGCAGCACCCGGGCGACGACCTCGCGGACCGACCCCACGGCGTCGGCGAGTTCCTGCTGAGACGTCCGCGCTACCGGTTCGGCGCCCGGTCGTTGCCGGGCGGCAGCAAGGTCGAGCAGATGCACAGCCACGCGCTGGCGCACCGTGCCGAACGCGTTCACCGCAGTCTGCATGAGATTCTCGTAGAGGCGGCGGTTCACCTCCTCGGCAAGCGCCCACGCCACCGCGGCGTCTCGCCGCGCCGCGGCGATCAGCAGCGGCGCGTCGATCCGGAACAGCCGCGAGTCGGCCAGCGTCGAGACACCGACGTACACAGGACCGCCGATCAGTACCGGGATGCCGAGTACGTCGCCCGCACGCGTATAGCGGACCGTCACGTGCCGCCCCTCCGGTGAGCTCATGTAGACGCGAAGCAGGCCGTGCACCACGAGAAACGCTCTGGGATCGTCGCCCGGGCGATAAACCGTCGTGCCCGAGGGAACGTCCAGACACGTGCCCGTCGTCAGCAGCTGCTCGACGAGACTGCGGGGCAGGCCGCGGAGAAAGCTCTGTGCCGCCGCAGACTGCACGTCGGGACCCGTCATGGCGCACAGCATCGAGCACCCGCCCGTCTCGCGTAAACCAGCCGCCGGAACGCTCAGGCGTTTGACTCCTGCCACTCCGCGCAGCAGGCGAACGCAACAGGATCTGGCTGCCTTTGCGGGCACCTGACACACAGCTTGGTATTACGCGGCTACAGGCCGGCTCCTGCGTGGTGCTTCCGTTGTTGTCGACCTGGGAGGACGACATGACCAAATGGCCCACTCGATTGGCCGTCCTAGCCGTGGGCGGCACACTGATCGCCGGCGGGATCCTCGCTACCGCGGGCGAAGCGGCGGCCGCCGTCCCGGCGTGTGGAAACAGCTCGCTGGCAGTAACCCGTGCGCCCTCGCAGGGCGCGGCGGGACACGGCGCCTTCTGGCTGTTGTTCCGCAACGTCAGCCACAGCACGTGCAGCCTGTACGGCTACCCGGGCCTGGATGCCCTGGACAGCCACGGCCACGTCCTCGCGCATGCACAGCGCACATTGAGTGGAGCCATGGCCGGACCCGGCGTCGTGCGCACCGTGACCGTCCTGCCGGGCCACTTCGCCTCCGCGACCGTGGAGTGGCTGAACTTCAACCCGGTGACCAGCGGCGCCTGCCGATTCTCGAGCTCGGTCGCCACGACTCCGCCGAACACCACGCACACCGTGCACCTGCCCGTGTCGGTGAGCATATGCCGCCTGCAAGTGCACCCCACCGTGGCAGGGACGAGCGGCAACAACGCCTTCGCCGGCGCTCAGGCCGCCTGGATCACCGGGGCCAAGGCCGTTTCGGCAAACCAGGGCATCTACTGGACCCAGGCCGAGAACGATCTCAAGGCGGCGGGTGGGGCCTTCGCGACCCAGATCGCCCAGCTCAAGCAGCTGATCTCCCTGCCTGATGCGAACCAGACTCCGACGCAGAATGCCGAGTACCACCACGACATCTCGGCGCTGAACACCTTCTTCGGTACTCCAGGCCTCTACTCCTGACCCGGGCCGGACGTGTCGCCCCGACGGGCCTGACGCAGAGCGTCGACCGCCGCAGGGCGGCACGTCCAGCGTGGTTCACATGCTGCTCGATGACGGGTCGCTACGGTGGCCCGGTGAGTCGTTGCGGTCGGCTGCGCTTCGCGGGCCTCGTCGCCGGGGCCGTCTGTGTCCTCGGAGTGGCGGCGGCGTGTTCTTCGCGCGCACCGAAGGGTGCCCTTTCCAGCGCACCAACGCCTACCCCGACGATGTCGTCCAGTCGGATGCACACGTCCCGACCGCCGAGCACCCACGCGTCGGTGCTGCGACCCACACCAACCCACGCAACGCCGAAGCCCAGCCCGTCGAGCTCGCACCCCTCGACCACGAGGCGTGTCGTCAAGCCACCGGACGGGGCGCCGGTCGTCGTCGTTGATCCGGGGCACAGTCCGTCCATCTCGGCAATCGATCCCGCCACCGGACTCGACGTCTCGACATTCGAGAACGAGCCCGAGATGCGGGACGTGTTCGCGGTGGCCGAACTGGTGAAGCAGAAACTGCAGGCCGCCGGCTACCGGGTCGTCATGACCAAGTCCAGCGTCATGGACCGGGTGTCGCTGGGCCAGCGCGCGGCCATCGCCAACGAGGCCCACGCGGCGCTGGCGTTGAGCATCCACGACCAGGCCGGGTCGAACGGCGGCATCGGCTTCGACGCGGGCAACAACATCGTGTATTACCAGTCCGTCGGCACGTACCGGGTCAGCACGACGGGCAAACGCATCTACTTCACTGACGCCAAGTTGGCGGCACTGAGCGCCAAGTACGGCCAGATCTTCCGTGACGAGCGAGCCCGTGTCGAAGGCCTGTCGGTCGCCCTTCAGAGCAACGTCGGCTATGACCTCGGCACCCGGGGGCTGCCCGCCGGCAACATCTGGCAGG
Source organism: Actinomycetota bacterium (assembly GCA_046734315.1). Lineage (GTDB taxonomy): Bacteria > Actinomycetota > Actinomycetes > Mycobacteriales > Jatrophihabitantaceae > DASXRA01. The sequence goes on along the minus strand of JBKPQY010000208.1, from coordinate 146 downwards.
TCCAGTTGCTGTCGCACGTCCCGTGGATTTACAACGAGTCCGGTGGGAACAGCGCCGGAATGTCAGGACTGGACGTCGCCGATGAGCAGCGCTACGCCAACGCGCTGGTCGCCTCCGTCGAGCACTGCGTCCCGCCGCCCCGGTAG
>JBKPQY010000207.1:0-26272 GCA_046734315.1 Actinomycetota bacterium | reverse complement strand
GCGCTGAAGGATCGGCCGTTCGTACCGGCGACGCATCCGCGCTTCGCCGAGGGCGAGACCCCGAAGTCGGTGTTCGCCACCCTGCGCGAGGGTGACGTGCTGGTGCACCACCCGTATGAGTCGTTCGCGACGAGCGTGCAGCGGTTCATCGAGCAGGCGGTGGCCGACCCTAACGTCCTCGCCATCAAGCAGACGCTGTATCGCACGTCGGGCGACTCCCCCATCGTCGACGCGCTCATCGACGCCGCCGAGGCGGGCAAGCAGGTCGTGGTGATCGTCGAGATCAAGGCCCGCTTCGATGAGCAGGCGAACATCAAGTGGGCGCGTGCCCTCGAGCGCGCGGGCTGCCACGTCGTGTACGGCCTGGTCGGGCTCAAGACGCACTGCAAGACGGCGCTCGTCGTGCGTCAGGAGGGCGGGGCGATCCGTCGCTACGCGCACATCGGCACCGGCAACTACAACCAGAGGACGGCGCGTCTGTACGAGGACATCGGGCTGTTCACGGCGGACGATGCGATCTGCGCCGACCTGACCGACCTGTTCAACGTCCTTACCGGCTACTCGCGGCAGACCGAGTACCGGTCACTCCTGGTCGCGCCCCGCGGCGTGCGGGTTGGTCTCATCGAGCGAATCCAGCGAGAGATCGAGCACACGCGGGCCGGCCGCGAGGCGCATATCCAGATCAAGACGAACCACCTGGTCGACGAGCAGACGATTGACGCGCTGTACCGGGCCTCACAGGCGGGGGTGCGCGTGGAGCTGCTCGTGCGCACGTTCTGCACGATCAAGGCCGGCGTGCCGGGTCTGTCGGAGAACATCGTCACCCGTTCGATCCTCGGCCGGTTCCTGGAGCACTCGCGCATCTTTTACTTCGCCAACGCCGGCGAGCCCGAGTACTGGATCGGATCGTCCGACCTGATGCACCGCAACCTCGACCGGCGCGTCGAGGTGCTCTGCCGGGTGAACGACACGGTGGCCACCGACCACCTGCGCTGGTGCCTCAATGCAGCGTTCGCGCCGGAGACCGCGGCGTGGGAACTGCGGCCTGACGGAAGCTGGGAGCGCTCTGCCGGCGATGTCGACTACCAGGAACGGCTGATGAAGCGACTTGGCGGCCGCGGCGAGTAGCGGTGCAGCCCACCATCCTCGCAGCGGGCGGCGTCGTGTGGCGCGACGACGACGGACCCCTGCGCGTCGCGGTGATACACCGCGACCGCTACGACGACTGGTCGCTGCCCAAGGGCAAGCTCGACCGTGGCGAACGTGACCTGTCTGCCGCGGTGCGTGAGGTGGGCGAGGAGACAGGTGCCGTTGTGGCGGTTACCCGCCGGCTGATCGAGACCTCCTACCTCGTCGACGACGTGCCCAAGACGGTGCGGTTCTGGGCGATGCGCCACCTGGCCGGCGAGTTCGCGGCGAACGCCGAGGTTGACGCTCTGCTCTGGTTGCCGCTCCCCGAAGCGCGCACCAAGCTCAGCCACGACGTCGACCGGTCGGTTCTGGACGCGTTCGCGGCGCGGCCGGTGCCGCAGTCGGTAATCGTGCTGCTCCGGCACGCCAAGGCCGGCAAGCGTACGCAGTGGCAAGGCGACGACCGGCTGCGCCCACTCGACAAGGCGGGCCGCCGCCAGATGCGCGGGCTGGCGGCGTTCCTGCGTTTGTTCGCCCCCGTGCGTGTGTTGTCGGCTGACCTGGTGCGCTGTGTGCAGACTGTCGAGCCGTTTGCCGTGGCCGCCGGCCTGGACCTTGAGATCAGCCCGGCATTCGCCGACGAGGCGTATCTCGACAATCCCGGGGCGACACGCAGTGAGCTGCTCGCGCTGGCAAAGTCGGTGCCGGCCGCAGTGGTGTGCAGCCAGGGCATTGCCGTACCAGGGCTGGTGGCCGACCTCGCCGGCGTCGACGACGCCCACACACGCAAGGGAGCGGCGTGGGTGCTCTGCTTCGCCGACGGCGCCGTGGTCAGCGCCGACTACTACGGCAACGCCGCTCGCTGACCTGACTGGTTCAGCGGGCTTTCTTCGCCGCCGCCCTCTTGGCGGGTGCCTTGGCTGATGTCTTGGCGGTGGCCTTCTTCGCCGGCGCCTTCTTGGCAGCCGCCTTGGTGGCGGGTGCCTTGGCCGTCACCTTCTTCGTCGCTGCAGCCTTCTTGGCCGGGGCCTTCGCGACCTTCTTGGCGCCGCTGGTGGTGGCCTTGAACTCGGCGCCCGCACGGAACGCCGGGACCGCGGTCTTCTTCACCCGAACCTGCGCACCGGTGGCGGGGTTGCGCGCGATACGCGGACCGCGCACGCGCTTCTCGAAGATGCCGAAGCCGGTCAGTACGACCCGCTCGCCCTTCGCGACCTGGGCCTGCACCTCGTCGATGACGGCGTCGACGGCCTGTTGCGCGCGCTTCTTGTCTCCGTCGAGCCGGTTAGCGACCAACTCGATGAACTGAGCCTTGTTTGGCAACGTGTCCCCCTCGGACATGAACTCGGCCCGTATGGCCGACTTGCCCTGCAACGGTAAAGCGTCAAACGGCTGCGTCAAGCCTAATCCGCTTGTGTCGCAAGACATTTCTCAGCTTAGCAGCGCGGATCACAGTGCCACGACGTGACAGGGGCAAGTCCTACGTCGAGAATGTCCTTGCTACGTAGGGGAATTCGCCATTGTGGGCAGCCAGGGCCGGCGCTGGGCTTCGTATGCCGCGATATGGTCGGTGTGCCGGAGGGTGAGCCCGATATCGTCCAGCCCCTCGAGCAGCCGCCAGCGCGTGTAGTCGTCCAGTTCGAAACCGTGCACCTCGCCGTGCCAGCGGACATGCCGCTCGACAAGGTCGACCGTTATCTCGACGGTCGGGTCGTCGTCGAGGTCGCCCCAGAGGCGTTGCACGATCTTCTCGTCGAGGATCACGGTCAGCAGGCCGGCCTTGAGTGAGTTGCCGCGGAAGATGTCGCCGAAGCGTGGTGAGATCACGGCCTTGAAGCCATAGTCCAGGAGCGCCCACACCGCGTGCTCGCGGGACGAGCCGATTCCGAAATCGGGGCCGGCCACCAGGATCGTGGCGCCGGCGAAGCGGTCCTGGTTGAGCACGAACTCCGGTTCGCCGGCGCGCCATGCGGCGAACAGGCCGTCCTCGAAACCGGTTCGACTCACGCGCTTGAGGTACACCGCCGGGATGATCTGGTCGGTGTCGACGTTGCTGCGCCGCAGTGGCACGGCTCGCCCCGTGTGCACGGTGAATTTGTCCATGGCTGCTGTGTCTTCCTTACAGGTCGGCCGGGCCGGCCAGGTGGCCGGTAACCGCGGTGGCGGCGGCGACAAGCGGTGAAACGAGGTGGGTGCGCCCGCCCTTGCCCTGGCGGCCCTCGAAGTTGCGATTGGACGTCGATGCGCTGCGCTCGCCCGGGGCGAGCTGGTCGGGGTTCATGCCGAGGCACATGGAACATCCGGCGCTGCGCCACTCGGCGCCGGCAGCGGTGAAGATGGCGTCGAGGCCCTCCGCTTCGGCCTGCGCCCGCACCCGCATCGAGCCCGGCACCACGAGCATGCGGATGCCGTCAGCCACATGACGGCCCTCGATCACCCCGGCGGCGGCACGCAGGTCCTCGATGCGGCCGTTCGTGCACGAGCCGACGAACACCGTGTCGACCTTGATGTCCCGCAGTCGAGTTCCGGCCGACAGCCCCATGTACGCCAGGGCTTTCTCGGCCGCCACCCGGTCGGAATCGTCCTCGAAGGCCGCCGGGTCGGGCACGGACTCGGAAAGCGGTGCACCCTGCCCCGGGTTGGTGCCCCACGTGACGAACGGCGTCAGCGTCCTTGCGTCGAGACTGACCTCAGTGTCGAAAACCGCACCGTCGTCGGTGCACAGACTGCGCCAGTACGCGACCGCCTCATCCCACTGCGGCCCGGTCGGCGCGTGCCGGCGACCCTTCAGATACGCGAACGTCGTCTCGTCGGGCGCGACCATGCCGGCGCGAGCACCCCATTCGATGCTCATGTTGCATACGGTCATGCGGCCTTCCATCGACATCTGCTCGAACGTCGAGCCGCGATACTCGACCATGTAGCCCTGCCCGCCGCCTGTGCCTGTTTTGGCGATCACGGCGAGGATGACGTCTTTCGGCGTGACGCCCTCGGGCAGGTCGCCGTTGACCGTGACGGCCATCGTCTTGGGACGGTCCATGGGCAACGTCTGCGTGGCCAGTACATGCTCGACCTGCGAAGTGCCGATGCCGAAAGCCAGCGCACCGAATGCGCCGTGCGTGGAGGTGTGCGAGTCACCGCAGACGATGGTCAGGCCCGGCTGGGTGATGCCGAGCTGTGGTCCGATCACATGCACGATGCCCTGCTCGAGGTTGCCCATCGGGTAGAGCCGCACGCCGAAGTCTGCACAGTTCTTGCGCAGCGTCTCGACCTGGGTTCTCGACACCGGGTCGGCAATGGGCAACTCGATTCGTTCGGTCGGGACGTTGTGGTCCTCGGTGGCGAGTGTGAGATCGGGGCGGCGTACCGTTCGCCCGGCGAGGCGCAGCCCCTCGAACGCCTGTGGACTTGTCACCTCGTGCACGAGGTGCATGTCGATGTAGAGCAGGTCGGGAACGCTTGCGGCGCTGCGCACGACGTGGCTGTCCCAGAGCTTCTCGGCGAGCGTCTTGGCCATAGTCTTGCCATCCCGAAATGTGAGATCGTAGTATCGCTTCGTGAGACAGCATAGCGGCATCGGCGTGATTGACAAGGCGGCGGCCATCCTGGATGCGACGGCCCATTCTCCCGTGACGCTCGGCGAACTCGTCGACGCAACCGGTCTGCCCCGGGCGACCGCGCACCGGCTCGCTGTCGCACTCGAGGTCCATCGCCTGCTCGCGCGCGACGGGGATGGGCGGTTCGTGCTGGGACCGCGGCTGGGTGAGCTGGCCGCTGCGCTGCCGGATCCCGTTGTCGCCGCGGCCGGCCCGGTGCTCGCCTGGGTGCGCGACGAGTCCGGCGAGAGCGCACAGCTGTACCGACGCGACGGCGATGTGCGCGTCTGCATCGCGGCCGCCGAGCGAACGTCCGGCCTGCGCACCACGGTCCCGGTGGGCGCCCGGCTGCCGCTGACCGCCGGATCGGGCGCACAGGTGCTCTGTGCGTGGCTGGATGCGACCACACTCGCCGAGCTGCTGCCCCGCGCCGCCTTCACCGAGCGGGTACTCGCCGAGGTACGGCGGCGCGGCTGGGCCCAGTCGGTTGCCCAGCGGGAGGCAGGCGTCGCGTCGGTGTCCGCCCCGGTGCGCGCGCCGCAGACCGGCGAGGTTATCGCGGCGATCTCGATTTCCGGGCCGATCGAGCGGCTCGGCCGGGCACCGGGCCAGCGCTACGCGCCCGTCCTGGTGGCGAGTGCCCGCCGGCTGACCACGGCGCTGGCGCGCTGAGGGATTCGGCTCGGCGTCAGACGCCGAACTGAAGCGCGGAGGCGTTGAACACGCCGTTGCAGGACTTCTCGCCGCGGCCGGCGAGCACCGGAACGGTGTTGTTCGGCGGCGTGACGATCATGTTGGTGGCCGCCTCGGGCGCGCAGTTAAGGATCGACGGGTTCGTGAACGAGAAGCGCCAGTGCGCGCTTTGCCCGTGCCCGATCACGACGGTCTGCTTGGTGCCTACCCAGTGGACGGTCGTCGGTAGTGGGCGGCCGTCCGAGCCGAAGTTGCGCGCACCGACAAAGCCGATCGTCTGACAGGTCGCGCCGACGTTGACGAAGTGCCACAGGTCGTAGAGGGTGCCCGCCGCACCCTGTTGCCCGTCGTAGTGCGGCCGCAGTTGCGATGCGGCACAGGCGGGCGTGGTCGCGCCGGCCGGCACTGTTGCGACGGTAATGCCGATTCCCGCGCCAAGGCTGACGGCAGCCGCAGCGGCGAGTAGGCGTGCATTCATGGTGAACCCCCGGAGCGCTTGGACTGATACCGCTCCGGAGGTCGCCAGCGCCGGCGAGATACAGCGTCGTGCCCGATCGCGCAGCGCCGCGGCCGGCCTGATTTTCATTTTCGGTCGGCTGACGGAGCGGTTTAGGCTCGGTCGGTGCTGACGATCGACGCGTTGTCGCGGGCGGCCGTCACGCTGCGGGGTGGGCGCACGGTCAGTCAGAACAGGCTCATCGGGATCGGGGCACGGCGATCTTTGTCGCACAAGCTGGGCTGACCGGGCGCCGGATGCGGGTTCGCGTCACGGCGTTCTTCGTCCTCGACGGCCTGGTGTTCGCGAACTGGATCGTCCGTGTGCCGGACATCAAGACACAGGTCGGCGCATCGGCCGGCAGCCTCGGTCTGGCGCTGCTCGGCGTGTCCGCCGGCGCCGTGCTGACGATGACGTTGACCGGCCGGCTGTGCCGCAGGTTCGGCGCCGAGCGAATGTCGGTCGCGATGGGGCTGACATTGTCTCTTGCGGTGATGCTGCCGGCGTTGGCTCGCTCCGTCCCGGCACTTGCCGCGGCACTATTCGCCTTCGGTGTCGGATACGGGGGCCTGAACGTCGCGATGAACAGCGTTGCCGTCGACGTCATCGCCGAGGTCGGACGGCCGATCATGCCCGGTTTCCACGCCGCGTACAGCCTCGGCGGGCTGCTCGGCGCCCTCGCGGGCGGCGCAGTTGCCTCGGCGTTGAGCCCGGCCTGGCACCTCACGCTTGTCGGCCTCGCCGGCCTGGTGGTCACCGCTTCGCTCGGGCCCGGACTGCTTCGTACGCGCCGCGAGGTCCACCACGCCGACGTCGTCGCCGATCCGCCCGGTGGGTCGCTACGAGCGATCGTTCTCCTTTTCGGGCTGATCGCGCTGTGCACCGCTTACGGCGAAGGTGCCCTGGCGGACTGGGGCGCGCTGCACCTGCGCAGCGACCTGCACACGAGCGCCGGGATGGCAGCCGCCGGCTATGCCAGCTTCTCCGTCGCCATGTTCGCCGGACGCCTGTCCGGCACCTGGACGACCACCCGCCTCGGCCAGACCCGGCTGCTGGCGATCGGCGCCTTGGTAGCAGGTTGCGGCATGCTCCTCGCCGCGCTGGCGCCCGCATTGCCACTCGCGGTCTCGGGCTTCGTCCTTGTGGGCCTGGGACTTGCCAACGTCTTCCCGACCGCGGTCGCCGAGGCGGGGGCGCTGGGTGGGGCGCAAGGCGTGGCCGTGGCGTCCACGATCGGCTACTGCGGCTTCCTCGCCGGGCCGCCGCTCATCGGCTTCCTCACCGAGACCACGAGCTTGCCCATCGCGCTCACGAGCATTGCCGTGCTTGCCGGAGGTGCCGGCGCCATGGCGCTGCTCGCGGCCCGCGTCGGGCAGGTGGCCGACCAGACCTGCGGATCGCCGGACGCGCGCTAGCGACCGGCCCGACGGCTTTTCGCCGAGTGAGATCGCGCCGTTCATTGATGTCCTCGAGATAGTGCGGTAGGACAGGTGTCCTGCCGCGACTTCGAGCTGGGCGGCAGCCTGGACCGGGAGGCAACGATGCGCCGGCTGTCGATCGTCGCTGCTGTTGCAGTTGTGTCGGCTGCGTACCTGGTGACAACCGGTCCGCCCGCGAGCCCGGTTGCGCAGGCAGTCGATATCGCCGGCCTCGCGCGCCCGGCCAGCCTGACCGTGGACGGCGACGGAATCACGCATGTCGGTGCGTCGTCGCTACACGACGCGTTCTTCCTGAACGGATGGGTGCACGCCCGCGACCGACTGTTCCAGATGGACCTGAATCGCCGCGAACCGAGCGGCACGCTCGCCGAGCTGCTCGGCAGGGCCGCGTTGTCGTCCGACGTGCAGGCGCGCACGATCGGCCTGCGGCGTGCGGCCGAACGGACCTGGGCGACGGCACCTGCGGACCTCAAGGCGGCACTTCAGGCTTATGCGGACGGGGTGAACGCCTTTACGGCGACCCATCCGTTGCCCCCGGAGTATGCCGCGCTGAACGTGAACGCGGTAGCGCCGTGGACGCCGGTGGATTCGCTCACCGTCGGCAAGGCGATCACGTTCGAGTTGTCGTTCGACCTGGATATCGGCCCGACCGTACAGCTCGACGCGTACATCGGTGCCCTGGGCCCGGCGAAGGGCCTGGCGCTGTTCAACCAGGACGTGATGCGCTCACAGCCGTTCAGCAGCGCATCCACCGTTCCGGACGCGATGGGAGCGAGGCCGCCTAATAACCCGCGCCTCTCGGAATCGGATGTCGGCCGGCTGGCCGAGTCAGCGCGGCTCGGCAGGGCCTACGCGGCCAAGATCGCAGGCAACCCCATGTTCACCCAGGCCGAACGTGCGAACGGCAGCCAAGGGTCGAACGAGTGGGCGGTGGCCGGCCGCAACACGGTGGACGGGCACGCGATCGTGGCCAACGACCCGCACCTGTCCCTCGGCGAGCCGTCCACGTTCTACCCGATCGGGCTGCAAGCGCCGGGGATGGACGTCGAGGGCGAGGGGTTTGCCGGGGCGCCGGGAGTGATCGTCGGGCACAACCGCTTCATCGCCTGGGGCGCCACCGTGAACCCCATGGACGTCACGGACACGTACCAAGAGAAGATCGTGCCCGACCCCACCTCGCCAAGCGGACTGTCCACTGTGTACCAGGGCGGCCTCGAGCATGTCGTGCCGATCCCGGAGACGTTCCGCTACAACAGCGGCGGCTCGCTGACGACCGCGACAGCAGCGGACGGCGTGCCGCCCGCCACCCTGATCGTGCCCCGCCGCAACCAGGGCCCGATCGTGCAGCTGGACCTGGCCCACGGCGCGGCCCTCAGCGTGCAGTACACGGGCTTCAGCCCCACGTTCGAGCTGGAGACGTTCCTCATGTGGGACCGGGCGCGCAGCATCGACGACTTCCGGCAGGGCCTTTCGTACTTCGCCGTCGGTTCGCAGAACTGGGCGTACGCCGACACACGCGGGAACATCGCCTACTTCACCAGCGCCGAGATGCCGGTGCGCGAGGACCTCCAGGCCGGCACCGTTGCCGGATTGCCGCCTTGGTTCATCCGCAACGGGCAGGGCGGCAACGAGTGGCTGCCGGTGCAGCATCCCCAACCGCACCAGGCGATTCCGTACGAGATCTACCCCGCCGCCGAGATGCCGCACGTGGTGAACCCGCCGGCAGGCTGGTTCGTCAACGCCAACAACGACCCGGCCGGCACCGTGCTCGACAACGACCCGCTGAACCAGCTGCGCCCGGGCGGAGGCATCTACTACCTGAACCCCGGCTACGACGGTTTCCGCGCGGGACGGATCACCGAGATGATCCGCGATCGCCTGAGCAGCGGCGACAAGATCTCGATGGCGGACATCGAGGCGATGCAGGCGGACACCTCGCTGCTCGACGCCCAGTACTTCGTGCCGTGGCTGATTCGCGCATTCGACCACGCCAGGTCGAGCGACACGCCGCAGCTGGCGGCGCTGGCGGCTGTTCCCCGGGTGGCCGAGGCGGTTCACCGATTGGCGGCGTGGAACTTCACCACGCCCACCGGCATCCCCGAGGGTTACGACGCGGCGGACCGCGACGGCGCGCTGTCCGCTCCGTCCGATACTGAGATTGCCAACAGCGTGGCCGCGACCCTCTACGCCATATGGCGCTCGCAGGCGGTCGCCGGCATCATCGACGCTCCGTTGGGTGCACTGCCCAAGCCGGACGGCGCCGAGGCGGCCACCGCGCTGCGGCACCTGCTCGATACGTTCGCCACCGCCCAGGGCGTCGGCGCGTCCGGCGTGAACTTCTTCGCGGTGCCGGCCATCAGCGATCCGGCAGCGGCCCGCGACTACCTGCTGTTGCACAGCCTTGCTGCCGGACTCGACCTGCTCGCCGGACCGGCGTTCGACGCCGCGTTCCACCGATCGACGGACCTGGGCGACTACCGGTGGGGTCTGCTGCACCGCCTCGTGTTGCAGCATCCGCTGGGCGGGCCGTTCAGCGTGCCGCCGGCGTTCGGGCAGTTCCCGCAACCGCTGGCCGGCCTGTCCGGGATCCCGGTCGACGGCGGCTTCGAGACCGTGGACGCGGCCACGCATGACGTGCGCGCGGCAAGCCCCGACGGGTTCGTGTTCGGCAGCGGACCGGCGCGACGTTTCATCGCGGAGATGCGCCCCGGCCGGATTGTCGCCGTATCCGCGCTGCCCGGCGGGACCAGCGCAGAGCCGTCCAGCCCGTACTACCTGAACCTGCTGCGGCCCTACCTGACCGACGACTACTACCGGGCACAGCTGGCCACGGATCCGCACCCGGCCGGGGTCGTGCGGGTGATCCCTGATGGGAGACAATGATGCGGATCGCGGTGATCGGTACCGGCAAGGTCGGGGGCACGATCGGACGGGCGTGGTCCCGAGCCGGGCACGCCGTCACGTTCGGGTCACGCCATCCGGCATCGGACGCGGCCGCTGGTGACACTGATGCGTCCGTGGCGCACATCCCCGATGCCCTGGCCGGTGCCGACGTGGTGCTGCTGGCCGTGCCCGCCTGGTCGGTCGGCGAGCTGCTCGCCGGCAACACCGCCGCCATCGACGGCAAGCTCGTCATCGACGCGACCAATCAGGTCGGCGCGGCTGACACGAACGCCGCCAAACAGGTCGCGGCAGCTGCGCCGAGCGCGCGCTACGCCCGCGCGTTCAACATGCTCGGCTGGGAGAACTTCGCGGATCCACTCTTCGGCGGTGTGCCCGCCGACCTGTTGTACTCCGCTCCGGCAGCCGACCGGGCGACGGTCGAGCAGCTCATCTCCGACGTGGGCCTGCGCCCGGTCTACCTCGGGGAGGACAAGCAGGACGTCCTCGACAGTGTGCTGCCGCTGTGGTTCACCCTCGTCCAGGCGCGCGGCGGCAACCGTCGCGTCGCGTTCCGCGTGCTCACCGACTGAGCACACTGCCGCAGCGCGGCCCTGTCGTCGGCCGTTCATCGGATATTCACCGCGCACCGTCAGCCCCGATCTCCTTGTGCACGCCGAACCCAGGTTCAGTACCGCTGGTATTCAGTACCGTCGGTATGCTACCTTGATCGCATGACATCGCCCGACGCACGCCACGACCCCCCGGTCCCGATCCGCCGCCCGCGACGGGAGGAGGTACGCCGCCGATTGCTCGACGCGGCCTCGGAAACCTTTCTGGAGAAGGGTTATCTGGACAGCACGCTCGACGACATCGCGCGCCGCGCAGGGCTCTCGAAGGGGGCCGTGTACTCGAATTTCCAGAGCAAGCAAGAGATCGTCGCGCTGCTACTCAAGAAACGGCTCGAGCGGATGCAGGAAGTCATCGCCACAGCGACCGACCGGACGACGGCCAAGCGCGAAGGCCGCACAAGCGCGTCCGTCATGACGGACAACCTGATCGCCGACGCCGACTGGACCCAGCTCGTGCTCGAGTTCGCCGCCCGGGCGGGCCGTGACGCCTCGGTCCGAGAGATCTACACGCCGTTCCTACGCGCCCAACGTGAGGAAGTGGCCCGAGCCGTCGAGCAGGCCTTGGCGGACGACCCTCAGCAAGATCGCGACTACGCCGCCCTGGTGGGCACGATCATTGTTGCGTTGCGCAACGGGCTGGCGCTGGCCCACGCAGCCGACCCCGAACAGATCGACGCCTGGGCCATTGAGCAGGCACTGGGGGCAGTGTTGACGCTCCTCGTGCTCGACCGATCGAGCAAGCGATCGCGATGACCGGCTGACCCCGCCGCCGGAGGAAACAGCCGCTGTCTACTCCGGCCACGTGCCAAGGCGGAGAACTGAGCCGCCACGCAGTTCAACACCGCATCACCTACCGAAGTTACGTCATGCCCAGGAACTTCGCCATGCCCGAACAAAGGAGTTACATCGTGGCCACCGTCCTGCAACGCCTCGCGACGTCAGCCTTCCGACACAAGCGGGCGTTTCTCGCCGGCTGGATGCTGATCATGTTCTTGGTTGCCGGCCTCTACGCCGCATTCGGCTCGCACATCAACAGCGACTTCACCATCCCGGGCTCGTCCTCGCAGAACGCGCTCAACGAGCTGCAGAAGACCCTCCCTCCGGCGGCTGGCACGAGCGCCCAGATCGTCTTCGAATCACCGGCCGGCACCAAGATCACCGACCCGAAATACCAAGGCGCGGTCGAGGCAAGTCTCACCCAGGCCAAGGCCGCTCCCCAGGTCGCGGCCGTCATCGACCCATACGCGTCCAAGGCGATCTCACCGGACGGGCGCACCGCGCTGGCCCAAGTTCAATACACCGTCACCCGCCCCCACCTGAACTCCGACAGCCTCCCGGCGCTGGTCGACGCGACCCGTCCAGCCGAACGAGCCGGCCTGACCGCGCAAGTCGGCGGCAGCGCGTACAACACGGTTTCCGCCAAGACGGGCCCGTCAACGGCACTCGGCATCCTGATCGCCTTCGCCATCCTGGCGGTCACGTTCGGCTCACTGTTCGCCGCTGGTCTGCCCTTGCTGAGCGCGCTCAGCGGCGTCGTGATCGGCGCCATCGGCGTGTACCTGGCATCGAACGTGGCCACCGTCTCGTCCACGGCACCAAGCCTCGCGCTGATGATCGGCTTGGCGGTCGGCATCGACTACTCGGTATTCATCCTGTCGCGCTACCGGTCCGAACTGGCCGCCGGGAGACCCGCGCCGGAGGCAGTCGGTGTCGCCGCGGCAACCGCTGGCAGCGCCGTCGTGTTCGCCGGAACGACCGTCGTCATCGCGCTTGCCGGCCTCACCGTTGTCGGCATCCCGTTCCTGACCGTGATGGGCCTGTCCGCAGCCGCAAGCGTCGCCATCGCGGTTCTCGTCGCCATCACGCTGCTGCCGGCGATCATCGGCTTCGCCGGGCACCGGCTCACCCCCAAGCCCAACTCGCAGGCCGCCCGCCGCGAACGCCCGGGCGCCAGCGCCGTACTCGGCGAACGCTGGGCTCGTCTCGTGGCGCGCCACCCGGTACGCGTTATCGCTGCCGTCGTCGGGGGCCTTCTCGTGCTCGCCGTGCCGGCGCTCCACCTGCAACTCGCACTGGCCGACAACAGCAGCGCGCCGCCCGGCAGCACCCAACGGCAGGCCTACGACCTGGTCGCAGCCGAGTTCGGCCCCGGCTTCAACGGGCCGCTGACCCTGCTCATTCAGGCCGACCCGGGCACGAATCCGAAATCCGCTGCGACCGCCGTCTCAGCAACCGTCAAGACCCTGCCCGACGTGCTCGCGACGACCCCGGCCCAGCTCGGCAATGACGGGCGCACCGCCGTCGTGTCGGTGATCCCGCGCAGCGGCCCGCACGACAGCGCCACTGCACATCTGGTCAACACCATCCGCGCGCAGGCTCCCGCGATGGCTCGCACGAATGCGGCCGAGGTCTCGGTCACCGGCCCGACCGCCGTCGGCATCGACGTGTCCGCTCGGCTCGGTTCCTCGCTGCTCCCCTTCGCTGCGCTCGTCGTCGGGCTTTCCCTCGTCCTGCTGCTGATCGTGTTCCGTTCGATCGTCGTCCCCATCAAGGCCGCCGCAGGATTCCTGCTGTCCATCGGGGCGTCGCTGGGTGCCGTCGTCGCCGTCTTCCAATGGGGGTGGGCACACACGCTGGTGGGAGTCGGCACGACCGGCCCGGTGATCAGCTTCCTGCCGATCATGCTGATCGCGGTCCTGTTCGGCCTCGCCATGGACTACGAGGTATTCATGGTCTCGCGTATCCGCGAGGCCTACCTCGAAACTCGGGACCCGACCCGAGCTGTCACCCAGGGTGGTCGCCGAGCGTCCCGCATCGTCACCGCCGCCGCCTTGATCATGTTTTCGGTGTTCGCCAGCTTCGTCAAAACCCCCGACAGCACACTCAAGACCATCGCCTTCGGCCTCGGTATCGGCGTGCTCGTCGACGCCTTCCTCATCCGCATGACCCTCGTTCCGGCCGTGCTCGCACTGCTCGGGCACAGGTCGTGGCGGTTGCCAAGCGTGCTCGATCGCGTCCTGCCCAACGTCGACATCGAAGGCACCACGGTCCGCCTGCCGGGCCGCCAGTCTCCGCACACCACGTCGGTCCGGACGGCCCACGTCCGATCGCAGATGGCACCCCAGGCGCGCACGGTGCATCGGCGAGGCCTGACTCTGCGCCGATAACAAGCCTGGTCCCTCCTCGGCAGGGCGTGGGCGTCACATCCGTGGCCGGCTCGCCTTAGCGGCCGGCCATGGCTAGCTCAGCCGCGTTCACCGGCGAATGCGGCACTTTCCCGGTCAGCACCCGCACCACCTCGCGTGCTGCAAAGTCGCGGACCGTGCGGATCGCTTCTTCCGAGTAGTACGCCGCGTGCGGCGTGATGATCACATTGTCCAAGCTGAACAGCGGGTTCGCCGGTTTCCAGTCCCGCTGCTTGGCGGGCTCCTCCTCGATGTCGTCCAGGCCCGCGCCTGCGATCCATCCCTGCTTCAGCGCCAGATGCAAGGCAGTGTCGTTGACGATCGGCCCGCGGGCGGTGTTGATGAGGATCAGCGTCGGCTTCATGCGCCGCAGTTCCCCCTCGCCGATGCGATGGTGGGTCTCGCTGGTGAGCGGCGCCTGGATCACCAGGTAGTCCGAGTGCTCGATCAACTCGTCGAACGACACCGGTGTGGCCCCATGGGCTGTCACGTCCTCCGGTGCCATGTACGGATCGTGGGCGATGACCCGCATACCGAAGGCGTTCGCCCTGGCCGCGATCGCCTGCGCGATCGCACCGAACGACAGCAGCCCGAGGTTGCGTCCCTGTATCCGGTGGATCGGTTCACCGGATTGCCACTGCCAGATTCCGGCGCGGGTTGCCCGGTCGTAGCCGCAGATCTTCCTGGCCGCGGCCAGAAGCAGCGCCATGGCGTGATCGGCGACCTCGTTCTGGCACCAGTCGTTGGGCACGTTGGTCACCAGGATCCCGCGCCGCGTCGCGGCGTCCACGTCGACGATGTCGACGCCCGTGCCGTACCGCGCGATGACCTTGCAGCGGGTTAGGGCGTTGATCGCCCTGGCACCCACCGTGGCGTACTGCGCGATGATCGCATCCGCGTCGTGTGCCGCTTCGATGACATCGTCTTCGGTCTTGCAATCGGCAGCAATCAGCCGGAGACCGGCATCTTCGATGATCGCCCGTTCGATATCCACGTCGCCGTAGTCATAGTCGGCAATGACGACGGTCTGCTGCGTCATTTTTGTCACCCTCACAAGAACCTTGCTATGTGATAGAGGCTCCTTCAGAAGTGCCGCGGGCGACACGTGAGTACAAGGAGAGGATCCCGCTGCTGTGGCGGGGCTTGGGCGGCTTCCAGACGCTGCGCCGTTCCGCGAGTATCGACTCGACCTCTTCCGCCGGACGATGCTCGCCTTTGACCCCGACGATCGCCAGGCGTCGTTCGGGCGCATTGATCTCGATGAGATCGTTGTCCTCGACAAGCGCGATCGGCCCGCCTTCCAGCGCTTCGGGCGCGACATGCCCGATACACGGGCCGCTCATGGCACCCGAGTAGCGGCCGTCGGTGACAATCGCCGTGGTTTTGTTCAGCACGGGATCGGCGGAGAGGATGGCCGCTGCGTAATACATCTCGGGCATGCCGTTGGCGCGTGGCCCCTCGTAGCGGATGACGAGTACGTCTCCGGGCGATGCCTGGCGCTGGAGCAGCGCGTGGATCGCCTCATCCTCGAAGTCGAAGACCCGGGCGGGCCCGGTATGGACATGCATCTCTTGGGGCACCGAGAAGGTCTTGACCATGGCGCCGTCCGGTGCCAGGTTGCCGTAGAGGATGGCCACCCCACCGTCGGTGCCGAACGGGTCGGAGCGCGAGCGGATGATCTCCTCCCTGCTGACCTTGACGTTCTTGAGATAACCGGCACGTTCAGCGAAGAAAAACGGGCTGTGCTCGATTTCCTCGAGATTCTCTCCCAATGTCTTGCCGGTGACGGTGAGACACCCGAGGTGCAGCATCTCCCGCAGTTCGAGCATGAGGGCGGGAACCCCGCCCGCGTACCAGAAGTACTCCACCGGGTATCGCCCGGTCGTCTTGACATTGGCCAATACAGGAACCCGCCGGTGAATGCGGTCGAAGTCGTCGATCGTGATGTCAATGCCCGCCTCGTGCGCGATCACCGGAAGGTGAAGCAGCGCGTTGGTCGACCCGCCGGTGGCGGCGTGCAGGATGATGGCGTTCTCGAAGGCCTCACGGGTCAGGATGCGCCGCGGAGTGAGGTCCTGGTGGATCATGCTGACCAGCAGCTTCCCCGTCGCGCGGGCGTAGCGCAGCAGCTTGGTCAGCGGCGCCGGGGTGAGTGCGGACCCGGGCAGAGCGAGCCCGAGTGCCTCTGCCAGCACCTGCCCCGTGCTGGCACTGCCCATGAACTGGCACGCCCCGCATGTCGGGCACGCGCCGCGCTGCGCGCGCTCGAGGTCCTGCCGGGGAAGCTCGCCTCGTTCGACAGCCGCCCCCATGGGCCACATCTCGTCCGACGTCACGTAGTCGGGCGCGTTCAGTTGCGTGCCGCCGGGCAGATGGATGGCGGGAAGGTCGCACCGCGCGATCGCGAGCAGGTGAGCCGGCACCGATTTGTCATTGCCGGAGATCAGGACCATGCCGTCGTGGGGATGCCCCAGAGCGTGGATCTCGACCATTGCCGCCATGATGTCGCGAGAGATGAGCGAGTAGCTCATACCGTCCGTGGCTTGGACGACGCCGTCACAGATGTCGCTGACGGCGAAGACGCCCGGCTTCCCGCCGGCCTCGTAGACGCCGTTGCTGACCTCTTCGACCAGTTCCCGGAAGTGGAACGTACCCGGGTGTCCCATGCCGTATGCGCTGTCGACCAGCACCTGCGGCTTGCCGAGGTCCTCCTCGGTCCAGTTCATCCCGAGGCGGAGCGCATCTCCCTGGTGATTGACCATGCGGAGCCGCTGACTCCGCAGCTGCGGTCCGGCTTGTCCCATCCGCCTCCGCCTTCCTTAGCTGGTTCCTCCCTGCCACCTGGGATCGGGCACGTCCGAGCCCGCAGGACATTGCCGGAGGGGCACGCGGTCGCTTGACTCGGCCGACAGCACAGGGGTGAAGACCCGCCAGCGATCTTCGGCTTCGTAGCCGCGGTTGGACGCTGCGGCGTTCCCGTGCTTCACGTCCGGCAACCGGCTCAACGACGTCTGCGGCACGGGCGGGAAGCGCACGGCCACCTCCTTGCGGTCCTGCCGGAACCTCGCCGATCTGCCACCCCCAAGATCGTTTCCGGCCAACGTCAATATACGCCGTCGAATCAGACGCCCCGCCGCTTAACGCGCGCAAGCGGGCTGCGCCTCACACACGCTGCCGACCCGGACAGGAGCGGCGTAACATACTACGTAGCCGTGTTTTCCGTGTTGTGCAATTCCAAGAGGTGAACTCGGAAGGGGAGCGGCGCAATGAAAGCCTTCGTCATGAAGGAAATTGGCTCGGTCGGTTTCATGGATAAAACAGGACCCAGGCCCGGACCTAATGACGCAATTGTGCAAACCAGCGCGGCTCTGATCTGTACCTCTGATTCGAACGCGGTCAGTGGCGGTATCGGCCCCCGGACGGATTTGACGCTCGGCCACGAGGCGGTCCAAGTATTGATCACGTTCTGGGGCCAGAGACATGCTTGACCAGAATCCTCCCTTCCGGCCCGTCCGGCGGCTCGACGGCTATCTTCCGCTGGAGGATCTGGGTCTGATCGGCGACGGCGCGACGACCGCGCTGGTGGGGCTGGACGGCAGCATTTCGTGGATGTGTGTTCCGAGCTTCGACTCCGAGCCGCTGTTCTGCGCGCTCCTCGATCACGCCGGCGGTGGCGAATTCGCCGTCACGCCCGAAGACCTGGTAGAAGCGCGGCAGCGTTATGAGCCCGACACCGGCGTCCTGATCACCGAACTGCGCAGCGCCACCGGCCTGGTCCGACTGACGGATGCCTTGGTGTTGCGGTCCGGCGCGGATCTCACCGACGACGCCCCCGCCAACCGGGCGGAACTCGTGCGGTCGGCGGTCGTGCTGTCGGGTCGCGTCCGGCTCCAGGTGAAGCTGCAGCCGCGTGGCGGAGCCACGGCGCACGCCGCGTTGGACGGCTTGGCGGTGCAGGCCGCGCGGCAGCCGAGCGTTCGGCTGCACCTGCGCGCGAATCGGCCGCTGACCGGCCTCTCCGGTACGTATGAGCTCGAGCAGAACGACAGGCTGGACCTGGTGCTGTCGTGGGGACGTGTCCATCGCCACCACGCGCTCGACGCCGATGCCCGGCTCCTGCAGACCGTCGGCGCGTGGCGTCGGTGGATGGCGCAATTCAGCTACGACGGCCGCGAGCAGGCGATGGTCAGGCGTGCCGCCATCACGCTCAAGATGTGCGACGACTGGGAAAACGGCTCGCTGGTCGCTGCGCCGACATCGTCCTTGCCGGCGCCGGTCGGCGGCGTGCGCAACTGGGACTATCGCTACACGTGGATCCGCGACGCAGCCTTCACGGTGTTCGCCATGCGCCGGATCGGCTTCATGAACGAGGCGGACGCCTTTCTCGGCTGGGTACTGGACGCCTTCGATCAGAGCCGGCAGGCGCGGATCATGTACACCCTCGCTGGTGGTCCCGTACCCGACGAACTCGAGGACAGCGAGCTCGAGGGTTATCGGCGCTCGGCACCGGTGCGATGGGGCAACGGCGCGGCCGACCAACGTCAGCACGACGTCTACGGCGAGGTGCTCGATTGCGCGGACCAGTGGGTCAGGGCCGGTGGGCAGATTCAGCCGGCATTGTGGAACGGCCTGAGCGCCCTGGCCGATGCGGCCGGCCGAGCTTGGCGGGAACCGGACCAGGGGATCTGGGAGGTGCGCAGCGAGGGGCGGGTATTCACCTACTCGGCCGCGATGTGCCAGGTGGCCCTGGACAGGGCCGCGGCGATCGGCGAACGGCTGGGCCTGGGCGAGTCGATCGCGCGTTGGCGCTCCGAGGCCGCCGCGCTGCGGGAGACCATCCTGACCAGCGCGTGGAACGAGGATGCCAAAACGCTGTCCGAGCACCTTGACGGCGACCCGAGTGTGGACGCCAGCCTGCTGGCGCTTCCGCTGCGGAGAGTCGTCCCGGCGGACCATCCGCGGATGACAGCGACCACCGCGGCCGTCGCGGAGCGCCTGTCGGCCGGCGGCGGCCTGCTCTACCGCTACCGGCACGATGAGTCGCCCGACGGCCTGGCCGGCGACGAGGGCGCGTTCTTGCTGTGCAGCTTCTGGCTCGTGGACAACCTCGTCGGCCAGGGCCGACTCGAGGAGCCCGAAGAGCTCTACGTCTCCCTGTGCTCCCGGGCGAGCCCGCTCGGTCTGCTGTCCGAGCAGATCAACCCGACCACAGGCGAGCTCGTCGGCAACTTCCCGCAAGCGTTCAGCCACATCGGCGTGATCGCCAGTGGCGTCACGCTGGCCCGAGCCAAGACAGCTTCTGCGAAATGATCGAGCGCCTCGCCATCTTCGGCGCGACCGGCGACCTCACCGGGCGCTATCTCCTGCCGGGCCTCGCCGCCCTGCGCAACGCAGCGGATCTCGCTGACCGGTTCCAGCTGATCGGCGTGAGCCGGGAGGACTGGAGCGACGAACAGTTCCGGAACTGGGCAGCGGCCGAACTCGACCGCCACGCCGGAGAACTCCCCCAGGATGCCCGGCACGCCGTGGTCGCGGCGTCGCGCTACCACCAGGCAGACGTCACCGACCCGGCCGCGGTAGCCACCGCGATCACCGGCGACGAGCCGCTGGCCGCCTACCTCGCGCTGCCTCCGTCGATCTTCGCCGCAACCGTCTCAGCCCTGCATCACACGGGGTTGGCGGAGGGAAGCACGATCGTCCTGGAGAAGCCGTTCGGCGAGGACCTGGCGGCAGCGGTAAAGCTGAATACCCTGCTCGCCGAGGTCATTCCTGAAGAGTCGGTGTTCCGCGTCGACCATTTCCTGGCCATGACAACCGTGCAGAACGTTCTCGGCACGAGGCTGGCCAACCGTGTTCTGGAACCGATCTGGAACAGCCGGCACATCTGTGAAGTGGAGATCGTCTGGGAGGAGTCGCTCGCGCTCGAGGGCAGGGCCGGCTACTACGACGGCGTCGGCGCGCTCAAGGACATGCTGCAAAACCACCTGCTGCAGTTGCTGTGCCTGGTGGCGATGGAACCGCCGATCAGTCTCGAGGCGCGCGATCTCCGCGATCGCAAGGTCGACGTCCTGCGCTCGATTCGCCCGCTCAGCGACACGGACGTGGTACATCGAACGCGTCGGGCCCGTTATGCCCGGGGATCTATCAACGGCCGTCCGATACCGGCCTACGTCGACGAGCAAGGAGTGGACCCGGACCACCGCACCGAGACCTTCGCCGAGGTGGAACTTCAGCTGGACAACTGGCGCTGGCCCGGCACGATCTTCCGGATGCGGACCGGCAAGGCACTCGGCCGGGACCGCATGGAGGTCGCCGTGCACTTTCGCCAGGTGCCACATCTTCCCGACGGCTTCCGTGGCGACGCCCGACCGAACGTACTCCGCTTCGCACTCGAACCGGAAGGCGTCGTCGTCGAGCTGATGGGTGTCGGCGCCCATGCGCGCACACTCGCCCCACTGACCCTCAGCGCCGATATCGAACCGGCCGCGTTGCCCGCCTACGGGCGGCTGCTCCTGGACGTGTTCAACCGCAATGCTGCCCTCTCGATCCGCGGCGATGAGGCCGAGGAGTCGTGGCGCGTCGTCAGCCCGGTGCTCGCCGCCTGGGCCGCCGACCGCGTTCCGCTGGAGGAGTACCCGGCCGGCTCCGACGGCCCCGCCCGTCGGTAGCCGGCTGACAGCCGGTTGGTCACCCAGATCCGTTAGGCGTCACGCGGGGGTACGACCACCACGGGACACACCGCGTGCAGCACGACGGCATGGCTCACCGACCCCAGCCTCAGCTCGGAAAAGCCGCCGTGCCCGCGTGCGCCAACCACCAGCAGATCGGCGTCTCGCGAGATGTCCAGCAGCGCCTTGCCCGGGTGGCGGTCGTTGATCACGTCGCGTTGTACGTCCACGCCGGTGAGCGCGTCCTCGAACTGGCCGAGCAGCGAGTCAAGGTCATCGTCCGCCTGGTTCTGGAAAGCGTCCTCGACTCTGGCTCGACCCGACAACATCGCGGGCTCGTCCTGCTCAAACGGCTCTTCGTCCGGAGTGATTCCCTGCCCACGCGTCGGCACAGAATGCGAGATCGGGTCGTAGTCGTGAAACGCCGACCCGTGGGTCTGGTACGCGTACACAACGCGGAGCACCGCCTGCCGCAGCCGCGCTTCCGCGGCCGCCCACACCAGCGCGCTCCGGGCGCCGGGCGATCCATCTACCCCGACCACGATCCCGCTCACCAAACCCACCCCCTTGGCCGACGGTGCATGCCGACATGCACCGCTCCGGGTGGCCAATATTTCAGACTGCGGCGCTGCGGTCGAGGTGGTCTCGAGCAATGCCGCCGATTCGTGCCGATGACTTCGGGCTTCCGAAACTCCTGCAGGCCTGAAGTGCCGTAGCGCGCGTCGTCGTTGCGCAGTCCGACGCCATTGAGCCTCACGATCGTTGCCCGAGTGTTGGCCTCCGCGAGCGATGCGCCTATGCCCGCGCGGCCGTTGCGCCTTGCCGGGCGCTCCGGGCTCGGGTCAGGCTGTCCGTGGGGCTTCTCGCAGCAGGGAAAGGAGCGGCTCATGACAGCGCGTTGGCCGGCGATTTCGTACGACGTGTGGGCACCCACCTGCGACACGCTGCACGCGCATACCCAAGTGCTGGGCAAGCTCGCTGTGCAGCTGGCGCCACCGGAGCCGCAGCTACAGCACGCGGCGCTGCGGCTGACTGCGCGCGGGTGGGAGACCGCACTGCTGCCCGCGCCCGATGGGTCCGGGTCGCTGGTCGTGGCGTTGGATTTGCGCGCGCACGAGGCGGTAGCAGAGCACAGCGACGGCCGGGTCGAGCGGGTTCCGCTCACCCCGAACCGTGCCGTTGCGGATGTGACCTCGGACGTGCTCGCCGCCGTCGCCGTCCTCGGCGGCACCGTCAAGATCAACCCGGTGCCGCAGGAGGTTCCGTGGACACTGCCCCTCGACAGGGACTACGCGCACGCCAGCTACGACCCCGATCGGGTCGGCGACTACTTCGCTGCGGCCACCCAGGCGGCGCTCACCCTGGCGTCGTTCCGCGCGCCGTTCCGAGGCCGCTCGACACCGGTCAACGCGTGGTGGGGCTCGTTCGACCTGGCGGTGGCGCTATTCTCGGGCCTGCCCGCCGACGCACCGTCGGGCGATTTCATCACGCGGAATGCAGCCGACGCCCAAGCGATCGAGATCGGCTGGTGGCCCGGAGACGCTCGCCACTCAGGTGCGGCGTTCTTCGCGTTCGCTCACCCCGCCCCGCCCGCCTTCGCCCACGCACGCTTGTCGCCGGCCGCCGCCCGCTGGGACGAGACCCTCGGCGAATACATCCTCGAATGGGACGACGTCCGAGCCGCCCCCGACCCCGGCGCGGCGGCGCTGGAATTCGCCCGCTCCGCGTTCCGCCACGCCTGCCTGACCTGCGGCTGGGACACAGACCTCGCCGCCACCGCCGACAGCACGCCGCCCCCACTTAGGTAAGGGTGCGTGGTCGGCATGCCGTGCGGGTAGCCCGCGTCGTCACTTCGTGACGTGGGAAGGGTGTCATGGGCTGAGCTTCCATCGTTTAGTCACCCGTCTCGAGTGCGGGTGTGGGGGTGGCGTGGACGTCCGCGGAAACCCCGATGATCTCGGGGGCAGGTTCCGGGTGTTCGCCGCGGGTGTTGCGCGCTCGCAGTGCGATCACCGCGGCGGCGGCGAGGAAGATCCCGCAGGCCACTAGCGCATAGCGGAAGCCGGAGGTGAGAGCGACCGGCGCCGGACTGCCGCTGGCGAGCAGGTGGTTCGTGCGTGCGCTGGCGATCGCGGAGAAGATTGCGAGGCCGAGCGCGCCACCGATCCAGGTGGAGCTGTTGATCAGTGCGGCGGCGAGGCCCGCCTTGTCGGCGGGCACGCCGGCGTTGGCCGCGGTCGTGACGCCGACGAAGACGGCGCCGAGCCCGAAGGACATCAGGACGAGTGGCGGTAGCAGGTCCGTGAGGTAGGAGCCGTGCACGGGGATGCGGGCCAGCCAGAAGACCGCGCCGGATGCGAGGGCGGCGCCGGCGACGATGATCGGGCGGGTGCCGATGCGGCTGAACAGCATCGAGGCGATGCCAGAGGAGATCGCGACGCCGAACGTGACCGGAAGGTAGGCCGATCCGCCCTTGATTTCGGAGTAGCCGAGCACGTTTTGCATGTAGAGGGTGAGGAAGAAGAACATCGAGTAGAACCCGGCCATGGCGATCACCTGGGCCGCGTTGGCGGCCCCTAGCCCGCGGATGCGGAAGATGGAAAGCGGCGCGAGGGGGTTGCGGTGCCGGTGTTCGTTGTAGACGAAGGCTGCGAGCAGTACGCCCGCTGTCGCGAGTTCGCCGACCGTGCGGGCGGTGCCCCAGCCGTCCTCGGGCGCCTTGACCAGTGCGTAGACCAGCAGCAGCATCGCGGCGGTGCCGAGGACCGCGCCGAGCGTGTCGAAGTTCTTCAGTGGTGTGTCGGGCCGGTCGTCCTCAACGAGCCGGAACGCGGCGAAGAACACCACGACGCATACCGGGATGTTGATCAACAGTACCCAGCGCCACCCGGGTCCCTCGGTGAGGACGCCGCCGAAGAACACACCGACGGCCGACGAGAGACCGGCCATTGCGCCCCACGCGCCGAGCGCGGTGTGCCGATCGGACGCGGTGCTGAACGTCGTGGTCAGGATCGATAACGCGGCGGGCAGCATCATCGCCGCTCCGACGCCCTGCACGAGGCGGGCACCGACGAGCATGCCGGCGTTGGCGGCCAGCCCGCCGACGAGCGAGGTTGCGCCGAAGACCACGATGCCGGCCACGAGGACCCGGCGCCGTCCGAGCAGATCCGCAGCCCGGCCGCCGAGCAGCATGAAACCGCCGTAGGTGATCAGGTAGCCGCTGAGCACCCACTGCAGGTTCTGCACCGAGAAGTGCAGATCCGCGCGGATCGCGGGCAGCGCGACGTTGACGATCGCGGCTCCGACGAAGTCGAGAAACCCGACGGCACACAGGAAGGCGAGTGTCAGCCTGCCTCGGCGCGTGGTCAGGAACGACGGCGCTGCCGGTTCTGCGGAGACGGGTGACGCGGACATGAAGCACCTCCACGGTTGAATGTGTTAGTGAGTTCCCTGACTAACACATTCGCGTGATAGTCTGCAAGTGAGATGACTGACTTACTCCGAAGAACCGGTAAGCGCGAACGCCTTGTCGCGAGCGCGAAGATGCTCATCCACGAGCAGGGCGTGCACCCGACCACGCTGAGCGATGTCGCGACAGCCGCGGACGTTCCGCCCGGCAACGTCTACTACTACTTCAAGACCAAGGAAGACCTTGTCCGCGCCGTCGTCGAGGCCTACATCGTCGACGCCGACACGATGCTCGCCGAGCTTGACCGGCTGCGCTCGCCGCAGGCTCGGCTCAAAGGCCTGACCCGAGGCTGGCTCGACGTCGCCGACACAGTGGCCGAACACGGTTGCCCTGTGGGCAGTCTGTGCGCGGAGCTCAACAAGTGCGACGGCGCGCTCGGTGGTGCGGGCGCCGAAATCTTCGGCCGGGTCACCGACTGGGCCGAGGAGCAGTTCCGGCAGCTGGGCCGTCGGGACGCCCGCGACCTCGCCCTCGCGTTGCTGTCCGGCATCCAAGGCTCGGCGCTGCTCGCCAACACCTTCCGCGACGCCGGCATCATGGCCCGCCAGGCTCGGCACCTGGAGAAGTGGATCGACTCAGCGCGATAGTGGCGCCGGCGGGTGTCCCGCCGTCCCGGCAGGCAGCCGTCAACCGGGCGGTCGCCCGAGGAACGAGCCGACGGCGCCGGCGAAGGCCGTTGGGTCGTCAACCCACGGAAAATGCGCGGCTCCCCGCTGGACGACCACAGTCGCGGCTTTGAACAGCGGTGCCGCCTGCCGCACCATGGCGGGTGTCACCATCGGGTCAACGTCCCCCGCGTACAGCAACACGGGCGCGCCGAGCTTCGCCAGGCCGGCCCTGGTTGAGGCCACGTCGAGGGCGACGTCGGCGAAATAGCCCGCCCGTGCGGCCATGTGGCGTTCGGCGACCCCGACGCTCGCGTGCGCCTGAGCCGTCGTGTCCCAGCGGCCGTAATAGAACGGCCTGGATTCACCGAAGGCCTCCAGCGAGAGTTCCCCTGCCATGATCTTCTCCAACGCAGCTAGCGCGGCCGGGTACCAGGGCTCGGCCGCCCGGCGCTCGAGAGCTGCACGCAACTGTTCTTCGCTGCCGTGCACGTCGACCGCGGCCAGGCCCGGGGTGATCAGGATCAGCCTGGAGACGCGCTCGGGGAAAGCTGCCGCGTACAGCGTCGCGAGGACACCGCCGGCTGAGTGCGCGAGCAGGTCCATCCGGTCGAAGCCCAGATGGACACGCAACGACTCGACATCGTTCACCAGGCGATCTACCCGGAACGTCGCCGGGTCCACGGGATCAGCGGACAACCCCACACCCCGGAGATCGAACAGCACCAGTCGCCGGAACCTGTTCAAGCCACCGAGAGCACCGAGATACTCGGCCGCCCGCCCAGGTCCGCCCGGCAGACACACCAGCGGTGGGCCGTCGCCGACCAGACGATAGGCAAGTTCGGTTCCGTCGTGGGACGCGAAGCTAGGCACAATTCACCGTATGCGCTGGTGACCCACGTCGACGCCGCAGGCCCGTCCGCTGGTCGCGAACAGGTCATGCGATCTGATCGTCAAAGAGTCTCGGAGCAGCACGCCCGGGCCAAACCCAACCCGCTTATTCGGGATTTGCCGTGGTCACATCACCCGTTGCAGCCGTGCGTGGTCCGTCAGGCGGGGCGGGCGTGCATCCGTCGTGACGAGCGGCGCAGTTCTTCGCCGAACGGTGCGTCGGTGAACCATGTCGGGAAGGCGCGAGCCAGACGGCTTGGCCCGATCAGCTGAACGTGCCCGGAGCCGACGAGGTCGCGGAACGGCAGGATTCCTGCGAGCCACTTGTACATCTGTCCGGTGTCGCCCTGGACGACAAGGTCGACGTCCTTCCCCTGATCCTGTTTGCAGACGGTCATGCCGCTGTCCTGGTCGAACGCAGGCCGGCCGATCGCCGGCGCGACACTGCTCGTCGCCGCCCTTTACGAGCTCACGCCGCTGAAGGACGTCTGCCTAGGCAAGTGCCGCAGCCCGCTCGGCGTCCCGCTCGGTTCGTGGCGGGATGGGCTGGGAGGCGCGGTGCTGGGGGCGAAGAACGCGGGTAGTGC
>JBKPQY010000206.1:0-7157 GCA_046734315.1 Actinomycetota bacterium | reverse complement strand
CGTGGTGACACCCATCCCGGCAGCGACCAGCGCCTGCATGACGACCATGTCGTCGCTGACGAATGCGATCCGAGGGGTGAAGCCGGCCCGCTGGCAGACGGCGACGAGCTCTGCCTGGCACCTCTCGCAGCCGCCGATCCACGCGGAGTCGCGGTAATTCGTGATGCTGTCGTCGGATCGCTGACTCACGAGATAGAGGGGATCGTCGCTCACGTGCACGAGCCGGAAGTCCTCCTCTTCGACGGGCGTGTCGGCGTACCGGAAGATCAGCGCAACGTCGATCGTCCCTTGCCTGAGCAGCCGCAACGCCTCGACCGGGTGGACGTCGATCAGGCTCAGCTCGATGCCCGGGTGTTTCCGGGCGAGGCTGGCGGCCGCCTCGGGTACGAGCGTGCTCAGTGCCGACTGGTAGCCGGCCAGGCGTACCCGTCCGGCCTGCAACCCGACCTGTGCCGCCAGCTCGTTCGACGCCGAATCGACCCGCCCGATGATCTCGCCGGCGCGCTTGGCCAGCAGTGCTCCTTCGGGGGTCAGCCGGATCCCGCGACCGACACGCTGAAGGAGCCTGGCGCCGGTCGCCGCCTCGAGCCGCGCCAGATGATGGCTCACCGACGGCTGTGAGTAGTGCAGCTCCTTCGCCGCCTCGGTGACCGATCCCGTGCGCGCTACCGCGGCGAGCACCCTGAGGTGGACCAGACTGAGCACACATCAAGGATATGGATACGACGCACAGGTCCCTCAGAGCGATCGTCATGAGTTCTCGCCTCGAGGTGCCGTACGCTGCTACCCATTTGCGCGCAGGTCCCTGGTCGTTCACTGTCATATGGTCCGCGTTAGCCTGATGCCACGTTCCGTAATTTGCGAGCGCGTTGCGTGCGTACAGCTGAACCGAAAACAGAGACGAACGTCTCAATTTCGGGGGCCGGTGTTCGGCGCGGGCGAGGCTGTCCGTAACTCTGTTCCGGCACCGCGCCGACTGCGTGGTGCGGCGCAGGTCCGCCGAGCCCCGTCCGCCAGCGCCTAAGTCGAGTTGCCTACTCGGACGGGGGCGGGGGACCCACCCGCTGTTGGGGGTCCCGGGTCCGCGCGACAGCGCGAACCCCGGTGGGGTGAAGCCGCGCTCGCGGCCGGGCACCGATCGCCCGAACCCGAAAGCTAACTCCGCAGGCGGCGGATCGGAGGTTCGTAATGCCCCGTGCCCGCTACCAGGGCCAACATCGCGCGCCCAGCACCACCGGCCGCGTTGTGCGCGGAGCCGCAGTCAGCGTCGGAGCAGCCGCTGCCGTGGCCACCGCCCTCGCCAGCACCAATGCCGCGAGCGCGTCGCCGGGACACGATTGGTCCGGAGTCGCGCGATGCGAGTCCAGCGGCAACTGGCACATCAACACCGGCAACGGCTTCTACGGCGGCCTGCAGTTCACCCAGAGCACCTGGGACGCCTTCGGGGGTCAGTCGTTCGCCTCGCGCGCCGACCTGGCGAGCGAGTCTGCCCAGATCACCGTCGCCGAGCGCGTGCTCGACGGGCAGGGCGTGGGCGCGTGGCCGGTCTGTGGCGCCTACCTGACCGGTGGCTCCACCCCGACCGACACGACGCCTGCGGTCGATTCCACGCCCGCCGCTCCGCAGCCGAGCACCCGGTCCGGGAGCGACGACGGCAACGCTCCGCGGGCGTCGGGCCGCACCTACGTGGTCCGCTCCGGGGACACCCTGTCGCGCATCGCCGAGACGCACAACGTGTCCGGCAGCTGGCACACCCTGGCAGAGCTGAATCGGGATGAGATCAGCAACCCCGACCTGATCTTCCCCGGCCAGACCATCAAGCTCTGACAGGTCGCAAGCTGGCTGCCCGGCTCCGGCCACGGCGCCCGCACGGCGTGGCCGGAGCCGGCGGCGACTACGACCCACCTGCTGGTCACCAAACGTTCGCCCTTCGGCGACGTAGTGGCCACTCGGACGCTCCAGAGTGAACGAGCCACGAACGTCTCGTTCGGAAGGACGCCGCCGATGCCGAACCTCAGCCGCCGCCGGTTCCTTCAACTCGGAGTGGGAGCAACAGCAGCCTCCGTGCTCTCGCCGAGCATCGCCCGAGCGGCGGCGCTCCCCGGTAACCACCGCGCCCGGTCCATCCGCGACGTCGAGCACGTCGTCGTGTTGATGCAGGAAAATCGCTCGTTCGACCATTACTTCGGCACCCTGCGCGGCGTGCGCGGCTACGGCGACCCGCGTGCCGTCACCCTGCCGAGCGGCAAGAACGTCTTCCACCAGCCCGACGGCACCGGTGAGGTGCTGCCGTTCCACCCGGAGGTCGACGACGCCGGACTGGCGTTCCTCGAAGACCTCGACCACGGCTGGGACGGCGGACACCAGGCGCTCAACCACGGCCTGTACGACCGGTGGGTGCCGGTCAAACACGCCCCGACGATGGCGTACCTGACCCGCGCGGACATCCCGTTCCACTACGCGCTTGCCGACGCGTTCACCATCTGCGACGCCTACCACTGCTCGCTGCTGGGCCCGACCGACCCGAACCGCTACTACATGTGGACAGGCAGCACGGGCAACGCCGGCACGGGCGGCGGTCCGGTGATCGCGAACGACGAGATCGGCTACTCGTGGACCACCTACCCCGAGCGGCTGCAGCAGGCCGGCGTGAGTTGGAAGATCTACCAGGACAGCGGTGTCGGACTCGATGCCGCCGGCTTCTGGGGATGGACGGGTGACCCGTACATCGGCAACTACGGCGACAACTCGCTGCTGTACTTCACGCAGTACCAGAACGCGACGCCCGGGAGCCCGCTCTACGACCGTGCCCGTATCGGCACGAACGCTTCGGCCGGCCAGGACCTGTTCGCGACTCTGCGCGCCGACGTCGCCGGCAACGCGCTGCCGTCGGTGTCGTGGATCGTGGCGCCCGAGGCGTACACCGAGCACCCGAACTGGCCGGCGAACTACGGCGCGTGGTATGTCGCACGCGTGCTGGACGCGCTGACCGCCAACCCCGATGTGTGGAGCACGACGGCGCTTCTCATCACCTATGACGAGAACGACGGGTTCTTCGACCACATCGTCCCGCCGTACGCTCCGGCGACCGACGCCGACGGCGCGTCAACCGTCGACACCACGCTCGAGATCTATCACGGGCAGGCGGGTCTGCCGCAGGCAACAACCGGCGTTCCGGGGCCCTACGGCCTCGGCCAGCGCGTTCCCATGCTGGTCGTGTCGCCGTGGAGCAAGGGCGGCTACGTGGCCTCGGAAGTGTTCGACCACACATCGATCATCCGATTCCTCGAGCAGCGCTTCGGCGTCATCGAGCCCAACATCTCGCCATGGCGCCGCGCGGTATGTGGCGACCTCACCTCGGCATTCGACTTCACCACCACATTGGGCCGGGTGCCGGCACTTCCGAGCACCACGGCCTACGCACCGCCCGACCGGGACAGGCACCCCGACGTCGTGCCGGTCCCGCCGCAGCAACAGGCCGTCCCGTCGCAGGAACCCGGTGTCCGGCCGGCTCGCCCGCTCCCCTACGACCTCGACGTCACCGCCGTCGTCGACGCGGGCACGGCCACCCTGCGGCTCGTCAGCCGGGGTCGCGCGGGCGCGGTCTTCCAGCTGCGTGCACGTGCGGCCGCCACAGCCTCCGGCATGGCGGTCCAGATGTTCACTGTCGAGGCTGGCCGCAGCCTTTCCGCCACGGCTCCGGTCGCGCCGTCGGGCGGCTACGACGTCGAGGTACACGGGCCCAACGGCTTCTCCCGCCGCCTCGCCGGCGCCGCCGAACCGGGGCCGGACGTCTCCACCGCACGCGTCGGGGCGGGCGACGACCTCGCCGTCGTCATCTCCAACCCCGGCCCAGCAGTACGCCTGAGCGTCACCGACAATCTCGCGCAGCGTCCGGCCACGACGCACGAATTGCAGCGTGGCGGGCGCGTACGACTCGTAGTCGGGGGCACCGCGCACGGGTGGTACGACGTCACTATCACGTCCAGCGGCGATGCCACCTTCGTGCGGCAACTCGCCGGTCATGTCGAGAGCGGCCGTACCAGCATCAGCGACCCCGCCCTCGGCGCCTGACCGACGACCCGTGCGAGCCGGCCGGGCTACGGGCGGAGATCAGCGCTGAGGTGCCTGGCGAAGAACCGCAGCGTGCTGTCCATCTCGAACGCCGGGACCGCGCCGTGCTCACCCGGGTTGGCGTGGAGCGTCTTCTCGGCTGACGCGAAGGCCTCGAACAGCGCCAAGCCCTGTGCCCGCGGTATCCGCTGATCGTCCCACTGCATCAGGAACTCCACCGGGACGGTGATCCGGGCGGCGGCCTCGGCCGATCCGAGCGCGCCGCCCAAGCCCACCACCGCCGCGCGGACCCGGGGTTCCGCAGCAACGAACGGGACGCCCAGCCCGCAACCCAACGACACACCCCAGTAGCCCACAGGACCGGAGCCGACGTGGTCGAGCTCCTGAACGGCGTCCAGTACGGCACGCCATTCCGGGACGGTCTGGCGGGCGACGCGTGCGTGGAAGTCAGCGATCAGCGGTGCGGGGTCCGCGCCGGCAGCTATGCGCGCCTGATTCACCGTTGCTATGCGGTCGTACTCCTCATCCTTCGGCCGGTCGCCGTGGCCGGGCACGTCGACCGCGGCCACGCCGAAGCCGCACTCCGTCACGAAGCGGCGCGCACGGGCCACGATGCCGGGCGCCTTCTTGTGCTGGCCGCCCCCGTGTCCCATGAGGATCAGGGGCCGGGGACCACGGGCAGCCGGCTGCGTCCACAGCACGCCGGGAATCTCATCGAGGGTAAAGAGCTGTTCGACGACGCCGTCGGACGACGCCACAGAGGTGAAGCGCATGGGGTTTCAAGCCTTTCGGAAATGCCTTGTGCGGGCACTCCCTAGGCCATGCGAGGGAGGGAGCCCCGACCTGTCACAGCGTTGATCGGTCTCACCTCCCCGGTTCGCAGCACTGTACGCCGAAACCGCAAGCTACCACAAAGCGTCCTCGCTCGACTCTTGACTAAGCCCGGTCGTCGTCGTTGGCATTCAGCAATGCCGCCCCCAGTGGCGTCAAGGTGTGCAGCACGGCATTGCGGTGCCGGCGGGTGCTGATCAGGCGTGCGTTGCGCAGCACGGTGGCGTGCCCGCTCGCAGTGGCAGGGGCGACGTCGAGCGCTCGGGCCAGTTCGGTGGTCGTGCACCCGGCTCCGATGGCCCGGATCGCGTTGGCTCGCGTTCGCCCCAGCAGCGCGGCCAGGCCGGCCGCCGGCGCACCATCGGCGTCCAGCGAGGCCAGCGAAGGACGCTCCCAGATCGGGGCGAGTAGCACCGGTACCCGCCCGCCGGGGGTGACGGTGACCGAGGCGCGGGGCACTGGAGCCAGCACTCCGAGACTGATGAGCAGTCCGCGTCCGTCCAGGTAGAGATGCTCGCCGCGACGATAGCCGACGACCTCGAGGACCGGCGGGTCCCAGCGGATGAGCGGATGCAGGGTCGTCAACATCACGTCCAGACCGCCGTCGGTCAGTGTGCGAGCCCGGACCGCCCGAGCGGCATCGAAGGCTGCTGTGATCGGGGGCCAGTATCGGTCGACAGCCAGGTTGTGATAGGCGACGACCGCCTCGGCCAACCGGTCCAGCGCCTGCTCCTGGTCGACGGCCAGAGCTTGGGCGGTCGGCGGTGGGCGGCGTTCGGCGTGGATACGGGCCAGGTCGAAATGCACCTCGGCGGCGGTGGCCGCGCACACGGCGTCCAGCGCCCCCGGCAGGCGACCGGCGGCGGGTTCCATGAAGTCGGGGATCCAGCCGTGGGCGGGCACCAGGTCCAGCAGCGGCCTCATGTCGGGCGTCAGCCGGGATCGTGTGTCGCTGCGCCACGGTTCGAACCCGGACACGTCGCGGCGGCGCAATGCCCGCACGCTGAAGGTGATCTCTGACAGTATGTGGGGCTTGTCGGCCAGCCGTACCCTGGCCAGATCTCGCTCGGTGAAGATGATCCGCACCCTGCTGACCCCCATCGCAGAGTGCCGCCCGCAGGCCTCGCCATTCCCGGGGCGAACCCGTCCCCCCCACGATAAGGCGGCTTACGGCCGAGCCAAGCGGTTTTTCGGGCACGACCGAATAGCGGTGCGGTGCGGCACCAGGCGATGTCAGCCTGGGCGCGTCGTGCGTCTAGTCGGTGAGGAGAACCTTGTGCGTGATACGCCGGTGCTCAGCTTGAACGAGGAGCAACGGGAGGCGGCCGGACGGTTTCTCACCGCCTTTGTGGACGACTACGAGCGTTCCATACCTCAGCGCCCCATCTTCCCCGCGATTGACCGCGAGGTCCTTGCCGCATTGCTGACGACACCGTTCCCGGACAAGGGGATCGGAGTCGAGGGTTTCTTCCGTCCGATCAACGAGAAGATCCTTCCGAACACGACAACCCTGTGCCACCCACGGTTTCTCGCCTTCGTTTCCGGGCCGGGCAACGGAATCGTGCCTTATGCGGACGCGATCGCCGCCACCGTCAATCAGAACTGCGTCGCCTGGCAGGGAGGACCGGTCGCCAGCGTGATCGAGCAGTCCGTAATCGCGTGGCTGACCGGGCTGTTCGGCTACGGCGACCAAGCGGGCGGGATCATCACTGCCGGCGGTTCGACGGCCACCCTCGACGCCCTCGCCACGATGCTGCACACACGGCGCCCGCACTTCCGGGAGCGCGGCCTGCAGGCCGCTGACCCGCGCCTGGTGCTGTACACCTCCGTTGAAGCGCACTGGTGCGTCGACAAGGCGGCGGCAATCCTCGGCATCGGCTTGGAGAACGTTCGCCGTGTCCCCGTCGACGACGACCGCAAAATGCGCGTCGGCGCGCTGGAGGCGACGATCCGCGCCGACCGAACAGCAGGGCTTGAACCGGCGTGTGTTGTTGCCACACCGGGAACGGTAAGCACCGGGGCCATCGACCCGATCGACGCCATTGCCGACGTGTGCGCCGAGGAGGGCCTGTGGCTGCACCTCGACGCCGCATACGGCGGACTGTTCGTTCTTTCAGAACGCTTGCACGACGTGTTCGAGGCGTGCGCCCGAGCGGACTCGATCACCGTCGATCCGCACAAATTGTTGTTCGCCTCCTACGAGGCGGGCTGTCTGCTGGTGCGCGATCGGACCAACCAGAACAGGGCATTTG
>JBKPQY010000205.1:0-7217 GCA_046734315.1 Actinomycetota bacterium | reverse complement strand
CCACAGGGCAGCGAGAGCAGCACCGTCCGTGACCTCGGCCCGAGGTAGTGCAACGTGGCGTCGGCAACAGCGGGCACACCGGCAATGGTTACGCGACCATCGCCGGCGCCGCCGTCGGCGGTCCCGTCGACGTTCGGATCGAGCAACGCGAGCAACGCGGCGAGGTCACCGGTGGTGCAGGCCTCGAGGAACTGTTGTGTGACCCGGGATTCCTCAGCGGACTGGACCACGAACCGCGCGCTGTCGACGTCAGCGGCGATCGCGTGCCGCGCTCGGCGTGCGAGCTGGCGACATGCTGCAGGTGAACGACCGACGATGTTCGCGATCTCGTCGAATCGATATTGGAAGACGTCGTGAAGGATGAAGACTGCGCGCTCGGACGGTGACAATTGGCTGAGCACGATGTGGAGCGCCACGCGCACGTTGTCATCGAGGGTCACACGGTCGGCTGGGTCCTGCGCGGGCACGGCAAGCCGGGGATCGAGGCTGGCGTCGGTTGCGTCAAGGTGGTGCCGTCGTGCCCTCCGCAACAGGTCCAGGCACAGCCGCGTCACGACCACAGCCAGCCAACCACGCACGTCGTCGATGCCGTCAACGTCCGCCTTGACCAGACGCACGAAGGCCTCCTGCACGACGTCTTCTGCTTCGGCCAGGCTGCCCGTCATTCGGAAGGCGATGTCGAGCACGTGACGTCTGTGGTCCCGCCAGGCGCGTCCGATCTGCACGTCCAGCTCTTGCCGATCGATGGGCGCTGGCTCAGACCAATCCACGCACGCCTCCAACATGGCAGCCCGCGCGCACCGCCGGCTGCAGATGACCTCTCCTCCATGACGACGTCCGACCGCCCTGAAATGTGACACGCGAGGGCGTCACCTGCGTCACCTGCGTGATGTCACATGCGTGGCACTGTCGGCGTCGTTATAGGTTGTGGGAAATCCAACGTCAGCTGGGTCGCCAGCGATCGAAGTTCACGAGCTCACAAAGACCTACGCCGGTGGCGTTGAGGCGGTACGGGGCGTCACGTTCGCCGTCGAGCGCGGCGAGGTGTTCGGTGTTCTCGGACCGAACGGCGCCGGCAAGTCGACCACCGTCGGCATGCTCACGGCAACGGTCGCGCCGACATCTGGCCACGCGCGACTCGCAGGGTTCGACGTCTCCGCTGACCCGATCAACGCTCGCAAGGTGAGCGCCGTGGTGTTCCAGGAGTCGGTCGTCGACCGTCCGTTGTCGGGACGCAACAACCTCGCGCTTCACGCCCGGCTGTGGGGTCTGTCCAGAACCGACACGCAGCGACGTATCGCGGACGTGATCGACGCGTTCGCGCTCGGCGAGTTCATCGACCGCCCCGTCGACACCTATAGCAGCGGACAACGGCGGCGGTTGGAGGTCGCCCGCGCACTCTTGTCGGAGCCCGACGTCCTGTTCCTCGACGAACCCACGATCGGTCTCGACCCGCGCATCCGACATGAGCTCCTCGACCTGATCGCCGGGCTGCGATCGCGATCCGGCATGAGCGTCCTTCTCACCACCCACTACCTCGACGAGGCAGAGGAGCTGTGCGATCGAGTGGCGATCCTGCACGACGGCCGGATCGCCGCTCTCCAGAGCCCGTCGGCACTGCTCGCCGCGATCGGCCGCGAGGTGCTCGAGTTGCGAATCGAGGCCGACGGCGACTCCGTTCTTCAAGCACTACAACAGCACGGCGTCGCGCCCCAGGGGACGTTCGCCGTCGGGTCCACCGTCTACGTGCCCCTGAACACCGAGACCGACGCTGAAGTGGCGCAGACCGTGACCGATCTCGGATTCGCTACGCAAGCCGTGAGCACGCGTCGGCCCACGCTCGACGACGTCTACCTGCAGCTCACCGGCAGCTCGCTCGCCAACTAATTCCCCATCAGAAGAGGATCCCGCATGACCACGACCCAGGCGATCGAGAGCCTCGATCACGCCCCACCCGTTCCCGTCCGACAAGAACTGAGCATGTCGTCGGGACTGGCAACCCTCGGCCGACGACGCCTGTCGCTCGCGGCCCGAACGCCGCGAGAGCTGATCGTACCCGTGCTGAACCCAATCCTTTTCGCACTCGTGATCGCGCCGGCACTATCGGACACGTTTGGACGAACCCACGCAGGCATCGACTACATGAGCTTCGTCGCCGTGTCCACCATCGGCTTCCTGGTGCCCTTCAGCTGCATGTCGTCCGGCTTGGGTGTCATCGTCGATCGGCTCAGCGGGGCGCAGCGCGACCTGCTCGCTGCGCCAGTTGCCCGTTCAGCGATCGTTGTCGCGAACCTGCTCGTAGCGATTCTGCTCAGCAGTCTGCAGGTTGCGGTGCTCATGGTCTTCGCGTGGCTGCGTGGCGCCGAGTTTCATGTGACGACGACCGGAACCTTCTGGTTCGTCGCCGCGACCGTCGGGTTGGCGGTCGCGATGTACGGCATCTCCGAAGTCCTCGCCAACCGGATCAAGACCCAGGAGGAGTACGTCGCGACCATCGGCGGCGTGGCCTTCGCGCCATGGTTCCTCGCCGGGTCGATGTTCCCGATCAGCGCCATGCCCGTGGGTCTTACCGCAGTCGCCAAGTTCTTGCCGTTGACCCACGTGCTCGCGCTGCTGCGCTACGGCGTCGTCGACCACTCCGGTGCGGGACTGCACGACATCTGGGGCATGAGCAACAGCACAACCATGGCGTTCCTGAGCCTGGGCGTCGTCGTGCTGTTCGCCGCTGTCTGCACCGCCTGGGCGCTCCGAGTGTTCAGGCATACCGCCGTGCAGTGACACGGGCCGGCCGAACTAGCGATCGGGCAGTAAGGCCTGGTCGTCCATCGCCCACGTCTGCTGCTACCGGCCGGTCATCTCGAGAGCTTGAAGAACCAGAGTCGATACGACGAGGAGGTCGTCATGGAATACGTGTTGGTGATCTATCAGCCGTGGGAGCGCCTCGAGGAGAGAATGTTCTCCGAGGAGGAAGGCGCCGCCGTCGCCGCGAAGTACGCGGAGATCGTGGCCACACCAGGCCTCAAAGCCAACTTCCCCCTTGGGTACCGGAAGGACGCCACCACCGTTCGAGTGCAGGACGGCAAGACGATCACGTTCGACGGGACCGTGGGCGGGATCGACGCCACGCCCGGTAGCTTCTACGTCTTTGAGGCCGACGACAAGGACGCAGCGATCGCGTTCGCCGCGCGGATCCCCGCCGCCCGCATCGGCGGCGCAGTCGAGATCCGTCCCGTCGGGACGTACTGGCCATCGCCGCAGTCACGCGCCGGCGAGTAGCCCACAGCGCACTGCCGGCTGCACGCTGACCAGTCGAGCACCCGCGCAAGATCGGCAGCACGCTGCTGGCGAAGATGAGTGGCTCCGAGGTAGCCGAGGCGCTGGCAAGTACGACGCGAACATTTTCGGGGGCGCCGACGAGCGGGTTATCGGCAAGGCTGCGGGCGGTCGCTCGGTGAACTCGCGGCGCTCGCCGATGCCGAGCGCCGACCGCGTGGAGGTCGCCGAGTTGCGCGCCCAGATCGACGGGCCGGAGAAGACCGCGCAGGGCATGCCCGTCGCCTCGTCGCTGGCACACGGCTACTGTGCGCGCATCACCGAGTTGCGTCACGGCCTAAGCAGGCGCTGTTGCATGACTGTGGATCGAGCGTGCCGGGACCGGTGGCGGCTCGCTGCCGCGTGACGTGTCGGCGCAAGGCCTGGACCTGCCCGGCGCCGGTCTGTCGATAGCGGGCCTGTCCTCGCTGGTATGGGCGATCATCGAGGCGCTAGCGGCGGCGGTCCATCAGGATCGTGATCGGCGTAGGCCATGATCTCGACGCTGTCTGAGACGGGCACCGCGCGGGCGTCGACGGTAACACCAACCGTGACGACCGCGTCCCCTTCGAGGTCGGCGACCGCCTCGCAAACGCGAGAGGTCAACGCTTACTGACTGCCCATCACGGTCGTGCTGCCGCTCAGCAGTAACCACTGCGGCGTGAGGCTTGCTCGGCGTGCGGGTTGATCGGGGCGGCTACGGCAGGACCTGGGCGACACCTAGCAGGTTGCCCTCGCTATCGCGGAACCAGGCGGCGCGCTCGCCCGAGCCCTTGCTGGGGTAGTTGCCCGCGATGTCCATGATCGAGTCGACGCAGCCGGGATAGTTCTCGAAACGGACGCCCCGGGCCTTCAGCGCCGCCACGGCGGCCTCGATGTCCGCGACATAGAAGGCGAGCTGAGTGAACGAGCCGTCGGAGGAACCGTTCGAGGCGAACAGGCAGAACACCCCCGAGCTGCCCTGGTAGCGCAACCCACCCTCACGCTCTTCGACCGGCTCCAAGCCGAGCTTGTCGGCGTACCAGGCGCGGGCCCTGGCGAGATCCTGAGTGGGGATACGGGCCTCGACGGCCGCGGACGCGAGCACCATGTCCGGACCGTACCGCGCAGCCGAAGGCGGCTGCACCGCTGCCTGACGCGGTGTGGGCGGCAACCGCGCGACAAGTAGGTGACAGGTTGTCGATCGTGCTGATACTGCGAACGCCTGCCGGAACCGATCGTCGAGAGCCCAGTGCGTAGGGATCCACACGCCATTCTGCGAGCCGCCCGAGGAGACGGATCGGCAGCAATGCCGACACCGTGCCTCGGCGCGAACTCGGCCGGGCCAGGGTCTGCCGATATTGACGATTGAGAGCGGTGAAACTCATCGGTCTTAGCGGCCGATGCGCCTGGGAGCGGGCACCTGTCAGCGTGGTCGCCGCAGATGCGCAGCGCCCCGTTGGCTGGGCGGCGATGAGTCGGCGTCGCGGTGCCGGTAGGTATCTGCGACACCGTTTCGGAGGAGGACCTGGAGATGACTATGACCGCTGGGCAGCGCTGGGTGCTGGCGCTGACCTCACTCGCCGGGCTGATGATCCTTCTTGACGCGCTCGTCGTGACGACGGCGCTGCATTCCATCCAGCTCGATCTGCATGCGTCCATCGGTGAGCTGGAATGGACCATCAATGCCTACACGCTGAGTTTCGCTGTGCTGCTGATGGCCTGCTCGGCGCTCGGTGACCGTTATGGGCGGCGGCGGATGCTCGCGGCCGGGTTGACGCTGTTCACCGCGGCGTCTGCTGCGTGCGCGCTGGCACCGGGCCTGGGTTGGCTGATCGCCGCGCGAGCCGTGCAGGGGGGCGGGGCCGCGGCCGTCATGCCTGCGGCGTTGGCGTTGCTGTCGGCCGCGTTCGGCCCGGAGCAGCGGGCGCGGGCGCTGGGATTGTTCGCTGCAGTAACCGGGTTGGCTACCCTCGGCGGGCCGCTGGTCGGTGGCGCGATCGTGCAGAGCCTGTCCTGGCAGTGGATCTTCTGGCTGAACCTGCCGATCGGGGCGGTGCTGATACCCCTGATCCGCACCCGACTGGGGGAAAGTGACCGTGTGGCACGGAAATTGGACTATGCCGGGGTGGGGCTGGTGAGTGCGGCCGCGCTCGGCCTGATGTGGGGGCTGATCCGGGGGAACGAATCCGGTTGGGCCAGCGCGGAAGTCGTTGTCGCATTCGTCGTGGGCGCGGGTGCGCTGGCCGGATTCGTCGGCTGGGAATTGCGCACCCGTACCCCGCTGGTCCCGATGGGCTTGTTCGCCTCCCGGGCCTTCGCCGCCGGTAATGGCGTCGCATTCCTGTTGTTCGCCTCGATCTTCAGCGGAGCGTTCTTCTTCGCGCAGTTCCTGCAGGTGGTGCTGCAGCAGGGGCCGCTGGGTGCGGGTCTGCGGCTGGCGCCGTGGACCGCGACACTGTTCGTCGTCGCCCCCGTTGCCGGTAAGCAGGTCAACAAGTTCGGTGAACGACCGCTGGTGGTGGCGGGGCTGCTGATGCAGGCTGCCGGCTACGGCTGGATCGCGCTCGTCGCCGCGCCGAACCTGGCGTACCCGGTACTGATCGTGCCGTTCGTCCTGTCCGGGATCGGCGTGTCCATGGCGATCCCCGCGGCGCAGAGTGCGGTGCTGCGCGCGGTACCGATGACCGCGGTGGGTGCCGCGTCGGGCACCTTCAACACCCTGCGGCAACTCGGAGGCGCGTTCGGAATCGCCTTGCCCGCGGCGGTATTCGCTTCGGTAGGCGGTTTCGGATCGGCAGCAGCGTTCAGCGACGGGTTCGCCGCCGCGATCGGCACCGCGGCGGTGTTGGCGCTCGTCGGCGCGGTGATCGGGCTGCTCATCCCAGCGGGTGCGCCGCAGGGCCGCGCCGCAGCGCCGATTCCGACGGGACACCCCGATACTGCCAAGTCCGACGCCACAACGATCGTCGACAACGGGCGATCCTCCGCCCAGGTCGTGGCAGCTCGGTAGGGTTCTGCGATGACGACAAGCGCCGACTTCGCCGCCCGGACGATGCAATTCCGACCGGAGCTGCTGGCGCTTTGCTACCGGATGCTCGGCTCGGTCCACGATGCTGAGGATCTGGTGCAGGAGACGATGCTGCGCGCCTGGCGGGCGGCCGACCGGTTCGACGAGCACCGCGCCTCGTTGCGCACCTGGCTGTATCGCATCGCCACCAACGCCTGCCTGACCGCGCTCGAGCAGCGCAGCAGGCGGGCGCTGCCCGCGGGCCTGGTCAGTCCGAGCAACGACCCGACGATGCGCCCGGAACCGAACTCGGAAATTCCCTGGATCGAGCCGATTCCCGATGCGTTGCTGGGAACCTCCTCCGATGATCCGGCGGTCGTGGTGGCCGCCCGCAGCGGCGTCCGACTCGCGTTCGTCGCCGCCCTGCAGCACCTGCCCGCCCGACCACGCGCGGTGCTGATCCTGCGTGATGTGCTCGCCTGGTCGGCGGCGGAGGTTGCCGACCTGCTCGACACCACGCCCGCCGCGGTCAACAGCGCCCTGCAGCGCGCCCACACTCAAATGGAGAAGGCGGCCCCGATGCTGGACCAGATGTCAGAACATTTGAGCCCCGACGAGCGTGTCGTGATCGATCGCTACATGGCCGCCTTCGACGAGGCCGACGTGCCGGGGCTGGCCGAGCTCCTCCGCGAGGACGTCGTGCTGGAGATGCCGCCCGCGCTGTTGTGGTTCGCCGGCCGCGACGATGCCGTCGCCTTCCTCGCGCGCAAAATCCTCCTCGACCCCGGCACCTGGCGTGCGGTGCCCACGGCTGCGAACACCCAGCCCGCCGTCGCCTACTACCAACGCAAGGACGACGGCGTCTACCGAGCTCATTCGATTCATCTGCTCACCGTGAGCGACAACGCCGTCAAGC
>JBKPQY010000204.1:0-11026 GCA_046734315.1 Actinomycetota bacterium | reverse complement strand
TCCGTAACACTGCGCGGCGTTGCTGCCGATCGCGTGCCGTGGGGCAACATGTACGAGTTCTCCTCCGTGGTCGGCGTCATCGCGATACTCGCGTTCCTCGGCGCTCTCTGGCGGGCGCCGCAGATCCGCTACATCGGCGTGTTCGTGATGCTGCCGGTGATCTTGCTGATGTTCCTGGCAGGAACGGTGCTCTACGCCAAAGACGCCCCGCTGGTGCCGGCGCTTCAGTCGTACTGGCTTGCGATCCATGTGACGGCGGCGGCGGGCTCGGAAGGCATTCTCATCACGAGTGCGGTCTTCACGGTGCTGTTCTTGATCCGGCAGCGCTACGAGGCGGTGACAGCTCGGGCCGGCCGGCTGCGCTTCCCGGTGACGCTCGGGGCGCGGCTGCCCGCTCCGGAAACCCTCGACAAGGTCGCGTACCGGACGGTGGCGTTCGCGTTCCCGATCTACACCTTCGGCGTGATCGCGGGCGCCATCTGGGCCGAGGCCGCGTGGGGACGCTACTGGGGCTGGGATCCCAAGGAGACGTGGGCGTTCATCGCTTGGGTCGTGTACGCCGCGTACCTGCACGCCCGGGCGACGGCGGGTTGGAGAGGCCGTTCCGCCGCTTGGATCAACCTGCTCGGGTTCGGCGCGATGACGTTCAACTTCTTCGTGGTGAACATCGTCATCTCCGGCCTGCACTCCTACGCGGGTTTGAACTAACGGTCAGCGCACGGTTACGCCCCGCCCGGAGATGATCTTGGACTTG
This sequence comes from Actinomycetota bacterium, assembly GCA_046734315.1. Taxonomy (GTDB): domain Bacteria; phylum Actinomycetota; class Actinomycetes; order Mycobacteriales; family Jatrophihabitantaceae; genus DASXRA01. The sequence goes on along the minus strand of JBKPQY010000204.1, from coordinate 10,272 downwards.
TGGTCGAATAGCGACCACAGGTCCAAGATCACGAGGTGCTGTATCCCGACGCGCTGCGTCGAGACCCGAGGCCTATGCATCCGAGGTGCGGGCTATTGTGGCGCTGGCGCGGCGGACTGCGCGCACCGGCCCTTCGGGCAGCACGTCGGCCAGGAAGTCGTAGCCGTGCGCGAACACACCGGCGGCCCGCGACCCGGACCGGGCGCGCTCCTGGGTGGCGGTCAACCAGTCGGCAAGGTCACCCCAGCCCGGCGCCGCGAGGGAGCCACCCACCTGTTGCACGGAGAGCGCTGCGCACAGGTTGGCGAACGCGAGCCGGTGCCGCAGCGGCCACTCGCGCAACGTCCCGAGGATGAACGCCGCGTCGAACACGTCGCCTGCGCCGGTGGCGTCCACCTGGTTGACCGGCAGGGACGGCACCCACTCCTCCTCGCCGGTCGTGGAGTCGATCGCGATGGAGCCCTGCCCGCCACAGGTCACCACGGCGACCGGCACCGCATCGGCGAGGCGCAGCAGCGCGGCGCGCGGGTCGGACGTTCGGGTATACGCCATGGCTTCGTCACTGTTCGGCATGAACGCGTAGAAGCTGTCGAGCTGATCGAGCAGGTCGACCGACCATTGCTCGCTCGGGTCCCAGCCGACGTCGCCGAACAGCCGCATTCCACGTGTACGGGCCTTGGCCACCCACGCCTCGGACCCGTCGCCGAGGTGTGCGACCGCAGCGGCCGCCCATGGCGGGTCGCCAACCATGTCGCTCGGCGGCACCGGCAGCGGGTGGCTGTGCGTGATCATCGTGCGATCGCGCTGCACTGCCAACGACACGGTGACCGGCGAGTGCCAGTCGACGAATCGGCGCGACCGGGACAGATCGACGCCCTCCTGCTCAGACAGGGTGCGCCACAGGAAATCGCCGTACAGGTCGTCGCCGAACCCGGCCGCCAGGCTGGTGCGCAGCCCGAGCCGGCTCGCCGCGACTGCGAGGTTGGCGATCCCGCCAGGGCAGGTGCCCATGCCCTCGGCCATCACCTCGGTGCCCCGCTCGAGCGGTCCGGCGAGACCGGTGAGCACCACGTCGACGAACACGGTGCCCTGGAGGAAGACATCGAATTCCATGGGAAGGGTTTACTCTGTGAGCGCACCGGTGAGCATCACGCGCTTGCGAGAATCTCAGGCCTGACCACTTCGGCGACGGCATGAAACTGGCGATTCTGGGCGGTGGCGGGTTCCGCGTCCCCCAGGTGTACGGCGCGCTGCTGGGCGACCCGCTGATCGACGAGGTCGCGCTCTACGACCCGGCGCCGGATCGGCTCGCCGTCGTGCAGACCGTGCTGGCCCAGCAGGCCGACCGGGTTGCCGATGCCCCGCGCGTGACGTGTACAGCTGAGCTGGACACTGCGCTTGAGGGGGCGCGCTTCGTGTTCTCCGCGATGCGGGTCGGCGGCCTGTCGGCGCGCACGCACGACGAGCGCGTCGCGTTGCGACTCGGCTTGCTGGGTCAGGAGACGACCGGCCCGGGGGGCATTGCGTACGGGCTCCGCACCATTCCGGTCGCGATCGGGGTTGCCGCAAGGATCGCGGATGTTGCACCGGACGCGTACGTCGTCAACTTCACCAATCCAGCAGGGATGATCACCGAGGCGATGCAGCGTGTGCTCGGCGATCGCGTTGTCGGCGTCTGCGACACGCCGTCCGGGTTGGTGCGCAGGGTGGCTCAGGCGCTCGGCCGCAACGATGTACAGCCTGACTACATAGGACTCAATCACCTGGGTTGGCTGCGTCGTGCGTTCGTCGGCGGGCGCGACGTGCTGCCCGAGCTGCTCGCCTCCGACGATCGCCTGGCGGCCCTTGACGAGTCGGCGATCTTCGGCGTCCCGTGGCTGCGCACGCTCGGGTGCATCCCGAACGAATACCTCTATTACTACTACTTCACCCGGGACGCGATCCGCTCGATCGTCTCGGGTGACGCGACCCGGGGGGAGTTCCTGTTACGCCAGCAGCAGGACTTCTACACCGCCGCGGCCAGGGCGCCGGATCAGGCGCTTGCCCTGTGGCGCCGTGCCGTTGACGAACGCAGCGCCCTGTACATGGCCGAGGCGAAGGGCGGGGCTGCGTCCACTCCGCACGGCGGCGGGTACGAGCAAGTCGCCCTTGCCGTGATGGTCGCCATCGCCCGGGACGAGAAGGCGACGATCATCCTTAACGTGCGCAACGGTTCGGCGCTGCCCGGCCTGGACTCCGGCGCCGTCGTCGAGGTGCCCACCGTCGTCGACCGACTCGGCGTGCACCCGCTGCCGAGGTCCACGCCGGACCTGGAGCAGCTTGGGCTCATCCAGCAGGTGAAGGCCGTCGAACGGCTGACGATCGACGCGGCGCTGACCGGATCCCGCGACGCGGCGCTGAAGGCGTTCGCGCTGCACCCCCTCGTCGATTCGGTGTCGACGGCTCGGGAACTGCTCCAGGGCTACCTGGCCGCCATTCCAGAACTGGCCACCGTCTTGCGCGCCTAGGGTGCGCGTCAGTAGCCCGGGCCGAAACCACTGCGAGGCGCGGTAGCCAGCACCTGCTGCTGGTAGTAGATCGGACCGCCCTCGTCCGCGGTGACGGATGACGGGTAGTGCGTCGAGACCATGAGGGCGTAGATGTTGCCTGCAGAGATCGCGAGTGCGAAGTAGTCGCCGATGAACCCGCCGCCGGTGGGGCAGGGGTCCCGTGCTCCCGCGCACGGGTACTGCGACAGCCCGCCGAGGTGCTGCCCCGGCTGCTCGGGATCCCACGTGAATTGTGAGATCCGCACGTTGCCGCCAATCGGGACGGCGCCGCTGCCGCTGTCCTTGTACGCCTGCAGCGAGGTGTCCACGCAGAAGTTCGTGCGCCCGACGTCGGCGGGCAGGACGCTCGGGTTGTTCGGGCAGGCCTGGCGACGGTCGTAGAAGGCGATGGCGACGGCGCCGTTGGGGCCGGCCGCGACCGACGGCTGGAACTGGTCGGTCGGGACGCCTGCGGCGTCGACGTTGTCATTGACCACGACCGGCGTCGTCCAGGTAGCGCCGCCGTCGGTGGACTGGGTGAACTTCACGTCCGCCTGGCCGGCGACCGCATCCCAATCCTCGTACGTCAGGTATACGTGGTTGGGATACGTGGGACTCGCGGCGAAGTTCTCCACGATGCCGCTGCGGAAGCGCGTGTTCGGGTACACCTCGCCCGGCGGGATGGTCACGGTCGTGATCGGCACGAACGGGCTGAACGTCTGCGCGTCGTCCGTCGAGCGGGCGACGTAGATCGTCGACGCGGTGTCGTTCGGCGGGAAGGAGACGACCGAGACGTAGACGTTGCCAGCCGCGTCGATCTCCGGATAGACATGCGTGGCGCCCGCGCTCACCTGCGACGGTGGGGTGATCGTGACCGCCTTGGCGAAGGTCTGGCCGCGGTCGCGGGAGACCGCCATGCGCACCTTGATCCCACCGTCGCTGCCGTTGAAGACCGCCCAGGCCGCGTAGACGTGGTCCTGGAACCGGTTGCCGACGATGTGGTTGACGGCCACCCACTGCTTGTCCTCGACGTGACCGAGCTGTTTGGCCGAAGCGTTGTTCGGCGGTTCGAGCGGCACACCACCGTTGCCCTTCACCCAGTGACGGCCCATGTCGTCGCTGTAAGACAGGTCGATCTCACCATCGGGGTGGAGCTTCGTCGCGTCGAAGAACGAGTTGAACGGCAGCATCGTCTGGTAGACCCGGCCCTTGGTGTCGAAGTCCGCGTTCGGGTCGGTCGTGTCGGTCCAGCTCGGGGGCATGTCCTGCGTGCCGGTCGAGACGCAGTCATAACCTTGCACCTGGTTGTTGCCCGACGGCGCCCCGTTCAGGATCTGGTACGCGCCCAGGTAGAACATGTAGAACGTCGAATACTTGTCGAAGAAGAATTTCGACGTGCCGACGAGGTCTTCCGTTCCCGGCTTGACGGCGAGCCATGACTCCGAGTGGTTGGCGTTGAACGGCCCCTGGCGGCAGGTTCCCGGCAGCGGCACCCGCGAGCCCGCGGGCACCGGGTAGCCACCGCCCGCCGTCGGCGAACTTGCGACGACGTTCGTGAACGGCACGCTCGACTGCCACGCGCCCGTCGGCGCTGCCGCGGACCCAGCCGCCGTCACGGCAAGCGGCGCCGCAAGGAAGATCGCGATTGTTGCCACGTGGAGTCGCTTCATGTCTCCTCCAGCCTCGTGCTTGCCAGCCTGGTCCTACCGCGGCGGCGGCACAAGGGCGTGCGGACGCATCGCACCGGTAGCGCAGGATCGAGGCCGTGCGTGACGTGCAGCGCAGCCAGAACTTCTACTCGGCCGGGGGCGAGCTCATCGCGATTCGAGGCGCAGCGCGAGTGCGGGACACAGGGCGACGGCGCGCCGCGCCGCGTGCGTATCGTCGACCGCCGGCGCGAGGATCGGGAATCCCCACTCGTCACGGATGATCTGTCCGGGCAGCAATTCGGCGCACAGCCCGTGGCCGTCGCAACGCGTCCAGTCGATCCCTAGGCGGATCATGTCGGCACCACGAGTTGGCCGCGTATCGATCGTCCGCAGCCGCCGGCCGTACGGTGGCGTACGGTCTCCTCGCGCAGGAGGCGTAGCCCGGACGTGACGAACCTGACCGCGCCGTCCGGGTGATGGCAGGCACCGCGTCCGTCGACGGCCTGCGCGTGGTGGAATGCGGCCGCGACGTCATTCCCGGCAGCGACGCCGGCTACGTCTCGCGCGAGTGCCGGCAGGCCGAAGCGGCACGGCCCGCATTGCCGTGCCGACTGTGCCGCGAGCCATCCGGCCACGCGTGCGAGTTCGCCCAGCGCGCACGTGCTGCCGTCCAGGACGCTGATGACACCAGCGCCCAGCCCGGTGGCGTGGCAGAGCTGGAAGTCCGGTCGCGGCGCCTGCCAGCTGCCGTGGTAACCGCCGACGACAACCGCCTGCGGGGCTGCCGCGCCTGCCGCGCCCAGGACGATGCCGAGCGGCGTGCCGATCGGAATCTCCACGACTCCGGGTCGGGCAACGGCCCCGCCGAGGGTGAGCAGAGTGGTGCCTGGTTCGGCGTGCGTCCCGGACTCTCGGTAGCGGTGCGGTCCGAGGCGCAGTGCCACGGCGATGTGCGCGAACGTCTCGACGTTCGACAGCAACGTGCCGTGCTGGGTGAGGTGAATCCGCCGGCCGGGCGGTATTGCCGGGCCGCCGCTCAGTCCGCGCAGCAAGGCACGGGCCTCACCGCCGACGAAGCCCCCGTACGCCTGCGCGACGCGCACCCGAGCGCAGTCGCGGCGCTCACCGATCGCCCGCTGCGCCGCGAGCGCCGCGACGGGATCGTGCACCGCCACCGTCACGTGGCGTGCGCCGATCGCCGCAGCGACGGCGAGCGCGCCGTCGAGGACGAGGTGCGGAACACGGCGCAGCAGCGTCCGGTCCTTGAGGCTGGCGGGCTCGCTCTCGCTGCCGTTGACGATCACGGTGCCGTGACCACGCGGCATTGCGCTCAGCTTGGCGGCGAACGGGAATCCCGCGCCGCCGCGCCCGGTCAGCGCGATCTCTTCGAGCAGGGTGATCAGCCGGGGACGGTCGGCGTACGGCAGGGGTCCGTGCACGGCGAGGTGTGCGGCGTGATCGATCGTGGCATACCGGTCGAGGCCGGCGAGCAGCCGCGGGGTGCCGATCGACCACGTGCCGGTCGGCACCGAGGCGAGGGTGGCCGTCATCGCATGGCGCCCAGGACGACGCCGCGGCGGGCCTGGCCGCCCAGCCGCAACGCCGCGGAGCCGAGCACCGCGAGCAGGCAGAGCACCCAGAGCGTGCGCACCCATGGCAATCCGGCGTCGGTGCCGGCCCGGAGGCCGTGCAGCATGGCGAGCCCCCAGGCGCCGTACGCCAACGTATGGACGTAGCGCCAGACACGGGCACCCCGAGCGGACGCTGCGAGACGGCCCCGTGCGAGGCCCAGCCCAGCCACGAGCAGCAGGGTGTACGCGGCGATCGAGCCGAGCGCCACCGCGTTCGGGCGGTACGCCGAGGCGAACGGCACGAGCGCGCCGTATGCGCCGACGCCGGCCTTCCGGTCAGCGATGATCGTCCCGACATGCACCACGATCAGACCCAGGCCGAGCCCGGCGGCGGTGCGGTGCGTGTACTGCGCCACGATCCGGGCCGCCGCCGAACGGATCTTCACGGAGGCGAGGGCTCCCAGTGACGTCGACAGCGTGAGCACGATCAGCGCGGCGAGGCCGGCGCCCCGAGCGGTGTACCAGAGCGTCATCACGCCGCTGCCGTGTGTGTGACGGCCGGCCAGCCCGGCGTGGTACGGACCTCGCCGTTCACCCCGACGAGGCGGGCGGCGAGGCGGCGTTGCGTGAGCCAGTCGAGGGCGTGCTCACCGAGAACGAGTGCGGCGGTGCTCGCGCTGTTCGCCGCAAGTGCCGACGTTGCATGAACGGATGCGGTGCGCCACGGCCCCTCGACCGGCGCACCGGTGCGCGGGTCCACGATGTGATGGACGTTCTTGCCGCCGCGACGCCAGCGCCGCAGCGTCGTGGTCGATGTCGCGAGCCCGCCGTGCGACAGCACGACGACCTGCCCCGGACCGCCCTCGTGCTCGGCAACGTGCACCGGCCATCCTGTCGCGGAGAGCCCAGCGGTCGCGATGTCGCCGCCGAGTTCGATGAGCGCGCCGGTGCCGTAGCGGCGGTACAGCGCACGCGCGGCGTGGTCCGCCGTGAACGCCTTGGCGGTCGCGCCGAGGTCGGGCGCCGTACCCAGGGGTACGGTCAGCAGGCCGGCCTCGTGATGCAACCGCACGTCCTGCCAGCCACGCCCGGCGGCGGACGTAGCGATGGCCGGACCGTGCTGGGGGATCTCGGCGATGTCGCGGTCATAGCCGATGCGCTGCATCACGAGGCCGACGGTGGGATCGACTGCGCCCGCCGTGTGGGCCGCCGTGTCGAGGGCCGCCTTGACGAGATCGCTGAGCATCCGGGGGATCGGCACCGGCCGGCCCGCGTTGGCGTTCGCAATCGACAGCGACGAATCGGGGCGGAACCGGCTCGCCAGCCGGTCGACGCGATCGAGCAGCGCGTCGAGATCCGCGGCAGCGTCTGCAAGCACGGCCGCATCGGTCACCGCGAGCCGAACCGTGCAACTCCATGCCCGAGTCACATATACGTGGGCGGTCATGACCCGTTGCTCCCGCCGACCGGTGCCTGCATCTGGCTGCCGGACGAGATGCCGCTGTTGCTGCCGTCGTCGCTCGACGAGCTCGAGCCGGAGTCCGACGAGCCGGAGCCCGAATCGTCCGAGGTGCTCGACGTCGAGCTCGTGGGGGTCGCCGCCGACGAATGACCTACTGCGTTCACGAGCGTCACTGTCAGGGCAATCACGCCCGCGGTGACTCCGCTCGCCACGAGCGCGGCTCGGTGCAGGATGCGCCGAGTACGAGGTTGCGTCGTCATGGCTACGACGATCGCGTCGGACTGGTCAGCCCGGCCTCAGCCGAACGTCAAGCCGATCCTAAGCCGAGCTATGCGGTTGCTGGGGTGGTGGGTCCGGGCGCAGGGTGCGCAGCTCCAAGGCAACGGTCGCCCCGCCGGCCGCCGAGCGGCCCACCCGCATCGAGCCGCCGGACGCCTCGGCGCAGCGGCGCGCGATGTCGAGGCCGAGGCCGGACGAGCCGCGGTCGCTGCGTCCGCGCGTCCCGGCACCGTCGGGCAGGCCCGGCCCGGCGTCTGCGACGACGAGCACCGCGGCCCCGTCCACTGTGGACAGGGAGACCTCGAACGGGCTGCCCTCCGGAGTGTGGGCGATGACGTTCTCGAGCAGAGCGTCGACCGCAGCGGCGAGATCCTCGGGGGAGGCACGCACGAACACCGGGACCTGTGGAAGCGATACGGACCGGGCCCGCTCCTGCTCGTCGGCCAGCGCCGACCAGAACGCGATCCGGTCACCGACGACGGCGGTCGCGTCTGCCGACGGAAACCGTCCCTCGCGTTGTGGCCGGCGCGCGGCGCGGATGACTGCGGTAAGCGTGCGTTCCAGAGCGGTCACGTGCGCGCCGATCCGGGTTGCCTCGTCCGGCGAACGCAGCGTCTCCGCGTCCAGGCGCAGCGCGGTCAGCGGGGTGCGCATGCGGTGCGACACGTCGGCGACGGTCTCGCGTTCCTCGGCGATCAGCTGGTCGATGCGGTCGGCCAGCTGGTTCAGCGCGGTGCCGACCTCGGCCACCTCGCGTGGCCCGGTCGTCGGGGCTCGAGCCGTGACGTCACCCGTCGAGAGCTGGTGCGCGGTCTGGGCGGTGCGGGTGAGCGGACGCACGATCCGCCGCGTCACGAGCTCCCCGCCGACGATGCCGATCAGCAGCAGGCCCACGCTGCCGGCCGCCAGCAGCGCGTACCACTGGTCCGCGCCGTCCTGCAGCGCACTGTCAGACGCGAACACGCGTACCTGGTACGCGCCTTCATCGGCGGGGACGGCGACTTCAGCGGCTTTACCACCTGGCACCGAGTACACCTGCGGGTCGTCGTGCGATGGGCCGCCGCCGCCGGGCCCGTGGTCGTCGGACTCGCCGGAGTGCTGCGGCGGGGAGGCCGGCGGCGGCGTTCCCTCTGGCGGGGCCTTGCCCAGCACGCGCTGCTGTGGCGTCGTCACCGACGCAGAGCGGTCGGCGGTCTGGGTCAGCCCCGCGAGGTAGCTGCTGATCGCGGCGTCGGAGGGGTGGCCGGCGCGCAGAAAGGCGGCGATCGCGGCCGCTTCGTCGCGGATCGACCGCTCGCTGCGCTGCTCGACGGCCGAGCGCACGAGCAGGGCGATCGGGATTGCGAAAGCCAGCACGACGAGGACCGTGATCCCGACGACGAGCAGCAAAATACGCCGGCGCACTATTTCACCCCGCCTGCGCGGATCCGAGTCCGCACCACTGGCTGCGCTCGGGCGCAGCCTCGGCTCCGCACCGCGCCTTCGGCGCGGGCCGCGTCGCGGCGGCGGGGCTCTTCTTGTCAGCGCCCATTGAGCTCACCCATCGGGAGCGACGAGCCGGACGCCGACCCCGCGCACACTGTGCAGGTAGCGCGGCTGCCTCGCCGACTCTCCGAGCTTGCGCCGCAGCCAGGACAGGTGGACGTCTACCGTCCGGTCCGAGCCACCCCAGGCGAGCTGCCACACCTCGGCGAGCAGGTCGCGCTTGGTGACGACCTCGCCGGCCCGCCGGGCGAGCGCGAGCAGCAGGTCGTACTCCTTGCGCGCCAGCTCGACGGGCGTGCCGTCGACGGTGACCTCGCGGCTACGCGTATCGATACGCAGACCGCCGAGAACGATCGGCGCTTCGCCGGCGCTGCCGTTCCCTCGGACCGTACGCCGCAGTACCGCCCGGATCCGGGCGTCGAGCTGCCCGGCGCTGAACGGCTTGATGACGTAGTCGTCCGCACCGAGGTCGAGCAGCCGGACGACTTCCGCCTCGTCATCGCGTGCGGTGGCCACGATCACAGGCACGTCGCTCACAGCGCGCAGCATCGACAGCACGTCCGCGCCGTCGACGTCGGGCAACCCGAGGTCGAGCAGTACGACGTCCGGCCTGTGTTCGACGGCGTCGCTGAGCGCGGTCATACCGGACACCGCAGTCCGCACCGCGTGGCCTTGATCGTGAAGCGATCGGGTCAGCGCTACGCGGATAGCGGCGTCGTCCTCGACCAGCAGGACCTGGGGCATCAGCGCCTATCCGGGCTGGTCTTCGTCGCCGTTGTCACGGCGCAGGTCGTCGTCGAGCCGCCTCAGGAAATCGGCGTCGTCGTCCGGCGCGATCGGGCGACGCGCCCGCGCGCTGCCGTGACCCTGCCAGCCGAACGGCGACTGGCGCACCCGCGCCCGGACCTCGGCGCGCGGCCGCCCCCAGACGAACCACGCGATCGCCCCGATCTCGGGCAGCAGCAACACGATCAGCAGCCAGATCGCCTTGGGCAGGTTGCGCACCCGCTCCGGGGGGGCGGTCAGCGAGTCGTAGAACGCGTACAGCCACACCAGTACCGCGATGAGCACCAACACCCCGCCGAGCCCGAGCATGTAGCCCAGGGTATGCCGCCACCAGAAATACTTGCCCTATGGCATTCGCCGACCTTCAGGAGTTCCTAGCCGCCCTCGAACGCGACGGTGACCTGGCCCGGGTGCACGCGCCGGTCGATCCGCACCTCGAGGTGACCGGCATCGTGCAACGCGTACTGAGCGAACAGGGGCCCGCGCTGCTGTTCGAGAAGCCGACACGGGGA
>JBKPQY010000203.1:0-10068 GCA_046734315.1 Actinomycetota bacterium | reverse complement strand
CCTCGACACCGTCGGCTTGGCGGGTGCCCGCGACGCGCTGATCCCTCGCGTGGCCGGCGACCGCCTCTACGCCCGCGGCGCCTACGACATGAAGGCCGGCCTCGCCGGCGCCCTCATCGCCTGCCGCGACGCGTCCCTCGCCGGCATGGATGGACAGGTCATCGTGGCCGCTGTCGCCGACGAGGAGCACGCAAGCCTGGGCATCCAGGAAGTGCTGGCCTCGCCCGACCTGCCGAGGATCGACGCCGCCGTCGTGACCGAGCCCACCGAACGACAGGTCGGCACCGCCCACCGCGGATTCGTCTGGACGGAGGTAACCGTCAGGGGCGTTGCCGCCCACGGCTCACGGCCGCACCTCGGCGCCGACGCCATCCTCGCCGCCGGCCATTGCCTGGTCGCCTTCGACGAGTTGGACCAGGAGATTCGCAGCCGGCTCCACCCCTTCCTCGGTTCGGGCAACCTCCACGCATCGCTGATCGCCGGCGGCACGGGGGAGTCGACCATTCCGGACCGCTGTGTGTTCACCGTCGAGCGGCGAACGCTTCCCGGCGAGACGCTCGAGCGAGTCGAGGCCGACGTTGCCGACCTGCTCGAACGGCGCCGTCCCGCCGACCCGCGTCTGACCACCACCGCCCGCACCGTTCTGCACCGTGCCCCGATGGAGACGCCCCACGATGCCGAGATCGTCCAGGCGCTGCTTGCCGCTGCGGGGCCGGGCACGACCGTGGCGCCGATGTCCTACTGGGCCGACTCGGCCTTCCTCGCTGCCGCAGGCATCCCGACCGTGCTCTACGGACCGGAAGGAGACGGGGCTCACGCCGATGCGGAGTGGGTCAGCCGGACGGGCACGGGCACCGCCGCTGCCGCCCTCACCCGACTCGCCCAGGACTTCTGCCGCTGAGTGCGCCCGCTTGTGCATCTCGGTTCGGCGCACGATGAGGGCGACCTGACGGCGCTGTGTAACCCAGTCGCCGGACGATCAGCTGAATGCGCTCCGGCTGTCAATCTGGTCGCACCCCTGCCAACGGCGCGCCGCTAGCTCAGCCCAAGGGCGGGCGGGATGGTTTCGCAGAAGAGCGTAAAGCCGCTCTCGACATCCGGATGGGGTCCCCGGTCGACGACGATCTCGGTGCTCAAGTCCACCACTTCGCCGCTGGGAAGAACATCGCGAACCACGTGGACAACGACGTAGCCGGCGCCCCGGTACAGCACGCCGCTGTCGGTGCGGTACGAGTGAATCAGTCCGTTGAAGGTCCGCTCGACAGTGTGCACCCCTGCCGGGTCTCCCGAGATGAGAGTCTCGGAGAACGAGCCGGCGAAGTGGTCGATCACTGTCGCGCCAGTCAACGGGTTCGTGTAGACGACGTCGCCCTCGCCCACATTCCGGTAGCCCACGGGCTGGTTGGGGGCCAAGAACTCCGTCACTACCGCGAAGAAGGAAATGTCCACCGCCTGGCCAGTCCCGCAGAAATCGGGGTCCGTGACCGACCCCGAGTCGGTGAAGTGATTTGGCTGAGGATTTGCGCCTACCGCCGAGGGCGCTCCAGCTGCGAGCGCGGCGACGACGATCCCGAGCAACAGTGTGAATCGACGCATTCTCTTCATTTGTACGATCCCCCGATCTACGAAGACTGCGGGTCGGCGGCGCTGTGTATCCCACGACCCATCGAAGCGATAGTTACATCGACGGTGACTGTGGAGCGCTTCGTTACGAAACTGTCATCCGGTCGCTGCAACCATCCGCTGGGACAACCTACCGGATCGTCGCAAGTCGCGTCCCCGTTGCCAGCCGATACGCAGCGAGCGGCAAATAGGAACGGTCCGCACTGCATTGTCGGCACTGCCCTGGTGGTGTTCACGTCGTGCAGGTGTCAAGCTGAACCGAAGCGCTACTGGCGCCGTGTCAGTAGGCATGTCGGCTCTGGTGCTCGGGCCGACCGAATACGCGGGCAAGTCATCACCATCCGATAGGTGTCAATTGAGGGGGCTACTGTGCCGATGTTTCCACCGACCGCTCACGTCGCGGTGACCGTAACTGATCTTGAGCGAAGCACTCGCTGGTACAGCCTGTTGTTCGCCTCCGAGCCTGTGCTCGACGAGGATGAGCAGGTTGGGGGCTTTCACCACACGGTGTTCGCGCTCGACGGTGGGCAGCTGTTCGGATTGCACACCCATCCGCAGGGCACGTCAGAGACCTTCGACGAGCACCGCACCGGCCTTGACCACATAGCCTTCGCCTGCCGAGACCGGGCCGAGCTGCAGAAGCAGGCCGCGCGACTCGACGAGCTGGGCATTGCCCACGGCGGCATCAAGGATGCCCACTACGGTTCCGGCGTTTCGTTTCGCGACCCCGACGGGATCGCGCTCGAGTTCTTCGCGCCGCCTGCCTGAAAGAGTGCGGTGACGACAACCGACGCGCTGGCGGCGTGGGGGGCGTACAGCAGGGACAATCCGTTCCCCCTGTTCGCCGAGGTCCGCGAACTCGGCGCGGTGCACGAGGTCACGCTGGCCGACGGGCATCAGGCCTGGCTCGTGGTTCGCTACGACGCCGCTCGCGCCGCTCTCAACGATCCGCGACTGTCCAAGGACATGCATGCGGCACTCGCGACCGGCGCCGATCTTGTCGCGGAGGGACTTCCTGGACCGGCGTTCGCACGGCACATGCTCAGCGTCGACCCTCCCGATCACACCCGGCTGCGCCGGCTCGTCTCTGCCACCTTCTCGCCACGTCGCGTCGAGGCGCTGCGTCCACGGGTGCAAGCGGTCGTCGACGACCTTCTCGACCAGCTCGCCGCCCAGGGACCGGACAGCCGGGTCGATCTGGTCGCGGCGTACGCGTTTCCGCTGCCGTTCACGGTTATCTGCGAACTGCTCGGCGTTCCCGAGCCGGAACGTGCGCCGTTCGGTCGTGGCCTCGCCGGAATGCTCGTCCCGACCTCGACGCCCGCGCAGTACGCCCGGGCCAAGGAAGCGTCCGACGCTGTCGTGGCCATGCTCGGCGAACTGGTCCGCACCAAGCAGCAGCAGCCCGGCGACGATCTGGTAAGTGGGCTGATCAACGCACGTGACGGCGACGAGCGGCTGGACAACCAGGAGCTGCTCTCGACGATCTTCCAGCTGATCGTGGCCGGACACGACACCACCACGAGCCTCATCGGCAACAGCGTCGTGGCCCTGCTGCGAAACCCGGATCAGCTCGCCGGCCTGCGCGCGGAACCCGACAAGATCGTCGCGGCCGTCGAGGAGTTCCTGCGCTACGACGCCCCTGTACCCCATGCCACCTTCCGGTATGCGGTCGAGGCGGTGACCATCGGCGACGTGACGATTCCCGCCGGTGCGCAAGTAGTTATCAGCCTGGCGGCTGCCAACCGCGACCCCGATCGGTACGCAAACCCGGACGTGCTCGATATCGGCCGGGTCGAGAGCCGGCACATCGCGTTCGGGCACGGCATCCACCACTGTCTCGGTGCCGTACTGGCCCGTATGGAGGGTCAGCTCGCACTCGCATCGTTGCTACGTCGCTTCCCTGAGCTGCGCCTCGCCGTCCCGGACCAGGACCTGCACTGGGACCACGGCGACGGTCTCGTGCTGCGCGGCCTTGCCGAGCTGCCCGTCATTCCAGGGCCCGCTCTCGCTAGCCAGGGATAGTAGCTCTCGCGATTTGCCCGGTCTCACCGCGCTCCGGCCGTTCCGTCGGGGAAACCCAGACCACGCCGGCGGTTGGCGTCGAGAATGGGGCGCGACTCCCTTGAGGCACAACACTTCGGTTCGCGGTGGCAGCGCCCGGGTCCTGTTTGACGTGGGCGAACATGCTGCGAGCATTCCAGGTTGGGAAGGCTCGCATCAGCCACGACGGACCGTCGAGCCGGATGCGCGAGCCGCGGACGGCCTGAGCCCAGGAGAGCTGGCCGGCATGCCACTTGACGAAGGCTTCGGCGTCGGCGGTGATGTAGAGGTCTTCGTCGAGACCGGGGTACGTCCTGCAGATCTCGCTCTCGCCGTGCTCGAGAAGCAACCAATATCGCTCGTGGCGCCGCAAGCCGGTGAAGTCGAACCGGATGACAACGCGCCGGTCAGGGAGCCGGTCTCGGCGGAGCGCGTTGCACATCGACCAAAGCGCGACGAATGGATCGAGGTTCTCGGGGGCGATCTCGAGCCATCGGGCACCCCATTCGCCGAGCGTCGCGCAGACCTTGAACAGGTCGTGGCCTGAGTCGGTGAGCTGATAGCGATCACCGCGTCCATGAGACTTCGGGGCCGACTCGACGATGCCGAGGCGTTCGAGCTGTCTGAGCCGCTGCGCGAGCAAGGTCCGAGATAGTCCCGGCGCGCCCTCGAGGATCTCCCCGAACGTCTCGCAGCCCAGATGCAGGTTGCGAATGATCAGCGGCGTCCACCGCTCGGCGAAAATCTCCGCGCCGCGGGCGATCGGGCAGTACTGGCCGTAGGTCCTCACGGGTGCAGTGTCGCGAGTTTCCCGCCCGCCGTGAAGTCCAGATTCTTTACTTCGAAGTCCAGATTCCTGACTCCTCAGAGGCTGGTACCCGATGTTGCGATGGAGCCCATCAGAGGAGGAAACGATGACACCACGGGCGAGTGAACGAATCCGCCGGCCGAGCGACACGCCGACCGGCATGCAGATCCCCGGGTTCCGCGGCGAGGTGATCGCCGCCGGGGACGTCGGCTACGACGACGCCCGAGCGGTGTGGAACGGCACGGTGGACCGCCAACCCCGACTGATTGCCCGATGCGTGGGGGCCGCCGACGTGGCCGCGGCGGTGCGCTTCGCGCGTGACCGCGACCTCCGGATCGCGGTACGGGGCGGAGGCCACAATGTCGCCGGCACCGCCTTGTGCGACGACGGGATCGTCATCGACCTCTCCGCGATGCGTGCCGTATCGGTCGACCCGGCCGAACGCACCGCCCAGGTACAGGGAGGTGCCCTGTGGGGCGACGTCGACCACGAGAGCCAGGCCCACGGTCTGGCCACCACCGGAGGCATAGTGAGCCACACCGGCGTCGGCGGCCTCAGCCTCGGCGGCGGCATCGGCTGGCTCATGCGCAAGCACGGGCTCACCGTCGACAACCTCGTGCAGGCGGAGCTGGTCACCGCTGGGGGCGACATCGTCCGAGTATCGGCCAATGATCACCCCGACCTGTTCTGGGCCCTGCGAGGGGGTGGCGGGAACTTCGGCGTGGTCAGCTCGTTCCGGTTCGCGTTGCACCCCGTCGGCCCCACCGTCATCGCCGGTCCGGTGTTCTGGGCGGCCGAGGACGCCTCCGCTGTCATGCGCTTCTACAGAGAGTTCGTCGCCGACGCGCCCGACGAGCTCGGGACCGTTATCCGGCTGGGAACGATCCCGCCGCTGCCGACGATCAGGCATGAGTTGCACTTCCGACCAGCCATCGCGGTCGTCTGCTGCTGTGCCGGACCCGTCCAGGACGGTGAACGCATCGTTCGTGCGCTCCGGCAGTTCGGCACCCCGCTCGTGGACCTGGTCGGACCCACGCTCTACGTCGATCATCAGAGCGGTATCGATGTAACCGTCCCCCACGGATGGCACTACTACTGGAAAGGCACGAACCTCACCGGTCTGTCCGACCAGGTCATCGACATCGTCGCCGAATACACCTATCGCGCTATGTCGCCGAGGTCGTACGCGGCGATATTCCACATGGGTGGTGCGGTCGCCAGAGTCCCCCGCGATGCCACGGCGTATCACGGCCGCGACGTCGCCCACAACATGAGCATCGACGCCGTGTGGCTCGCCGACCAGGACAACACTGTCGGCGCATCCGAGATCGCGTGGGCCGGGGGATTCCTGCAAGCTCTCCAACCCCACCGCGCCGGCGTCTACGTCAACTTTCTCGACTCCGACGATGACGCCAGCCGAGTGCGCGAGGCCTACGGCGACGACACCTACGCGCGGCTGGCCGCGATCAAGGCGACGTACGACCCCGAGAACGTGTTCCGCAACAACAAGAACATTGAGCCCAGCGCACCTGCCACCTGACGGCATATCGGCCACGAGCTTGCCGCGCCGACTTTAGGGAAGCCACGCTGCGGGCCGACGATTGCTGTGGCGTAGGGGTCAAAGTATCGACCATTTGGTTCAACCGTTGGCGGGCTGTTCGGGTCCGTCGGTCCGACGCTATCCGACGAAGACCCACTTTCCGTCCTCGCACTTGAACGTGAACGAGGAGTCGCTGTCGGCCCAGCTGTACTGGATGTAGTTGCCGTCGCGAACGTCGTCACAGTCCGCGCCGAGTGCCTGGGCAGATCCGGTCGGGATGGCGAACATGGCGGCGGCCGCGCCCAGCACGGCGGCCGAGCCGAGGATCCTGCGTTTCATCTGCTTTCCTTTCTGACATCGGTCCGCAGCAGCTGCGTGACCCTGCTGCGGCCGGGCGGTTCGGGATGCGGGTCACATCAGCTATTCGGCCCGATCACGGCCACGGATGGGTCGCACTCAGGCCCGGCCGTCGAATGCGTCGGCCCCCCTGCATCGGACGCCCAATCCCGAGCTGCCACCGCTGAGCGCGGCTACGGCGAAGCGTCCACAGCGCCGCCATCCCGAGGTAGTTCCGGGTGCATAGGCAGCGCCCTCTTTCGTGGACCGCAGCCGCGCAGCAGCCGTCGCGTCCATGATCGAACTCTGTGCGTGGCCGAAGGGCCGGGGCTAGGCCGGAATGATGCCTGGCTATTGCAGCGCGGGAGCTGCCTTCTCCTGGGACATGCTCGCCGACGCCACGCGTGCCTCGGTGATCATCTCGAGCCCGGCCCGCAGTTGGTCGAGCGGCTCGTAGCCGAAGCCGAGGCGAAAGACACGGGGATCGTCGCCGAACCAGGCGCCGGGTGCGACGACCGTGCGACGCACGGACAGCTCCGCGTAGAAGCGCTGCACGCGGGCCGGCGGGAAGGCATCGGGGTCGAGTTGCACGCAGCAGAGCGCACCCGCATCGGGCCGTACCCAGTGCAGTTCGCCGTCCTGGCTGGCGAGCCAGTCCTCGACAACGGCGAGCGCGTCCGCGAGGAACGCTCGCCGCGGTCCGAGGATCGCCTCAGCCCGCTGCAGCACCCGCGCAGCGAGCACCTCGTCGAGCGTGCCGCACGAAACTGCGGAGTTGAATCGCGCCAGACGAAGCTGCTCGTACAGCTCGGTGTCGCGGACTGTTAGCCAGCCGATGCGGAGGCCCGGGGCTCCGTGCGCCTTCGACAGCGAGCTGCAGGTGATCACCTTGGGCGACAGGGCGGCCGTCGACGGCGGGACCGGTGCCTGCCCATAGGTCGCATCGCGGTAGATCTCGTCGACGAGCAGAAACGCATCAGGACAGATTTGCTGCATGTCCGCCAGCGTTCGCTCGATGTCCTGGCGGCTCACCGCCACGCCGGACGGATTGTGCGGCGAGGCGAGCATGACCAGGCGAGTGTCGGCGGACATAGAGTCGCGCAGCACCGCCGGGTCGAGACGGTAGCCGTCTGCGAAGCGCAGCTGCACCGTCGCGACGTGCGCGCTGATGCCCCGCAGTGCGTCCAGCGTGGGCGGGAAGGACGGCCGGACCACAACGATCTCGCCGTCGGCGTCGCCGAACAGCAGCCCGAGCAGGAAGAGAGACGACGCCGCCCCGGTCGTGAGCAGAACCTCGTCGGGGCTGACGCCGGATCGATCGGCGACCAGCTGCCGTAGCTCGGGCGCGCCGGCAGAGGTGCCGTAGCCGAGTGGAGTCTGCGACAGGTCGGCCAGCTCATCCGCGCTCAGGAGGTCGCCCAGCGTGAGCTCGCGACAAAAGCTCTCGCCCAGGGCGTATTGCGGCGTCTCGTCGACCAGTGCGGTGATCGGGCTAGCGGGAAATCGTCGCATGGATCGATTCTTTCCGGCGACGTGGGGCGACGCCAGCGATTTGGTGCTGGTGTGCGTCTCGTTGCCGGGACTCATTCCACTCGCAGGCTCAGGTGCCCGATACGCGAATGACATCCCGCGGGGATGCTGAGTGTTTACCGTGTCGACGCTGTGACGTTGCTTGGTGGCTACGGCGGCGCGCGGTCCGGGTTTGACGATGCGCCGGTCCGCGTTACTTCTATGAAGGGTCATCCATGCACACAGCCCATCGACGTCGCATCGTCTGGACGGCGCTCGTGGCCGGGGCAGCCTGTGCCGCGGTGCTGTCCGCCCAATCGGCGGCGTACTCCGACCGCATAGCGTTCACCGCCGTGCCGTCGGCCAACCCGAAAGCCCCGGGCGTCGTCGTGCCCGACCAACTCTCGCCGGAGCTGCGCGAGGTTGCCGTCGCCCAGGGCGCCCATCGGCTGGAGAACGGCACCACCGCCGTTCCGTACTACGGCTACGACGGCGACAACCCGAACCTGGTGCCGCTCCCGAGCGATCCGACCCACGAAGCGCACAAGACCGAGCCGGACAAGAACACCTACCTGGTGTTCGACCACGGCCTGCCGGGCGCCGATCCTGAATACGACTACGGCACGCACTTCCTGTTCCAAGGCCACGAGGCGGGCACGCCCGGGTACCTGACCCGGATCAACCTGGATGCCGACGCGGCGCACCGCGTGACGCTGCTGGCCACGCAGGACACCGACGGGAACGCCCTGCCGGACATCGACGGGTCCACGTGGGACCCCTTCGCGAACCGGCTGCTGTTCACATCCGAGGGCAGCCTCGGCGGCGGCGTGTGGCAAGCCGACCTCGGCGTGCCGGCCACCGTGCAGAGCCTGACCGGCATCATCGGCCAGGGCGGATACGAGGGAATCCAGAACGACGACAACGGCAATGTCTACATCGTCGAGGACTCCGGTGGGGTCGTCGGCGCGCTCTCGCCACACGCCAAGCAGCCGAACTCGTTCGTCTACCGGTTCCTGCCGACCGATCGGCGCGATCTAACCAAGGGCGGCGTCCTGCAGGCGTTACAGGTGATCAACGGCGACCACCCGGTCACGTTCCACGCCGGGCAGGCCGACGCCGATATCCTCGGCCCGGACACCCTCGCGCTGCGCACCTACGGCAGCTCGTTCGCAACCCACTGGGTGACGGTGCACGACACCGCGGTCGACGGCACCGCGCCGTTCCACGCCAACGCCGCTGCGAAGGCCGGCGGCGCAACGCCGTTCAAGCGCCCCGAGAACGGGCAGTTCCGCCCGGACGGCCAGTTCGGCACGTTCTACTTCGACGAGACTGGCGACACCGACGGGCGCACCGAGGCCGGCTCGGCGGCAGGTGGGTTCGGCTCGGTGTTCAAGCTCGAGATCGGCGACAAGTCCGGTGCCGGCTCGCTGTCGCTGCTCTACCGCGGCGACGTCGCGCACACCGGATTCGACAATGTGACCTTCCTCAGCGGCAATGTCGTGGCGTTCGTCGAGGACGCCGGCGACACCCTGCATGCCCAGCGCAACGCTCTGGACTCGGGCTGGTTGCTCGATGTGACGGCTGACTACTCGCACGGCAGGCAGCCCGTGCGCTTCCTGGCGCAGGGCCGCGATGCCTCGGCGACCATCGACTCGTCGTCCTCGGCGCTCGGCAACGACGGCGACAATGAGATCACCGGCATCCATGCCTCCGACGGGGATCCCACGCCGCGCGGCCTGCTCGGCGCGCGGCCACCGAGCCTGTTCCACGATGGGTGGCGGCTGTTCTACACCCGCCAGCACGGCGACAACGTCACCTTCGAGATCATTCCCGCGTAGTGAGCTTGCTGGAACGGGGGCGGACCGAATCGGGCCGCCCCCGTCCACGACAGCCGGACCGCTCAACCTTGCGGCATTCGGGTCCAGCTGAACGGGCCGAACGAGGTCGCGGTCGTGGGATTGTGCGCTCCAGGCGCGGCCGTGAGCTTGAGCCACTCGAGTGGGAACGTGCTGCCGTGGACGACGACGCGGTGGAAGGTGGCCACGTCGTAGTACGGGTGGCTCGTCCAGGCGTCGTAGCTGCACACGTCGGCGTCGCCGGTGCACGGTGCGCCCTGAACGAGCGGGTTGTCGGAGCGGTAGGTGTGCGAGTCGCCGGTGAACAGGAGGACCGGCTTGCCGAAGGCGCTGGTGTGCGTGGCCAGGCTGGA
>JBKPQY010000202.1:0-6384 GCA_046734315.1 Actinomycetota bacterium | reverse complement strand
CGTCGTCGATCAACGCGCTGATCGTCGTCGTGCTGGTGTGCCTGATCGGGCTGCCGGCACTGGCGGTGTCGATGCTGGATCGGAGGTCTCGGTGAGCCTCGTGGTGCTGCCGGCGGTCGACGTCGCCGACGGCGCCGCCGTCCGGCTGGTGCGCGGCGTGGCCGGCACGGAGACATCCTACGGAGACCCGCTCGAAGCCGCCCGGGCATGGCAGCGCGACGGCGCGCAGTGGCTGCATCTGGTCGACCTCGACGCCGCGTTCGGCCGCGGCAACAACCGCGCGCTGCTGCGCGAGGTGGTCAGCAGCTTGGACGTCGCCGTCGAACTGTCCGGAGGCATCCGCGACGACGCATCGCTCGACGCCGCCTTGGCCAGCGGCGCGGCGCGCGTCAACCTGGGCACCGCGGCCCTCGAGTCGCCGGAGTGGGTGCGCGAGGCGATCGCCAAGCACGGCGAGCGCATCGCGGTCGGCCTCGACGTGCGCGGCACCACGCTCGCCGCCCGCGGCTGGACCACACAAGGCGGCGATCTGTGGGAAACCCTGGCCCGCCTCGACGAGGACGGCTGCGCCCGCTACGTCGTCACGGACGTGCACCGCGACGGCACGCTCACCGGTCCGAACCTGGCGCTGCTGCGCGATGTCTGCGCCCGCACGTCCGCGGCCGTGGTGGCCAGCGGCGGCGTCTCGTCGCTGGCCGACCTGCGCGCGATCGCCGCGCTCGGCAGCGTAGAGGGGGCCATCGTCGGCAAGGCCCTGTACGCCGGGGCGTTCACGCTGCCCGAGGCGCTGGCAGCGGTTGCCTCATGAGCGTTGCCGTGCGGGTGATCCCGTGCCTGGACGTCGACGCCGGTCGTGTCGTCAAGGGCGTCAACTTCCGGGGGCTGCGCGACGCCGGCGACCCGGTCGAGCTGGCGGCGCGGTATGACGCCGAGGGCGCCGACGAGCTGACGTTCCTGGACGTTACGGCCTCATCCGCCGGCCGCGAGACCACGTATGACGTCGTGCGCCGCACCGCCGACCAGGTCTTCATTCCGCTGACCGTGGGCGGGGGAGTGCGCACGGCCGCCGACGTCGACGCACTATTGCGCGCCGGCGCGGACAAGGTCGGCGTCAACACCGCGGCGATCGCCCGTCCCGAGCTGCTGCGCGAGATCGCCGAACGGTTCGGCCGCCAGGTGCTGGTCCTCTCGGTGGACGCCCGGCGTGCGCCCGGCACCGCCAGCGGATTCGAGGTGACCACGCACGGCGGCCGCCGGGGCACCGGGATCGACGCTGTGGAGTGGGCCGGGCGGGCGGTCGAGTTAGGTGCGGGCGAGATCCTGCTGAACTCCATGGACGCCGATGGCACCCGGCAGGGCTTCGATCTGGAGCTGATCCGGCTCGTCCGCGCCGGCGTGAATGTGCCGATCATCGCCAGCGGAGGCGCCGGCGCGGTGGAGCACTTCGCGCCGGCCGTGGCAGCCGGCGCCGACGCCGTCCTCGCGGCAAGCGTTTTTCACTTCGGAACGCTGACCGTCGCCGCGGTGAAGGACGCGTTGCGGGCGGCCGGCGCAGAGGTTCGCTCCTGGTAGAGCGCATAGGCTGTTCACAGCTGGCGCCCAGAGAACGCTAAGGGGTACTGCCCACTCTGGAACCCAGCGAAGGCACAGTCGTGCCTCATATGGTTCAAGGGAGTGAATGTCCATGGCCGCACCCGCTGCCACGAAGCGCCGGGTACTGGTCGTCGACGACGAGGAGAACGTCACCCACCTCGTGTCGTCGGCGCTGCGCTTCGACGGTTTCGACACGCTCACCGCGGACAACGGCACCTCCGCGCTCGCGGCCGTGGCCGAGTCGGACCCCGACCTGGTCGTGCTCGACGTGATGATGCCGGGTATGGACGGACTGGGCGTGTTGCACAACCTGCGCGCTGCCGGCTCACAGGTACCGGTGATCTTCCTGACCGCACGGGACGCGGCCACTGACCGCATCGGCGGCTTGCGGGCCGGCGCCGACGACTACGTCGTCAAGCCGTTCAGCGTCGAGGAGTTGCTGGCGCGGGTGCATGCCGTGCTCCGGCGCTCCGCCCCGGAAGAGAGCCGTGAAGGGGTGCTGCGGGTGGCCGACCTCGAGCTGGACGAGAACAGCCACGAGGTGACGCGCGCCGGCGACGAAGTGCATCTGACGGCCACGGAGTTCGAGTTGCTGCGCTACCTGATGCGCAACGAGCGGGTCGTCCTGTCGAAGGCGCAGATCCTCGACCGGGTGTGGAAGTACGATTTCCAGGGCCAGTCGAACATCGTCGAGCTGTACATCGGTTACCTGCGCAAGAAGGTCGATAACGTCGAGCCGAAGCTCATCCACACGGTCCGTGGCGCCGGGTACGTCATCAAGGCGCCGCGCGCTTAGGCGCGGCACACATCAGCGCGTGTCACGCTTGGCGTCGCATGAGCAATGACCGCGCCATCGAGGTATCGGAGGTCGCGTCGCCGACGAGCGAGCTGCCGTCGCAGGAGCACGGCGAGCCGCTGGACCCGAACGCGAGCACCGGCCCGGTCCCGCAGCTGCCCGAAGAGCCGGCCGCGGAGGAGCAACCCACGCCCGCCCGCGGGCCCTGGCGGTTCCTGCCGCGGTCGCTGTCCAGCCGTTTGGTCGTCTTCGTCACGGCCCTCGTTCTCGTGGTGGTGAGCGCGACCGGGACGGCGACGTACCTCGCGCTTCAGTCGTTCCTCTACGACCGCCTCGACCAGCAGCTCGAGGAGACGGCCAGCCTGAACTCGATCATCCCCCTGCTCAACGCGCGGCCGGGGGCCGGGCCCGGTCTGCACAACCCGCAGACCGTCTGGGTGGCCATCATCGATCTGTCCGGGAACATGGTCAGAGAGCAGCCGATCGGTCCCAACATCGCCGAACTAGACGTTAACCAGGCAACGCGGCAATCGCTTGTCAATGGGCAGAGTCATCCGATCAGCGTGACCACGACTAACGACGTGCACCTGCGCGTCATGTCCGTTGCAAAACTGAATCTGGGCATCCAGACAGGCAACGCGATAATCAGTCGGCCGGTGAGCGTGCTGGTCGGCCTGTCGACCGATGAGGTGGACCGCACGCTGCATCGCCTCATCTGGCTCGAAGTTGCGATCGGGGCGCTCGCCGTGGCCGCGGCGTTCGGGCTCACCACCTGGGGCGTGCACTTCAGCCTGCGGCCGCTCAACAGGGTGACGCGCACCGCGCGCGAAGTGACCGCCGAACTCTCGCCCGAGGGCGCCGGCCTCGATCGGCGCGTCCCGGAGGGCGATCCGCAGACCGAGGTGGGCCAGCTCGCCGAGTCGTTCAACTCGCTGATGGGCACCGTCGAGGCGCAGTTCGCGGCCCGTGTCGAGAGCGAGGAGCGGATGCGGCAGTTCCTCGCGGACGCGTCGCACGAGCTGCGTACGCCGCTGACCTCGATCCGTGGCTACGCCGAGCTGTCCCGCATGCGGCGTGCCAACGGGGAGTCCGAGCACGCCGACACGCTCGATCGCATCGAGTCCGAAGGCACGCGCATGTCGCGCCTGGTCGACGACCTGCTGCTGCTCGCGCGGGGTGACCGGGGGGCGCCGCCCCAGCTCGAGATCGTGGACGTGGCCGAGCTGATCGAGGACGCGGTCGACGGCGCCCGCGTGGCGTATCCGCAGCGGCGTATCGATATCGCGGCACCGCACGGCTTGACTCTGCTGGCCGACCGCGACCAGCTGCTGCGCGTGCTGCGCAACCTGATCACCAATGCGGCTGTCCATACCGAACCGAACGGGCCGATTCAGGTCAGCGGCGAGGCGGCCGGCGAGCAGGTCGTGCTGCGCGTGGTCGATTCCGGGCCGGGGCTGCCGCCGGAGGAGGCGCAGCACGTCTTCGAGCGGTTCTGGCGCGCCGACAAGGCGCGCAGCCGGGCGCGGGGCGGCAGCGGGCTGGGGCTCGCGATCGTCGCGCAACTCGTCCAGGCCCACCGCGGCACCGTGGAGTTCGAGAGCTCGGCCGCCGACGGCACGACGGTCACGGTTCGGCTGCCCCGGGACGGTGCCGCGCCGGATTCGTGAGCGGCCAGGCACAATCAAGGCATGCTCGATCCCGCAGTTGCCGGCCGGCTCAAACGCGACGCCAACGGGCTCGTCGTCGCCGTGATCCAGCAGTACGACACCGATGAGGTGCTCATGGTGGGCTGGATGGACGATGAGGCCCTGCACCGCACGCTGACCACTGGGCGGGCCACGTACTGGTCGCGGTCGCGGCAGCAGTACTGGGTGAAGGGCGAGACGTCGGGGCACGTGCAGCTCGTCAAGTCGGTTGCCCTGGACTGCGACGGCGACGCGCTGCTGGTCAGGGTCGACCAGGTGGGCGTGGCCTGTCACACCGGCGATCGCTCCTGCTTCGAGGCAGGGGCCCTGGCGGTGCGCGGATGACGATCACTCGCGCCGAGTTTCGTGAGCTGGCCGACACGCACCGGCTGCTACCGGTTGCGCGCACCCTGTTCGCCGACGCCGAGACACCGGTGGGCGTCTATCGCAAGCTGGCCGGCGGCCGGCCCGGCACATTCCTGCTCGAATCGGCCGAGCCCGGGCGCTCGTTCTCTCGCTGGTCGTTCGTAGGCGTGAACGCAGTCGCGACGCTGTCCACAGTGGACGGTGCTGCGGAGTGGACGGGCGACATTCCGGCAGGCGTGCCGGAGACCGGTGACCCCCTCGAGGTGCTGGGCAGCGCCTGGCGGACGTTGCGCGGGCCGCGCCTGCCCGGGCTGCCGCCGCTGACCGGGGGATTCGTCGGCTATCTGTCCTATGACGTCGTGCGCCGGTTGGAGCGCTTGCCGGAGAAGGCCGTCGACGACCTCGGCTTTCCCGAACTGAGCATGCTGCTCGTCACCGACCTCGCCGCGGTGGACCACCATGAGTGCACGGTGGTGCTCATTGCCAACGCCATCGCGTGCCCGGGCATGAGCGAGGCGGCGCTCGACGCCGCCTACGACGACGCGATAGCGCGGCTGGACGCGATGGAACAGGCGCTGGCCACCCCCGCGCCGTCTACGGTGGCAAACCTCGATGTGGTGCCTCCGCGGCAGGCCGAGTCACGTACGCCTCCCGGCGAGTTCCAGCACGCCGTCGAACTCGGCATCGAGGCCATTCGCGCGGGTGAGGTGTTCCAGGTCGTGCTGGGGCAGCGCTTCGAGGTGCAGACCGCCGCCGACCCGTTCGACGTGTACCGCGTGCTGCGCACGCTCAACCCGTCGCCGTACATGTACATGGTCCGCATGAACGGATTCGACATCGTGGGTTCGAGCCCCGAGGCGCTGGTGACCGTTCACAGTGGACAGGCAACGATCCACCCGATCGCGGGCACCCGCAAGCGTGGTGCCACCCCCGAGCGTGATGCCGAGTTGGTCGCCGAACTCGTCAACGACCCGAAAGAACGCGCGGAGCACGTCATGCTCGTCGACCTGGCTCGCAACGACCTCGGCCGGGTGTGCAAGCCGGGCACCGTGAAGGTCGTCGACTTCGGCGTTGTCGAGCGGTACAGCCATCTGTGGCACATCGTGTCGACGGTGACGGGCGATGTCGCCGACGGCTACGACGCCCTGGACGTGTTTGCGGCGGCGTTCCCGCACGGCACGGTGACAGGTGCCCCGAAGGTTCGGGCGATGGAGCTGATCGAGGAGTTCGAGCCCGTACGCCGCGGTATCTACGCCGGGGCGCTCGGCTACCTCGATCCCGCCGGCGACCTGGACATGGCGATCGCGTTCCGCACGGCGATCATGCGTGACGGTGTGGCGTACGTGCAGGCGGGCGCCGGCATCGTCGCCGACAGCGTGCCGGCGCTCGAGGACAAGGAGACGGGCAACAAGGCGCGCGCCGTGTTGCAGGCCATCGCCACTGCCGAGACGCTGCGCCCGGTGGACAGCCGACGATGAGCGCTTGCGCGAAGAGATCCGCGCAAGGCGGGATAGGTATATGAGCGCTCGCACGCGGCTGAGCGCCGCGTTGGGGTTGGTGCTGCTGGGCGGGGCAGGCGCCCTGCTCGTCTCAGGACGCGCCTGGCAGACCGTCACGGTCTCTCGCGTGCGGCCCTTCACCGACGAGGTCGTGGACGTGAGCGGCCGGACGCTCGAGCCGGCCGTGGCTGCGCTCGGTGTCGTGGCGCTGGCCGGTGTGGTCGCGGTGCTTGCCACCCGCGGCGTCGCGCGCCGCCTCGTTGGAGTGGCGCTCGCCGGGGCCGCGCTGGCGATGGCCTGGCCCGCAGTGGCGGGGCTGCGCACGGTATCGGCGCAACGCGCCCGGTCGCTGGTCAGCGATGCGCGCACCGCGGCGGGCCTCGACCCGGCACATCCGCCCCACGTCACGGTGCACCCGGTGTGGCCGGTGCTCACGCTGCTCTGT
>JBKPQY010000201.1:0-15582 GCA_046734315.1 Actinomycetota bacterium | reverse complement strand
GCGCCGTAAACGTGCAGGGAAATGGCGGTCGTCTCGCCGACGTTGCGAACCCGATGGATGTCGCCTGGCGGCGCGAAGCCGCTCACGTCGCCGGGATAGTTCTCATTCGTGCCCACGCGGTTGAGGTTCTCGTCGAACAATTCCTCGTATTCGACGCCTTGGATGACCCCGAAGACGCACCAGCTGATGTGGTCGTGGACGCGAGTGCGCTGACCGGGGCGCCAGACCAGCGCGACGATGGAGAACGATCCGTCCGGCTCTGCGTGCAGCGTGTGCGCCAGGTACTGAAGCGGGTCGCCCATCCGCTGTTCAGCGGTGAGGATCGCCGGGCCGGGCAGGTGCCGCCGCAGCTGGTTCGTGACGGCAGGCACGATCAGCTCTGGGCCGTTGCCGGTGCTGATCGTGCTGCGTATGCCGGCGATGAGATCGGCCAGCCGCGGCTCGGCGGATGTGATGGTTAGGGTCATTGTGGATCCCTCGTAATCGATCTCGGGCTACGAACGGCTGATCGGGTAGCCGCGCAGTGTGGGACTGGCCGGCGCGATCGTCGGGTCGCGCCAGCCGTCTCGCACATCGGACACGAAGTTGCGCAGGCCGCGCGCGATGGCCCGGATCGGCGAGATGAGGCGGTGGGACTGTCGTGCGGGTCGACGGGAACGGACTTCAGACATGGGGATTCCTCAGGTGCATGGTTGCGAGAAGGGGCTAGGCGGCAAGATCGGGACCGAAGAGCTCGTACCGGATCCTCGTGGCGGCCACGCCACGATCGATCAGCTGCTGTCGGATCGACTCGATGAACGGCACCGGACCGCATGCGTATGCCGAAAGGTCGGCGGGCAGATCCAGCGTGCTCAAGTCGCTCTGCCCGGTGTATTCGGACGGCCAACCCGGATGCGGCTGCTCGTACCAGATATGTGCGCGAGCGTTCGGCAGTTGGCGCACGCTGCGGTGCAGTTGCGATCGGAGCGGGTGATCGGCAAGCGATCGGTCGGCATGCACGACGATCACGGGGCGGGTGCACGAGGTGGCAACGAGGTCGTCGAGGATGCTGATGATCGGCGTGCAACCGATGCCGGCTGAGGCGAGCAGCAATGGTGAATCGCCGCTATCCAACACGACGTTGCCGTACGGATTGCTGATCGTCAGCACGTCCCCTGCGACGACGTTGGCGTGCAGCCAGTTGGAGACCTCGCCGTCCGGTGCGACGCCGTCACAGACCCGTTTTACGGTGATCCGCCTGGCCCTGCCGTGCGGCGCGCTGGACAGGCTGTATTGCCGGATCTGCCGCGCCCCGTCGGGCAAAGTCACCGCCACGCTGACGTACTGCCCTGGCTGGAATGCGGGAGTCGGCCCGGCGTCGCGGGGCCGCAGCACGAACGAGACGACGTCGGCGGTCTCCTCGTGCCGGGAGAGCACCTCCCATGGCTGCCAGCTCGGACCCGGCTCGAGACCGGCGTCACGATAGAGGCCCGCCTCCAGGCCGATCAGAGTGCGCGCCATCAGCCAGTACAGCTCGTCCCATGCGGCGGCGACTTCAGGTGTGACCGCCGGGCCGAGGACATCGGCGATCGCCGCGAACAGGTAGGTGTGGACGACCTCGTACTGGTCGGGGGTTACGCCGAGCGAGGCGTGCTTGTGGGCAACCCGCGCCAGCAGCAGTCCGGGGTCTTGCCCGGGGTTGTTCACGACCATGGTCGCGAATCTCGCGATCGAACCGGCCAGTGCCTGCTGCTGCGTCCCGTTGGCCTGGTTGCCGCGGTTGAACAGGTCGGACAGCAGGCCGGGATGATCGGCGAACAGCTTGCCGTAGAAGACGGTGGTGATTTCCGGGACCGCGGCGCCTACCGCGGGCAGAGTCTCGCGCACGATGGCCGACGAGGCCGGTGACAGCATGGGTGGTCTCCTACCAGGCACGGATTTCGGGATATGGCGCGGCGGCGCCGCGCGTACATCAGATTGGCTGTGCAGGGGCCGGCGGCACACCGTCACAGGCACCACTTTCAGCGGAGGTGGCGCCATCCACGGGGTTGTGGTGCGGGCACCACAGCGGGCTACCCCAGCGGGATACGCGCGCGAACGAGCGTGCCCCCTCCTTCGGGACTGACGACGTCGAATGCGCCGTCCAGGAACGTCACCCGATCGGCCAGGCCTTGCAGGCCGGTTCCATTGGTCACCGAGGCGCCGCCGGTGCCGTCGTCGGCGATCGTGACCTCGAGTGCGGGCTCGCCCGTAATCAGATCCGTGATGGTCAGCGTGACTCGGGCCCGATTGGTGCCGGCGTGCCGGGCGACGTTCGTGAGTGCTTCGCTGACCACGAAGTAGGCCGTGGCTTCGACTGATGCGGGAAAGCGGCTGGTGGGCAGCGTGCCCATACTCAGCTCGACCGGGGACCGGCGTGCGATGTCGGCGAGCGCCGCGGCGAGCCCGTGCCGGGTCAGGCTGCTGGGATGAATGCCGCGTGCGAGGTTGCGCAGTTCGATGGCCGCTTCGTCCAATGTGGCGAGAGCGCCGTCCAGGATCTCGGCCGCTCGCGCCGGCTTGTTCGGAAGGGCCGTGCGGGCGCGGTTGAGCGCGGCACCGAGCGCGATCAGGCGCTGCTGCGCGCCGTCGTGCAGGTCGTGTTCGAGTCGCTGACGTTCGGCCATCGCAGCCTCGGCGAGCCGGTGCCGTGATGCTCGCAATTCCTCCTCCGCGCGATGCCTCTCGGACAGGTCGCGCACGTAGCCGGCGAACACCGGGCTGCCTGCGACCGCAATCCGGGTGATCGTCAGCTCGACCGGAAACACCGACCCATCGGCACGCATGCCGCTGATCTCGATCCGGCGATCGAGCATGCTCGGCTTCTCGGTGTGCAGGTAGCGGGCGAGTCCTTGCCGGTGCCGCTCGCGCAGGTCGGGCGGGATGATCAGATCGGCCAGTTGGCGGCCCACCGCGTGATCGCGCGGGTAGCCGAAAGTTGCGCAGGCGGCCGGGTTGAATTCGAGCACCACACCGCCCGCATCGGCGATAACGACGGCGTCCAGGGCCGCGGCGAGAACGGCACGCAGCCGAGCCTCACTCAGCCGCACCGCGTGCTCGACACGTTGCCGCCGCAGCGCATCGCCGATCCGCGAGCCGAGGCTTGCCATCGTCGCCAGCAATTCGCGCGACGGATCCATCCGGTGCGGCGAGTAGAACTCCGCCAGGCCTTCGATGCCATCGCCGCTGCGCAGCGGGAAACAGAACGCCGCATGCAGTCCGGCACGGGCCGCGGCCGCTGCCCTGGGGAAGTTCTCGTCGTCGGCAACGTCGGCAATCCACGCGGGTTGCCCCGAACGCCAGACTCGCCCGGGCAGTCCGACCCCGGACGCCAGGGCGGCGGAGCGACTCTCCGCAACGAACGGGGCGCCGTCGAACTCCGGCGCGCTCCAACTGGCGACGCAATACAGTTCCGACGACGCGTGGGCTTGCCAGACCGCACTGACCGGCCAGCGCAACGCGGTGCCGATGGCCTGGAGCAGTTCGGCGAATATGACGACCTGAGCTTCTTGACCGGCCAGGATGTCGGCGACCTGGTGCTCGAGCCGGAGCAGCAGCCCGGGGTCGATCACCCGGACCGAATCTGCTGCCCCACGCGGTGGCAGGTGATGCGCTTGACCGTTCACGTCCTCGCCGATCGTCAACCGCCCTCCCGCGTATGGTACGAATTCGTGAGCCTCCGAGCGGTGATCGCGGACGACAATTTGCTCGTCCGTGAGGGCGTTCGGGCACTTCTCAACGACCAAAGTGACATCGCGGTCGTCGGTCTGGCAGCCGATCACGACGAGTTGCTGGCGGCAGTCGCGGACTTGGCTCCGGACGTCGTGGTCACCGATATCTGCATGCCGCCGACAAATACCGACGAAGGTATCCGCGCCGCGATCCAGATACGGCGCAGCCATCCGACGACGGGGGTAGTGGTGCTGAGCCAGTACGACGAGCCCAGTCACGCCATCGCGTTGCTGGAGGACGGCGTCGCGGGACGGGCCTACCTGCTCAAGGAGCGGGTCGCCCAACCCGGCCAGCTGGCTGATGCCGTGCGTGCGGTTGCTTCGGGTGGATCGGTGGTCGATCCGCAGATCGTCGAGGCGATGCTGGCGGCGCGCAGCCGTCCGGACAGCAGCCCGTTGCGACACCTGACCGGCCGCGAACGGGAAGTACTCGCCGAGATGGCCACCGGGGCGAACAACGCCACGATCGCGAATCGGCTCCACGTGACCGTCCGCGCTGTGGAGCGACATATCAACTCGATCTTCGCCAAGCTGGGACTGACCGAGGAAAGCGAAGTCCACCGTCGAGTCCGAGCGGTGCTGCTGTACCTCGCCGGCTAGCCCCGCCGCCCGCCGCCGCGCAGGGGTCGCGTAATTGGTCGGGGTGGCGGAATTTGGACCATCGATTTCTTCGTCCGAAATCAGCGCGTCGGTGATCGTTCGTCTCCTGGATGCTGCAGCTATTTCGAATCATTCGATCGGGTTGGTCCGTCGGGCAGAAACTCGGCGAACGGGCTCGTTCTGAACCAAGTGCCGAATCGTTTCGCAAGTTCGATCGGTCCACGAAGTACGAGATCGGCGGAGCGCCTCGCCTGTGCGTATGTGATTCGGCCTAGATGCAGATCGACCGGGGTCGCGGTTGACGTCGCGCAGACCAGGTCCTCGATGTAGCCGTTGCTGCGTGTGCACAACTCGGACTGAGGTCTTCGCAGCAGTATCCAGTAGTGGCCGCTCGCGCCCGTGATGTCGAATCGCACCGTCGTCGTTCCGTCCGGGATTCGGTCATGTCGGACGGAGGTCGGACCGTGCTCGGTTTCGATCAACAGCACTCGAACGCCAGGGCAGTGCCGAAGCCGCCCCCGGACGAGGGCCGCGGGTCTCGGTCTTGAAGTGTTTGGCCGGGTACCGGTCGATAGCAGCGGACCGAACGGGCGGATCATTCCCGTTTGTCAGCCACAGGTGCCGTCGGCGTTGTAGAAGCCCGGCCACGTCGAGACCGGGACCGGTCAGCTGCGGCCGGTTCGCGCCGCCCCCGGGCGGGTAGGCGGTGTCGAACCGCTGGGTGAAGAACTCGTCGAGCCGGGCGCTGCACGCGGCGCTGTGGTTGGGCATGAACGCGTGGAACTCGGTCTCGGGTTGGTTCTCCGTGATGCTCGAGAAGCGGTAGTCGCGCTGGATCTGCTGCAGCGCCCGGGTGAAGTTCGACTTGCCGAGGATCTGCCGCAGCGCGATGTAGGCCGTACCCGGCCGGGTGTAGGTGAAGCGGCCCGAGAACAGCGTGGCCGGCGTCGGGTCGGACGGCGCACCGGTCCAGAGCTGCTTGTTGGCGTAGTTGGCGTTGAACCGATCGACCAGGCTCGCGTCGAACGCGGCGTCACCGGCGGGCGTGTCCAGACCGCCGGTTGCGCTCGCAGCATTGCGCGCGTCGAACAGGTACTCGTGGTTACGACCGGCCGTCACTCCTGGTGCAGGTTGATCAGATTGCCGAAGGTGTCGTCAAAGACCGCAGCAATTCCGCCGTAGTCCGTTCTCGCGGGTTCCTTGACGAACACCACGCCCATGGTCTTCAGCCGCTCGGCTTCGCGCTCGCAGCCATCGGTGCTCAGGGAAATAACAGGCCGGCCGATCTCGCGGTTGGCCCGCCGAAACACTCGCGCCGACTCATCAGCGAGGTGCAGTGCCAGCTCCACTCCGCCGGGAGCTTCCGGAGACACAACAGTCAACCAGCGCTCGGTGGCGCTGTAGGGCGCGTTGTCCCTGACTCGAAGACCGAGCACCTCGGTATAGAACCGCTCGGCTTCGTCCTGATCGTCAACGTAAACACTCGTCAGGCCGATACGCATGGTCGCAGCCTCCTTTGGAGCAAAGCGCTGAATCGGTTGTCAGCGGGGACCTCACGCTGCGAGCCGGACCTGCTCGTCGGCGGCGTAATGCAGTTGGAACTCGAACTCGGTGACCGTGACTTCGACGACCTCCCGGCTGACGTCGACCTTGCGGACGTGTAGCGACCAGTCGTGCTGCTGCATGATGTCGCCGGGGCGCAAGTCGCCGGCCTTCACGTGGTCTTTGGGCCGCAGCGGCGTTTCGGAGCGGTCCACGGTGGCCTCGACCGGAGTGGTCACGGTAGCTGCGACGTCGTACATGATGGCCTCCTCGGACCTGTGTCCGCGCCCAATGCTGGGTGTCAGACGAAATACTGCGCATGACCGGCCTCGGGCGCATCACCGCGCGGTTCGATCCTGGACTCCACCCGCGGGTGGACGCGCCCCGACGCCATGAGCGGCGAGGGTGGTGTCAGGGTTGAGCAGGCAGACCCATCTCGGCTTCCATCCTCGACTAACCGCCGACGCAGCCGGCACGAGCTCAACTGCGCCCATCACAGTGGACACTGCGGGACATGGACTTCTTCTGCTATCACCGCGATCGGCCCGGCTCCACGGTGCTGCGCAACGAACTGCTCGAACAGCACTGGTCCTACATGGACCGGTACGCGGCAGCGATGATCGCCCGAGGCCCGACCCTCGCCGACGACGGCGACACACCCACCGGCAGTGTGCACATCGTCGACCTCCCCGACGCTGCCGCCGCCCGCGCGTTCGCCTTCGACGAGCCTAACTACCAGGCCGGCGTATACCGCGACGTGCTGCTGCGCCGGTGGCGCAACACCCTCGGCCGGACCATGTGGGAGTTTCCCGGTGGCCGCACCGATGGGAGGCGGTATCTGGTACTCGGCCTCAGCGCCGGAGCCGCTGCCGACATCACCACGCCGCCTGACCGCGACGGACTGATCGCATACGGGCCGCTGTTATCCGACGACGGAACCACTTGGCTGGGCACGGCGGTGCTGGTCCGAGCGGCAGGTCCGGACACCGCACGCGCTGTGCTGACCTCGGACAGGTATGCCGATATCGAGGTCCACAACTGGCAGTTCGGTGGGCGGCCGGCCTAATTTGGCGGCACATGCTCGCGCTGCCCGGACGCAGCACGGCGATACCGCTTCGCAGTCACGCGCGGCCGTGACGCCTTCCGTGCGCCGCCGCGGACTGACACGGCGGCGCACGGACAAGCAGCCGAAGACGGGTCAGGCGGCGCGCTCGTCCACTGCGCAGCGGGCGAAGGCGCCCGCGGCGAGGACACGGTCCGGGTCGTAGCGCTCGGCCACCTCGGCAAGCCGCGCGAGTGTTGCCGCGTCGTACGCACGCCGGGCCGTCGTTTCGTCGTGCGGCGGTCCGAAATTCGGCCAGATGCCACCGGTGTCCCAGTCTGACAGTGCCGCAAACAGCTCGTGCACGTGCGGCACGACCCGCGGGTCCGGAGCCATGCCGACGACGAGCACGCTGTATCCGGCTGCCCGGTGGGCGAAGGCGCTGGGGTGCTGCCCTTCGCGGGCGTACGCGCCACCGAGTTGACGCACCTCGACCATCACCTGCGGCGATGGGGAGCCCGGCCCGGCGAGATCCAGCAGGCGTCGGACCGCCTCGTCGGGCAGCCGGGTCAGCAGCATCCCCTTGTCCACGACCGGCATGGGATCCACTGGATCGGAGTGCACCGAGTCGACCGCCGCGTACGGCTTCACCGCAGCGTCATCGATGAGTACCGGCGCCACGGCCCGCATCTCGTCGAGCAGCCGCGCTCCTTCGGCCTCGTCACCGACCCACAAGAAGCGGACGCCGATCGACATCCGCCCTGCGAGCGGCGGCGGGAACCCCGGAGCGTCCGGCAGCTGCAGGATCACGAATGACGTGGTGGCCTGCTCCGGCAGCGTGGACGACCACGCCCGCCACCGCTCGATCACCGCCGGGATGTCCGCGCCGTCGAAGTAGACCGCGCCGCCGTAGAACGTGGGCACCTGAAGCAGGTCGAACTCGACGGCGGTGACGATCCCGCCGGCACCCTTGCCACCGCGCAACGCGAAGAACAGGTCCGGGTGCAGCTCCGGCGTCGTCCTGCGCAGCTCGCCGTCGCCGGTCACGACCTCGAAGGCCCGGACCCGGTCGGCGGCCAAGCCGAACGTCCGCGCCATCGGGCCCACCCCACCACCAGTCGTGTAGCCGACGATGCCGACGTCGCTGGACGAGCCGTTCAGCGGCGCGAGTCCGTGCGGCGTGGCCGCCTCGATGAGCCGCAGCCACTTCACGCCGGCGCCCACGCGTGCCCAACGCTCCCCGGCGTGCACGGTGACCTCGTCGAGGTCGCGGGTGACGATCAGCAGGTGACCGGCGATCGACGCGATCGCGCCGTGCCCGGTGGCCTGGACGCCGACGGTCATGCCGTGCCGGCGGGCGAAAGCAACGGTCTCGACGACGTCCGCGGCGCTGCGGACGATCACGACCGCCGCCGGGCGCATCTCGACCGCGAGGTTCCAGGGCGTGACCAGCTCCTGATACGCCGGCTCGTGGCGTTCAGCGACGACCCCGCTGACGCGGGCCCGCAAGTCGTCGAGCGGTACCGGCCGGACGTCGACGTCGCTCGCAAGTGCGTGAATCATTGCTGCCTCCAGATCATGGGTGATGTGAAAGCAGATTGCGGGTCGCGGCTTGCGCCGAAGTTGTGGTCGTCTTGAGGCTGCGCTTGAGGACCTCTTGAAGCCCAGCAGGGCTTACGTGCTACGGCGAGGGCTCTTCGGGCATCAGATGCTGGCCGACGAAGAGCCTCTCCGGGTCGAGCACGGCACGCAGGGTGGCGAGCCGGGCGTGCACACCCGGGGGGAACGCTTTACGCGTGTCGGTCGCATCGTCGAGCATCGGCAGGTACTGCCGCGCGGTCGTCCACGGCTCGAGTGCCGAAAGCAGCAGGGCGGCAGCGTCGCGCAGCCGCCCCCATTCGGCGGGGTCGTCACCAAGTGCTAGGCCCAGCACGAGGAACTCGCCGTCGAGCGAAGCCAGCGCCGATCCGGGATCCGGGCGGCGCAACGCCCCGCCGAGCTGCCGGAACTCCGCGACGTCCAGCCGGCTGCCCGAGCCGGGGCCGACCGCCCCGATCACCGCGGCGATCGCCGAGTCCGGCAGTCCGCGCAGCAGCCGGCTGCTCGCATACGCGGGAGTCGGCCCCTCAGGATCCAGGTGCAGCCGGACGAGCGACGGCGCCGGGACCCTGGTCACCGTGTCGAACTCCGGGCGCAGCGCACGCAGCGGCGCGATCACCTCGGCGGCCTCGGCGTCGCTGCCGAGCACCGCGCCGTCTATGACGAGCAACCGGCGGCCACGCAGCTCGGCCGGGATGTGCTCCAGGTGCGGCGCCTCGACGAGGCGGAAGGACGTGGTCGCGGCCTCCGGCGCGTCGACCGCCCACGCGGCCCAGGCCGGCAGAACCCGCTCGACGAGCGTCCAGTCCCACGCGAGGAAGCCGGCGACCACCGTCTCGAGCGGGAACAGCTCGAAATCGAGCGCTGTGACGACGCCGAGCGGCATGCCGCCGCCACGCAGCGCCCAGAACAGCTCGGGCTCGGTATCCGCGGTAGCGCGGACGATGCTTCCGTCGGCCAGCACCACCTCGACGGCGGTGATCGCCTGGCACTGCAAGCCGAACCGGCGGGCATACCACCCGATGCCGCCGCCGATCGAATACCCGACAACGCCGACGTCCGGCGATGACGGGTGCAACCCCACCAGGCCGTGCCGGCCGGCAGCGTCCGCGAGATCGCCCCAGAGCACGCCCGCACCGACGCGCACGGAGCGGCGCTTGACGTCAACCTCCAGCTCGCGAAGGCCCGCGGTGCGCAACAGCACCGCGTCGCCGAGGTGACCGGCGAGCGGCGCTGCGCCGTGCCCGGTGCCCTGCGGCACCACCCGCAAGCCGGCCCGGCGGGCGGCGCGCAGCACCTCGGCCACTTCCGCCGGTGTGGCCGGATAGGCGACCGCTGCGGGGTGGTGCTGGATCTGCAGATTCCACGGCGAGCGGGCCATGTCGTAGCCAGGGTCGCCCGGGAGATGAACCGCGCCGCCGCACAGCCCACGGAGTGACGCCGCCGCTGCAGGCGGGGGCACGCTCTCGGTCGTCGCGGGCGCTGCCATCGTGGGTCTCAACCGACCGTTCTCCTCAATCGTCGTGATCCATCGCAAGCATGCGTGAGCGAACTTGCGATCCGCTTGAGGCGGATCATCCGGCGCTCTCCGCAGCCAGTTCGTCCAGTGCCGCGTGGACCGTCTGCGGGGTCAGGAAGAGCGCCTGGGCGATCTCTGCGACACCCATCCCGCACTCGGCGAGGGCAGTGACGCGCTGCTGTGTCGCGGTCGGCCCCGGTTCCCCGGCGGGGACGTCCGGTGCCTGCTGACCGAGCCGGTGCAGTGCCCCGCTCGCCTGCTCTGCGACTCCCTGCGCCCCGCAGGCCACGGCGCCCTCGAGGGCGTCGTGGAGCAGCGCGACGGCTTCGTCGAGGGGCGTGTCGGAGTGCTCGCCGAGTGCCAGCCGTGCGCGGCTGAGCGACAGCGCGGCGTCACTGCCCGCAAGGATGGCGACCGCCTCCGCCAGGGTGTCGTGGCGCCCGGTGGCCATGCCGAGTTCGGTCATGCTGGTCCCGAGCGGGCTCGGGGCGCCCCAGTCACGCAGCAGCGTGACCTCCTCCTCGAGCAGGGGCAGCGCCTCGGCGGTGCGGCCGAGGCCGCGCAGCGCCGCCGCCCGCAGCCGACGCCATGGATTCCACGCGGGGTTGGCGATGCCGACCGGGTCGGCGACCTCCTGCACGGCGGTGAGGGCGTCCGCATACCGGCCCTCGGCGAGCAGCACCCTGACCGCCGCCAGTCGGAGCAGCCGGCCGCCGTCGCCATGCAGTGCATCGGCCGGCGCGGAGTCAACCAGGTGGCGGGCGTTGGCCACAGCGCCGCGGTCGAGTTCGACGGCGACCAGTGCACCGTAGGTATACGCCAGCCCGACGCCGGAGCCGCCCCACATCCGGTCCTGCTCCTGCGCCTCGCTGATCAGCGCCGCCGCCTCGGCAAGTTCACCTTTGCGCCAGCGCCACAGGCCCTCCCACTGGTTGACGGACAGCACGGCGAACAGCGAGCCGCGCGCGTGCGCCGCAGTCCGCGAACGCAGCCAGAAGTCGCCGAGATCGTCGTCGGCGTACATGCGCGCCGCGGCGGCGATGCACCACAACCCGGTGTCCGCCTGCCACAGCCTCTCGTCCTGCAGCGCCTCGCGGGCCAGCCGCACCGCACGGTCGCGGTCGCGGCCCTCGAGCATCGCCTCCCAGGCCAGCGTGGCCCGCAGCATCTGCGCGCCGACGCCGGTGCCGGTCGGTTCGCCGACGTCCGGGTCGCGCCACAGCGCGGGATCGACGGACTGCACGATGCCGCCGATCCGCAGCAGCGCGACCAACCCGTCCCGGGCGTCGTCGAGGCCGGGTGGCAGCCGCCGTGCCGCGTCGCGCGCGAAGACCACTGCCGCGCCCCGCTCGCTGGCGAACACCTGGGTGTGCGCGATCGCCGTCGCGATGCGCACCCGGACCTCGGGGTCGGTGACGCTCTCGTACGCCGTCATCAGGTGCTGGATGCCTGCTCGGCCGTCAATCAGCGCCTCCTGCATGCCGAGCTCGAGCAGGACGATGGGACGCACCGTGTTCTCGGGCGGCTCGTCCAGTGCGCGTCGCAGATAGGTCACCGCGCTGTCCGTTGCGCCCCGGTCGGCCGCCTTCCCCGCCGCCGAACGCAAGACGTCGACAGTGGCCTGGCGGCCCCGGGGCGGCGCAAGCAGCAGGTGCGCGGCCACCTGTTCCGCGCTGGCGCGCCCGTTCAGGAGCACCGCCGCGCGCTCGTGCTCCAGCCCGCGTTCGGCGGAAGGCATGTCGCGATCGACCGCCTCGGCCACGATCGGGTGCACGAAGCCGAGCGGGTCCTCGTCGCGCAGCACCTCTGCCCGAGTGAGCGTCGCAATCGCGGCCGCGGTCTCCGGCTCGGTCAGGCCGACCAGTGCGGCCACGTGCGGCAACTGCGCAGCATCGCCGAGCACGGCGACGCTGCGGGCAACCCGGCGGCACTCCTCCGGCATCCGTCGCAGTCGCAGCAGCACTTGACTCGAGACCGCGCGCGAGCCGACCGCGAGCACCGCTTGCGTGTGCGAGGCGTCCGGCCTCAGGTCCGCCGCGACGAGCGCCTGCAGCAGTTGACGAAGCAGCAGCGGGTTGCCGCTCGTCGTGCGGTGGCAGGCCGCCACGAAGAGCGGCGCCGCGGCACGACAGAACGCGCGCGCAACGAGTGTGCCTGTCGCGTCCTCGGAGAGCGGCTGAGGACGCAACAGCACGGTGTCGGTGTCGACGGCGAACTCCGCGACCAGGTCGGCGATGTCGTCCGCTTCGCCGCTACGCATCGTGGCGGCAACCATTGCGGACATCCCGGCCATGCGCCGCGCGAGGTAAGCGAAGTAGCGCAGCGACGGGCCGTCCACCCACTGCAGGTTGTCGACGCTGAGCAACAGCGGCGTTTCGGCAGCGAGCTGTGCCGTCACCGCGTACAGCGCATGCAACACGGCAAGCGAACCCTCGCCGTGTTCGGACGCCAGGTCGAACACCGCCCGCGCCGGCGCGGCTGCCCCGCAGAGCAGCCCATCGGTGATCGCCGGCTCCAGCAGCTGACGCACGACGCCGTACCCGAACGACTGCTCGAGCGGACTGCCCCGTGCCGCCAGGACGCGAATGCCGCGCTCCTTGGCCTGGCGGTCGAGTTCCTCCAGCAGCCGCGTCTTGCCGATGCCGGCCGGGCCCTCCACGAGCAGGCGTGTCGAGCGGCCGAAGCCCAGCTGGGCGAGGGCCTGGCGCAGCTGCGACACCTCGCGGTCCCGCTCGACGAGATCGGATACCGCGTCGTCGTCCTGAGCGGTCTCGGGGGCGACGGCGGACGCCGCGGGACGGGCATCCAGGGCCGGCGATTGTGCGAGAACGTCGGCCTCGAGGGCCCGCAACGCCGGGCCGGGGTCGACACCGAGCTCGTCCGCGAACGTCTGCCGGGCGCGGCGCAACGCGCCGAGCGCATCGGCCTGCCGGTGGGCCCGGTAGAGCGCGAGCGCCAGCAGTCGCCAGCGTTCCTCGCGCAGCGGTGCCTCGGCCACCATTGTCTCGAGCTCACCGACCATGACAGCGGCCTCGCCGCGATCCACCCGAGCCGCCGCGAGGCGCTCACGGGCCACCGACCGCAATTCCTCGAGCCGGGTGATCTCCGGCTGCGCCCATGCCTGATCGGCGTAGTCAGCCAACGCAGCACCGCGCCACAGCTGCAGGGCCTCCGTCAGCCGGCGCACCGGGTCGCCGCCGTTGTCGGTGGGCACGAGCAGCTGCTCAAAGCGCCACGCGTCGACGGCGTCCGGGGACAACCGCACCGCATAGCCACGCGCTTGCCGCACGATCACGCCCGACCGCGACCGGGCCACGACGTCCGGCTCCAGGCGACGGCGCAGGTGGGAGACGTAGGACTGCAGGCTCGCGAACGCATTCGCGGGCCGCTCGTCCTCCCACAGGCACTCGATGATCTGGTCGGCGCTGACAGTCTGGCCGCGGTGCAGGACAAGCATCGCCAGGACGCCACGTTGGCGCGGCCCGCCGAGGTCGAGGCGTGCGCCGTTGTACGACGCCGCAAACTCGCCCAGCAGACCGATCTCGAGGCCGCCCCCGACTGACAACCCGCCCCCCTTTTCCGGGGCAGCCTACGAAATAAATTCAAGCATCACATGTGCGCTCTTGTGAGACGTGCGACGTGCCACAACAGCACGGCTGCAGGTTCGTACCCGGTTAGTTGAAATGTCCTTCGCTTCGCGCTCAGTTGGACCCGCGGGCGACCTGGAGCTCGGCGTAGATCGCCTTGACGTGGCCCCTGACGCCGTTACGCCAGGCGTCGGCTCGTACAGGGTCAGCGCCGGTTTGCTACCACGACGATGTAGTTGACACTGGTATCACCAAGTTCGTACTGGCAGGTCACCAGCACAACCTAAGAGCGTTGCGCCTGTCAACAATGTCCCGAGGTATCGCAGTTGGTCGGGGTGGCGGGATTTGAACCCACGACTTCTTCGTCCCGAAGCATTCGAAGGCTCCCTAGTCATGGCATGAATGCCCTCACTTATAAGGAGATTCCTGTCGAGAGAGTCTCTTTCAGTCTGTGATTGTCTCGCGTGATTGTCACGCAGTTAGTCACACCGGCTGTCCGCCGCGCGTCCGGGCACTCGCGTCGGACGAGGTAGCCGGCGTCGGCCAGAACGTTGCGACCTACTGCAACGGGGTTGCCAGGGCGCAGCGTCATGGTCGTCCCGTCGTACCGGATCACCAACATGATGGAGGAACCTCAGCCTCGACCGCGCAGCCAGGTCGCGTGGTCCACGCCGAGTTGCCCGCGAAACGCCTCCCTGGCGGCGGATCAAGCACCTCCCACGCGACGACAAGCCCAGGGCTGGGCCCGATCGACAGTCCGCCGAAGTTGAGGTCGCGGCGAGACTCCCATCCCGCACGCGACCGGAGGAGACCGCTCGATGCGGCTGGTGAGCTGAGCTTGGGCGGTTGCCCGGACGCCAGGAAGCCCTTGCCGCGAGCATATCTGTCATCTGGGCGGCGAGGTTGCATCGCTATGCCACTGTTCGTGGCGAGTGGCGACAGCGACCCGGTGATCAAACCGCGATACTCACACCTGCTGGCCGGCCTGCTGCCGGACGGGCGCCTGACCATCTATCCGGACGCCGCGCACGGATTCTTGTTCCAACACCACGAGAAATTCGCCGCCGATGTGGTTGCATTCTTCTCAGACGAAGGGTGACGACGATGAGGTTTTGGTTCAGCCGTCGTGAACGCAAGTCCGAGGAGCCGCGGCCGGCTCGCGAGCAGGTCAGAAAGACCGGCAGAGCTCGTCCGAGGCCGAGACGACCGTCCGGTCCGCCGGCTGACGATCCGATCAAGAATTGGGAAAGCGAGGAGCAGAGCTTCCTGCGTCAGGCCGGGGATCCGTTCCTCGACGGCTGACCGCCGCGCCCACGAAACGGAGGCTGATCGCCGCTAGGCAGGCCGGACGTCGTGCGGAATGCTCGCGACGGAGTGCCTGTCCGAGACACTCGGCCTAACGGTGAGGCTTAAACGTGGGGACTCTGCTAGGGCGCCGTCGTGAGTGCGCGGATCTGGACCGGCTTGTTGCTGATGTGGTCGGCTAAAGCCGCGTGTTGGTGTTGCGCGGCGAGGCTGGTGTCGGCAAGAGCGCCCTACTGGAATACCTGACTGGCCAGGTCGGCGGCTGCCGGGTCATCTCCGCGGTCGGCGTCGAATCCGAGATGGAGCTTGCCTTCAACGGCTTGCACCAACTCTGCTTGCCGGTGCTAGACGGTCTGGGCCGGCTGCCCGAGCCCCAACGGGCCGCGCTGGAGACCGTGTTCGGGTTGCGCGATGGCAGCGCACCGGACCGATTCCTGGTGGGCTTGGCGACACTGACGCTGCTCGCTGAGGCCGCCGAACGGCAGCCACTGATCTGCATAGTGGACGACGCGCAGTGGCTCGACCACGCCTCGGAGCAGGTGCTTGGGTTCGTCGCCCGCCGCCTACAGGCCGAACGGATCGCGATAGTGTGCGCGGCCCGCACCGGGATCGGCGACCGCGTTCTTGCCGGCCTACCTG
>JBKPQY010000200.1:0-12165 GCA_046734315.1 Actinomycetota bacterium | reverse complement strand
CCGTCCGACCGCAGCGCATCGACTTCGTGAAGCTCCATCGCAGTAGTGGTCACCCGGCGATCAGACGGGTGAGGTCGGCAAGCCGGCAGGTGTAGCCCCATTCGTTGTCGTACCAGCCGAAAACCTTGACGAAGCGGCCGGCCGCCTGCGTCAGGCCCGAGTCGAACACGCAGGACGCGGCGTCGCCGATCACGTCGGTCGACACGACAGGCTCGGTGGTGTAGCGCAGCAAGCCGGCGAGTGGGCCGTCTTGAGCAGCGGCCTGGAACGCCGTGTTCACGTCGTCGACCGTGACCTCGACCTCGAGCAGCGCGGCGAGGTCGACCAGCGATCCGTCGACGACCGGAACGCGCAGCGCCACCCCGTCCAGCCGGCCCTTCAGATCGGGCAGCACCTCCCCGACGGCTCGGGCGGCGCCGGTCGTGGTGGGGATGATGTTCACCGCCGCCGACCGGGCGCGACGCGGATCCTTGTGCGGTGCGTCTAGCACGTTCTGGTCGTTCGTGTACGCGTGCACGGTCGTCATGAAGCCTCGCTCGAGGCCGAACGCGTCGTGCAGCACCTTCACCATCGGCGCCACGCAGTTCGTCGTGCACGAGGCGTTCGAGATCACGCGATGGCTCGCGGGATCGTAGCTGTCGTCGTTGACGCCCATCACGATCGTCGCGTCCACGCCTTTGCCCGGCGCGGAGATGATCACCCGTTGCGCGCCGGATGTCAGGTGCGCCCCTGCCGCGTCGCGGGTGCGGAACTTGCCCGTGGACTCGATCACGACCTCGACGCCGTACGCGGCCCAGTCGATCCCGGACGGCTCGCGGACTGCGCTGACCGCGATCTTGCGGCCGTCCACCACGATCGCCTCGCCGCTCACGTCGACGTCCTTGCCGAAAGGCCCGAACGTGCTGTCGTGTCGCAGCAGCCGCGCAATTGTCGCCAGGTCGGCGATGTCGTTGACGGCTACCACTTCGAGATCGGTTGAGGTGGACGCATAGCGCAGGTACTCCCGGCCGATGCGCCCCATGCCGTTGATGCCAACACGAGTACTCACGGAATCTCCTTATAGCTGTGGACGACCAGGACGGGGAGCCTCGCGTGCTCGGCGCAGTGGGCGCTCACCGAGCCCAGTAACAACCCGGCGAACCCGCCGTGCCCCCGGCTGCCCACCACGAGCAGGTCGGCGTCCGTGCTCTCGTCGAGCAGCACCTTGGCGGGATTGCCCTCGCGCACGATCAGCCGCGTTCCCGCAGGCCGGTCCGCGCCGAACACCTCATCTACAGCGCGGCTGAGCACCTTCTCGGCCTCCTGCTCCGGGTTCCAGTCACCGGGTAAGAAGGACATGCCGTAGCTCAGCGGCGGGTGCCACGCGATGACCGCGTCGATCCAGCCACCGGTGACGGCCAGGAACCGCGCTGCCCAGTGAAGGGCCGCCTTCGAGGGCTCGGAGCCATCGACGCCGACGACGATGCGGCTCACGACTGCCCTGCCAGCGCAAGATCGTTGGCAACACTCGTCGCCGCGAGTGCGACTGGTCGGCCGACGATCGCGACCGGGCAGGGT
Organism: Actinomycetota bacterium; assembly: GCA_046734315.1. Taxonomy (GTDB): domain Bacteria; phylum Actinomycetota; class Actinomycetes; order Mycobacteriales; family Jatrophihabitantaceae; genus DASXRA01. The sequence continues at coordinate 10,608 of JBKPQY010000200.1, read as the reverse complement.
GAGCTGTGCAGCAGCCGCGACGACACCGGACCCAGCCGGGCGAAGCGGTTCTCCTCGGCATGCCGGCATCCGAGCACGAATAGCGAGGCGCGGGCGGCGGCATCGCGCAGCGCGTCATAGACCGCAGCGCTGGACAGTTCGGTGACAACCTCGACGCCTGGATGCTTCGCCCAGCCTGCCTCGACAAGCTCGGTGAGCAGCGCTTGGTGCCGCCGGCGGATTGCGCCCTCTTCGCCGTCCGCCCGGTCGCTCTCGGCGCAGGATCGGACCGCTACCAACGGCACACTGCCATGCTCGGCCTCGGTGAACGCGAACTCCAACGCGTCCTGCGCGGACGGCGAACCGGACACGCCCACCACCACCGGCCGCGCCTCGCCGGCCGCTGGCGCGCGCCACTCCTCCGGCACCACCACAACCGGGCACCCCGCGTGCGCGGCGACGCGATGCGCCACGGATCCGAGCAGGGCGCCGGCGATGCGGCCGACGCCGTGGGTGCCTACCACAAGCATGCGGGCGTGCTTGCTCAGTTCGAGGAGCACTCCGGCGGGCTGGTCGTCGCGGAGCATCGTGCTGACGTTGCACGCATCGCTGGCGTCGATTGCGGTGGCGACAGCCTCGCGCAGCACCGCGTGGCTGTAGTCGCGTACGTCGCCCCGGGCCCGCGCCTCCCTGGTAAGGACGTCGCCGCAGTGCACGATCAGCAACTGAGCACCGTGCAGCGCCGCCTCGTCAGCCGCCCACACCAACGCCCGCTCGCCTGGCTGCGAGCCGTCCACCCCGACGACGATCGGCATGGTCATGGCGGCCACCTCCTGTGCCCGATATTTATCAGCACAGCACAGTTGCCCGCCATGACATGAGGGCCGAAGGTCCCGAGCAGACGAGACCGTCCGCGGGGATCCCGGGACGCTCCGCCTGTCCGTCAGTCGTGCGGACTGAAGCCGTACGGCCCAACCCACGAACAGTCCGGGAAGTACGGGCACGCGACCGTGATCGGTCCGGCATGGAAGTGGGTAAATGCCCCGCTCCCGCCCGAGAGCGTGACCACGCCGGACAGGGTCGAAAGATCGAGCACGACATGCCCACGCGCGCGGTTGGCGCCCGGCCCGTAGATGACCAGGTCGCTGTCCAGGCTTCCGGCGGTCCAATCGGCCGCCGAGGTGTAGACGACCCTCGATCCGACCTTGATCGCGTTGACGTTCGACGACGTGATCGTGCAGAACGAACCGCTGGCGCCTGTGTAGTCCTTGCAGTTCTTCGTCACGTGGAGCTCTCCGCTCCGGTGCGAGGGGCCGGTGCTCTCGGCCGAGCTCGCGTCGGCGAACGCTCCGGCTGTGCAGGCGGCGACGAGCAATCCGAGGATTGCCTTGATAATGGTCATGACGTCCTCCCTGGGTTATCGACGACGATGGATGCCTGCAGGCCAACGGCCTCGACGATCCGATCCGCCACTAGACCTGCCTGTTCGAATGCCGCCGCGACCTGCTCTGCCGTGGCGGCCTCGACCAGGTGCAGACAGGTCTCGTCGCCCGGGATCAGGATCGAGCGCAGGTAGCGAACGCTGTTTCGGGCGCCTAGACGGGCGAGGGCAGCCGAGTCCGGCTCGGTGACGGTGTAGAGCTCGACCAGGTATTCGGGCATGGCTTCAGGCTGGGGCCACGGGCGACCGCTCGAAACCCTGGAAATCCGGGGTCTTTGCTCTAGGAGTCGGCACTCAGCCGGCGCGAGAGCTCGGTCCGCGAGCGCACTTCGAGCTTGCGGTAGATCCGTTTCAGCGCGTCCTCCACCGTATGGACGCTCACGAATAGTGCGGCCGCGGCCTCCTTGTTGCTCTTGCCTGCCGCGACAAGCTCGGCGATCCGCCGCTCGCTCGGTGTCAATCCATTGCCCGACGGCACGCGTCCGCCGAGGCGCGCTAGCTCGGCGCGCGCGTTGTCTGCCCAGCCCGGCGCGGGCAGCGCCTCGAATATCGAGAGCGCAGCCTCGATCTTCTCGCGTGCCGCCTTTCGCCGCTTGATGCGGCGAAGAATTGTGCCGTAGATGAGTAGGGTGCGAGCGCGCTCGAACGGCATGGGCAACCGCTCGTGTATCTCGATTGCCTGCTCGCAGCTTGCGAGCGCAGCTTCGAAGTCGCCCTCGGCCGCCTCGAGCAGGCCCCGGCAGCGCGCGCCCATCGCGAGCGGCCAAGGAGTCGCGAGCCGGCGCCCGGCTTCCTCCAGCCAATCGAGTTGGACGCGGGCCTCGTCGAGGTCGCCGACGGCGACCAGCGCCTCGATCGCAAGCTCCCTGGCGGGGTAGAGGCTCGGCTCGCCCGCGCCACGCGCCTGCCGCCGTCGGACGACCGGAGCCAGCCTCTCCGCCGCCGCGGTGTAGTCGCCGGTGGACAGGTCGATCAGACCGAGCAGGGCGAGGTTGCGCTCGAGAAACGCCTGCTCGCCCTCCTCCCGCGAGCGCGACACCCCCTCGGTCGCGCGCGCCCGAGCCTGCTCGAGGCGACCGAGATAGGCATCGACCAACCCCCTGATCCACAGCGCCGCGCCGCCCTGAAACTCGAGGCCCCACCGCTCCCCCGCCTGGAGCGTTGCCTCCGCATACTCGTCGGCGCGGCCCCAGTCGCCGGCGCGGCACGCGAGTTCGGTCAAGAAGAGCAGCGCATTGTCCTGCGCGGACTCGTCGCCTTGCGCCACGGCGGCGGCGTGCGCCCGCTGCAATGCCTCGCGGGCGGGCCCGTGCTCGTCTGCGTACATCAGGCGCAGCCCCTCGACGAACGTCGGCGTGATCTGTGTCGGAAGCGGTCCTAGCTGCTGCTCGAGCTCGAGCGCCCGCTCGAGCACCCCAGCCGTCACACCGTCCGCGCACAGCTCGGAGAAGCTCAGCTGCGCCAGAAACATGGCGAGCAGAACAATGTCGCCGCTCTCCTCCACGACCTGCGCCGATTCCCGCGCCAGCTGCACTGCTGCCGCCGGCCCATGGCGAAGAAACGCCGTCGCCACTCTGGGCATGACGATCTCCGCACGCAGCCGGTGATCGGACTCGGCCTCGACGAATGCCTGTCCCAGTAGTCGCTCGGACCTTTCGAAATCGTCAACCGAGCGTTCGCCGAGCCGCCGCAACACTTCCGCGCGCTCGACACCAGGCGGCAGCAGATCGAGGAGCGGCTCGAGGATCGCCCGCGACCGCTCCGCGTCCCCACTCGCGTAGCGATGGTCGGCCGCAAGAAGCTGCCGGCGGCGCAGAATCTCTCCGCCAGCATCGTCCGGCGTGAGCGAGACCGAACTCTCAGCCAGCTCGGCCGCCGCCACCGACGCACCACGCGAGGCTGCGATCGCCGACGCGGCTTCCAGTTCGTCGGCGACCTCGGTCGACGGCCCGCTCGCGCCCAGAGCAAGATGCCGGGCGCGCTGCTCGGGATCGCCGACCAGCTCCGCGAGCCGCCGATGCAGCCGTCGCCGCCGGCGGGGATCGAGCTGCGCCTCGACGCACGCGGCAAGGAGGGGATGGCTGAAGCGGATACGCTCCTCGTCGAGCTCGACGATCGCCGCAGCCTCTGCGGTGCCGAGCCGCCCACGCGTACTCGTGGTGTCGGGTGCCACCGCCTCGACGATCGAGACCGTGGGGTTGCTCAGGAGCGCAACCGGCTCGAGCACCTCGCGAACCTCGTCCGACAGCGCCGCCAGCCGCGCCGAGACAAGATCGGTGAGCGATGTCGGAACGGTCAGCCGCTCACTCGGGCCCGCGCATTCACGCGAGTGCTGGAGCGCGCGCGCGAACTCCAGCGCATAGAAGGGATTTCCGCCTGACGTCTCGTGAAGCCGGACCAACGTCGGACGAGGAAACGAGACTCCGAGGTGCTGCCGCAACAAACGATGCGTTGCACCGGCGCTCAGCGGACCGAGCCGCAACCGCCGCAGCCGCTCACTCGACAACGCACGATCGAGGCCGAGCGGAGCCGCTTCTCTACTGCTGCCACGGCGAGCGATGAGAATCGCGGCCGGCGTCGCCGCAAGCCGCCGCAGCGCGAACGCCAGCACAGCGGCCGACACCGGATCGAGCCACTGCACGTCATCAACCGCAATCAGCAGCGGCGCGCCGCTGCGCTCACCGAGAAGCTGCAGCACCGCAAAAGCGATCGCCCGTTCGTCCGGCGCGCAGCCTCCGGACTCCTCCAGGAGCAACGCCGCCGCTAGCGCCCGCCGCTGTGGCGCTGGCAATCGCCTGAGCCCATCCGCGAGTACCGGGCTCAAAAGATCGGCGAGCGCAGCGAACGAGAAGGCCGCCTCGGCGGCCGCCGGACGGCAGGAGAAGACGGCGAAGCCCTGCTGCCGCGCCTGCATCACCGTTGCGTCGAACAGGGTGGTCTTCCCGATCCCTGCGGCGCCGTCCAGCACAAGTCCTTGAGGCGTGGCCTGCCCCGCGGCGAGAAAGTCGGCCAGCACCGCCAGCTCGACGTCACGACCGACAACACGGCCGCGCTCCCGCCAAGCCCAATCCTCGCCCAACGCACACCCCCGAGCATCACCAACGCGCTGGTAGAGCAGGATCCCGCGCCTGCACCGCTGGACGCTAGGACGCCGACACCACTGTCCCTGGGCCGACTTCGGCTCGGGAGGCAGATCCGAAACACGGTGACGCCGGAATGGGTTGCAGTGGCGCCATCGAGGTGCCATTATGGCGTCATGGACTTGACGGTGTTTGTGGACAGGGTTCAACGGGAACTGGCGGTGGCCGCCGAGGCGGGTGGGCCGGATGCTGTGGCGTTGGCGGAGCGGTTGACTGCACCGCTGGCGTCGGCATTCCAGTTGGTCCTGCTCGAAGCACTGTCAAGGGCGGCGGACGAGATCACCAGTGATCTCGCGCCGGGGTCCGTCGAGGTGCGGTTGCGCGGCGGCGAACCGAGTTTCGCAGTCACGGCACCATTCGTCGAGCCAGCGAAGCCACCTGTGGCGCCAGCCATGGCGCCAGCGGAGCCAGACGACACGCCAATGGACGCAGAGGGCGCGACCGCCCGCATCAACTTCCGGGTGCCCGAAGCGCTCAAGACGCGCATCGAGGACGCCGCCGCCGCACAGGGCCGGTCGGTCAACGCCTGGCTCACCCGGGCCGCGTCCGCCGCGCTGCGCATGCCGAGCCAGGCGACCACTAACGAGAAATCTCCCGGCGGACGGGCGAAGCAGCACGTCACCGGTTGGGTCAGCTGACCAGATCACGAATTCGCTTCCTAAAGAATCGAGGGATACCCATGCCAAAATTCGACACGCCGGAACCGATTACTGCCAACATCGAACCCGGCGTCGGCTCCGTCACCGTCGTCGCCGGCGACCGGATCGACACGGTCGTCGAGATCCGGCCGACCAACCCGGACAACGCTGCCGACATCGACGCCGCCACGCGCACCATCGTCGATTTCGCCGGCAAGACGCTGACAGTCCGCGGACCGAGGTACAACCCGCTCATCGGGCCCAGCAAGAACCGCTCGATCGACATCACCGTGGAACTGCCTGCCGGGTCACATGTGCACGGCAAGAGCGGCATGGGTGACCTGACCGCCACCGGCCGGCTCGGCGAGGTCAGCTACAAGACCGGGCTAGGCCACGTCCAGTTCGACGAAGCCGCCGCGCTGTCGGTGAGCTCCGGGACCGGCAATGTGCTCGGCAACCGGGTCACCGGCAAGGCGAGCGTCACGACCGCCGGGCGCCTTCACGTCGGCGAACTGGCCGGCCGCGGCGAGCTGAAGAACTCCAACGGCGACACGGTGGTCGGCGCCGCGCACGCGCCGGTCAAGGTCCGCGCCGCCAACGGCGACATCACCGTCGAGGAGGCGGCCGATGACGTCGACGCGAAGACCGCGAACGGGGCGGTGCGGGTGCTCGACGCGGTACGCGGGTCGCTCACGCTGGAGACCGCAATGGGCGAGATCGAGATCGGAGTCCGCGAGGGCAGCGCCGCCTGGCTGGATGTCACGACCAAGTTCGGCAAGGTGCGCAACGAGATGACCGCGTCCGGGGCGCCCGCCGAGCACGCCGACAAGGTCGAGATCCACGCCAACACCGGGTTCGGCGACGTCACCGTCCGCCGCGCCTGAAACCAACTGAACCAACAAAGGGAAAGACATTGAACGCCATATCCGCCCGCGGGCTGCGCAAGTCCTACGGGGACGAGGTGGTGCTTGACGGCATCGACCTGGACGTCAGGCCGGGCACCGTGTTCGCGATGCTCGGACCGAACGGCGCCGGCAAGACCACGGTCGTCAACATCCTGTCCACGCCGGACGCCGGCAGCGCGACCGTTGCCGACGCCGACCTCGCCGAAGACCCGGACGGCATCCGCCGCGCCATCGGCGTCACCGGCCAGTTCTCCGCCGTCGACGACCTGTTGAACGGCGAGGAGAACCTGATGCTCATGGCCGACCTGCACCACCTGCCGCGCACGACCGGCCGGGAAAGGCGTCGGTACTCATCGGACATGTGGTCGGCACGCTGATCCAGACCGCGATCGGGCTGGCCGTGGTGCTCGGCGTCGCGTTGCTGGTCGGCTTCCGGCAGTCCGCCGGCCCAGTCGAATGGCTGGCCGTCATCGGGCTGTTGTTGCTGGTCACGCTCGCACTGACGTGGATGGCCGTCGCACTCGGGTTGACCGCGAAGTCGGTGGAAACGGCCAGCAACACGCCGATTATCTTCACCCTGCTGCCGTTCCTGGGCAGCGGTTTCGTGCCGAACGACTCGCTGCCGGGCGCGCTGCGCTGGTTCGCCGAGTACCAGCCGTTCACCCCTGTGATCAAGACGGTCCGTGGCCTGCTGCACGGCACCTCGGTCGGCGGCCGCGGTCTGCTCGCGGTCGGCTGGTGCGTGCTGTTCACGATCGTCGGCTACGTCTGGTCCAAATCCCTCTTCCGCAAAGAGCGCACCCGATGACCACCGAACTGCCAAGTCCGGGGGCGGCGCCGGCGGTAGTCACTCAGTTAGACACTCAGCTCCCGGGACAGGCGGCCCATGCGATCTAATTCCGGCCTCCGCTCGGTGGCAGGAGCGCGCCAGCACCGCCGCCGCGACCCCCGCAAGTGCGCGGGAAAGACTTCCGCTTGTCCAGGCGTCTTAGAACTTGGGCAGACCTGGTGAGAGCACGGCTGCCTCGGGGCGAGAACTGACCAGTAGTAGATCCCGAGCGCCGATCGCATGAAGCAGAAAGGGTCGCCCGTCCCATCATCACCGACGGCGACCAGCTCAAATCTCGGACCACTCGTTGTCGCTTCCACCAGGCGCTCCAGGACGCAGCTGGATGAGCGGCTTGTCCGTCTGGACGCGTGAATCCGCTGGCGCATGGTGCGTATATGCAGCCCGATCCAGGTGCTGGTCACGCGAGAAGTGCCGTACCAATCGGGGCAATGATCTTGTCGGACTACGCCAACGATTTTCTGCCACGACCGGACCCACATCGAAGCAGGAGAGTTTGACCCGGGGGGAACTGCCCATTGTGAACGCTCACAAGTAGCGGTATAACCAACCGAAGCAACCGCCCAGCGCAGACGCCGCCGGGCCTCAGCGATCGGGAAAGGGGAACGTATGCGCGCGATCAACGTCAGACACAAGCCGCTCGTTCTGGGGGCGGCTGCAGTCCTCGCCGCCAGCGCGATCGCTGCTCTCGGTGTGGAGAGCGGCGCGGTCGCGCTGGCCAAGAGCAAAGGTGGCCCCCCCAGTATCTCGAGCCAGCCGTGGGGCACGTTCGACGGCCATCAGGTGAACCTCTACTCGCTCACCAGCGGTCACAACATGACCGTCAAGATCACGAACTTTGGCGCGACGGTGCAGTCGATGTGGGTGCCGGATCGGCGTGGGCGCGCGGTCAACGTCGCGCTCGGATTCCCCAGCCTGTCCGACTATGTCAACGACTTCCTGCAGCAGCACACCGGCGTGGGCTGGCCGCTGCCGGGCGGGTCCGGGGACACGTACTTCGGCGCAACCATCGGCCGGTACGCGAACCGGATTGCCAACGCGTCGTTCACCATGACGTGTAGCAACTGCTCGAACAACGGGCAGACGTACACGCTGCCGGCCAACAACGGAACGAACACGCTGCACGGTGGCGACCTCGGCTGGAACACTATGGTCTGGAGCGCGACGCCGCAGACGAGCAAGAATGCGGTCTCACTGGCGCTGACGCTCACCAGCCCGGACGGTGACGAGGGCTTCCCCGCGGCTGTGACCACGACCGTCACGTACACACTGACCACCGACAACGCGCTGAAGATCAGCTACAGCGCGATGAACGCCGAGCCCTCCGGCGGCAAGGCCACCGTCATCAACCTGACCAACCACGCCTACTTCAACTTGGCCGGGGAGGCGTCCGGGCCGGTGTCCGACCAGCTGCTCGCGATCAACGCGAACTCCTACTCGCCGATCAACACGAGCTTCATCCCCACCGCACCGTTCCAGGTTCCGGTCGCCGGCACCCCGTTCGACTTCCGCCCCCTGAAGCCGATCGGCCAGGACATCACGGATGTGACGGCGCCAGACGGCACCAACGGCACGCCGACCGGCGACAACGGCACGTTCAAGCAGTTGGTGATCGCACACGGCTACGACCACAACTGGGTGCTCAACGGCTCCGGCTTCCGGCTGATCTCGGTCGCCCAGGCACCGTCGAACGGCGTCACGCTGTGGACCTACACCGACCAGCCCGGCGTCCAGGTCTACTCCGGGAACTTCCTCGTCGGTGACCTCACCGGAACGGGCGGTCGCAGCTACCGGCAGACGAGCGGGTTTACGTTGGAGACCCAGCACTTCCCCGACACGCCGCATCACATCGGCCAACCCAACTGGCCCTCCGTCGTGCTCAATGCCGGGGCCACGTTCACGTCGGCGACGACGTACCAGTTCACGACAGCAGGACGGGGGTTGCACGTTTCGTTCTGAGGAGTCAGCCCGGTAGCCTTGACTGCGAACGTATGCAGTAGATGGTGTGCAGCAATCAGGGCTTACCTAGGAGGGCGCGCCTTGGCAGGCCAGAACAGTCCGGGCGCGCCCAGCTCCCCGGCAGGACGTAGGGGAGCGTCCGGTCGGCCCCGTCCGGTCACTATGCGCGACATCGCCCGGGCTACGAACCTGTCGCAGAGCACCGTGTCGCGGGTGCTGAACCGAACGCCGACGCTCGTTCCGATAGCGGAGGAGACGCGCGAGCGAGTCCTGTCCACCGCGGTGGCCCTGGGCTACCGACCGAATCCGCTTGCCCGCGGGCTGCGCGGCGCGAGCACGATGCTGCTCGGGCTGATCGTGCGCGAGATCACCGACGCGTTCTTCGCCGGCGCCATTGAGGCGGTGACGACGGCCGCCGCCAACCGCGGCTACAACGTGGTGCTCGGCCACGCGCACGCCCGGGCCGACGAGGCCATCACGCTGTGGGGCGTGCTAGAGGCGCGCCACTGCGACGCCATCCTGCTGCTCGGCGACACCCGAGACCAGCCACGGCTGCTGCAAGATCTGGCCGGGGCGCATGTCCCGGTCGTCGCGCTGTGGCAGGGGGCGCAAACCGCGGGAGTGCCGTCTGTGGCGGTCGACAACCAGGCCGGCATCCGCGCGGTCCTCGACCACCTGATCGAGCTCGGGCACCGCCGGATCGCGTTCGTCGGCGGCCGCCGGCTCGGCGATATCAAGGAACGTGAGGAGGCGTTTGTGCAACATCTCGCCCGCCTCCGCGAGCCGCTGCGCGACAGCTACGTGCAGCACGGGGTGAACGAGCCGGCCAGCGCCGCGGCCGCCCTCGACCGGCTGCTCGCACTGCCCGAGCCGCCCACCGCGGTCGTCGCGTCGACCGATGTGCTGGCCACTGGTCTGTTGCACGGCGCCCACGAGCGCGGCCTGCGGGTGCCCGACCAGCTCTCGATCACCGGCTTCGACGACATCCCGGTGGCAGCATTCACGGTGCCCGCGCTGACCACGGTGCGCATGCCGGTGCGCGAGATGGTCGAGCTGGCGGTAGAGATGGCGCTGGACAAGCCGGACCGGGCCCGAGACATCATGCCGCAAGTCCTGCAGCCGAAACTGGTCGTGCGGGCTTCCACCGGCCGGGTGGGCTGACCGTGCCGGCGTACTGCGTGGGGGTCGACTTCGGCACCGAGTCGGGGCGGGCGGTGCTCGTCGATGTCGCGACCGGGTTGGAACTCGCGAGCGCCGTGTACGAGTACGGCAACGGCGTCGTCGAGGAGCACCTGCCGCCGCCCGATGACGACGTTTCCCTCGGCCCGGACTGGGCGTTACAGGATCCGCACGACTACCTGCGTACACTGCAGGCCGCAGTGCCGGCGCTGCTGTCGCAGGCCCAGGTCTCCGCCACGGACGTGATCGGCATCGGCATAGACTTCACGGCCTGCACGATGCTGCCGACCACAGCAGGCGGCAGGCCGCTTTCCACGTTGCCCGAGTTCCGGCGGCGGCCGCACGCTTGGGTGAAGCTGTGGAAGCACCACGCCGCGCAGCCCTATGCCGACCGCATCAACGCCATCGCCCGAGAGCGGAACGAGCCTTGGCTGGCCCGCTACGGCGGCAAGATCTCCTCCGAATGGTTCTACTCGAAAGCGTTACAGATCCTCGACGAGGCGCCAGACATTTACCACGC
>JBKPQY010000199.1:0-26156 GCA_046734315.1 Actinomycetota bacterium | reverse complement strand
GTCCACCGGTCCCTAGCGCTCGCCGAAGCCGGGCGGTGGCGGGCATGATGAAGCGTCGCGTCCCGAATCGAGGTGAAGCATGATCGTCCTGCCCGGCGCGGAGCCGTACGCCGCTGACCGAGGCCCGGTCGGGGTGGTGCTCAGCCACGGCTTCACCGCCACTCCGCGCAGCGTGCGGCCCTGGGCCGAATACCTCGCCGAGGCCGGCTGCACGGTGCGGCTGCCGCGGCTGCCGGGCCACGGCACCACGTGGCAGGACGCGAACACGACCCGCTGGCAGGACTGGTACGGCGAGATCCGCCAAGCCTACGAGCAGCTGCGAACCCGTTGCGAGACGATCTTCGCCGCCGGGCTGTCCATGGGCGGCACCCTCGTCACCCGGCTGGCCGAAGAGGAGGGCAACGGGCTGGCCGGGCTGATCCTGGTCAACCCGTCGTTCGCTACGGAACGGTTCGACGCCAGATTCGCCCGCTACGTCTGCTGGCTGATCCGATCCCGCCCCGGATTCGGCAGCGACATCAAGGCGATGCACGAGGACACCCTCGGCTACGACCGCACCCCGGTGCGCGCATTCGCGTCACTGCAACGGCTGTGGCGTGTCGCGTGCGCCGACCTGCACCGGATCACGGCACCCGTGCTGATGTTCCGCAGCGTCGAGGACCACGTCGTCGAGCCGCTGTCCGGGGCACTCCTGCTACGGGGCGCCACATCGACAACGGTGCGCGAGGTGCTGCTCGAGAACAGCTACCACGTCGCCACCATGGACCACGATGCGCCGCTGATCTTCGAGGGCAGCCTGGCTTTCATCCGCGAGTACGCCGACGTCGTGAGCCGGGCATCGTGACGTACGACCCGCACTCCGCCCGGCGTGGCAACGGCCTGTCCGCCGATACCTACGTGCCGCTCGCCGACGTCGATCCCGACGTCGGTGAGCTGTTGCTGGTCGCGCTGCGCCGGGCGCGCATTCCGGCCTACGTCGAGCCGGCCGCTGACGCGCCGCTGCGGCGGCTCTTCGTCGCCTCCGCTGACCGCACCGACGCGCGCACCGTGGTCGAGGCGGCCACCCGCGGGCCGTTGCTACCGCTCGACCCGCTCGAAGGCGTCGACACCGACGCCGAGTTCGACGCCCTGGTCGGCAACTGGGACACCGACACGATCAGCGCGGTGCGCGCGGCCGAGCGCGACCTGACTCGCGAGGACGCCGACTGGCGGGCACGGCTGGAACCCGGCTTTTCGAATAAGTCGGCGGCCGATGACGAGGAGCACTACGTTCCGCCGGCGCCGCCGCCGCTCCCCCGGCTCGCGGCCGCCACGATCTTCGCGTTGATCGTCCTGGCGGTGTCTATCGCCGTACTGGCGGTCGGCACCGGCCTCGGCCTGGACAGCGACCTCGCACTACTGCTCGGCGTCAGCGGCATCCTTACCGGCGCCGGGATGCTGCTCATGCGATTGCGCGCACGCCCCCCCGAGGAGGACGACGGCGACGACGGCGCCATCGTCTGACGTTCGGGGCGTTTCCGGCGCCGGGAGCAAGATCACTACGCAACGTTTGCCGACACGACACCTAGTGTCGGGCGAACGGACACATGCCGCGCGCACGCTCTGCGACGAGGAGGTGCGCACGACATGGTGACCGCGGAGGAGACGGTGTTCATCCTCTGGTGCCGGTTGACCGGGAACGACCCGACGGAGTTCGGCGACGACGAGCGCGAGGCGTTCCTTGCCCGGCCGCAGGTGCCTGACCTTGCGGCCACCCCCTATCCGGTTCTGCTGGACGCCGGGATCACGGCGGCGCGGCGCGGTTCGCTGCCGCTCGAACGCTGGCTGGGTGCTGTGCGCACGGTCCGGCCGACCGTCGGCGCGTAACACGCTCGGCGCATTACACGCATAGCATGGGCGTATGCCGCTGCCCCTGATCCTCGTCCCATACGCCCCGGTATGACGGCCCCCGGTCAGCAGCCGACCGCCCGTCCCGCCATCGTCACCGTCGACGACGATCCGGGCGTGTCCCGGGCCGTCGCGCGGGATCTGCGGCGCCGCTACGGCGAGCGCTACCGCATCGTCCGCGCCGACTCCGGCGCCGACGCGCTCGACGCCTTGCGGGAGATGAAGCTGCGCGGCGAGCTGGTCGCGATCATCCTTGCCGACTACCGGATGCCGCAGATGAGCGGCATCGAGTTCCTCGAACAGGCCATGGATCTGTACCCGACCACGCGGCGGGTACTGCTCACCGCATACGCCGACACCGGAGCGGCCATCGACGCGATCAACATCGTCGACCTGGACCACTACTTGCTCAAACCGTGGGACCCGCCCGAGGAGAAGCTCTACCCGGTCGTCGACGCCTTGCTCGACGCCTGGCAGGCATCCGACCACCGCCCGGTGCCGGAAACGAAGGTTGTCGGGCATCGCTGGTCGGCGCGGTCGTCGGAGATCCGCGAGTTCCTCGCCCGCAACCAGGTGCCGTACCGGTGGTACCTGTGCGACGAGCCCGAGGGCGAGCGGTTGCTCGCCGCCGCCGGCGCCGACGACCGGCGGCTGCCTCTCGTGATCACCCCGGACGGTGAGACGCTGATCGAGCCCGGTGACACCGAACTCGCGAGCCACGTCGGGTTGGCCACCCGCCCGTCCTCGGACTTCTACGACCTGGTGGTGATCGGCGGCGGTCCGGCCGGACTCGGCGCCGCGGTGTACGGAGCCTCCGAGGGGCTGCGGACCGTGCTGGTCGAGCGCACCGCCACGGGCGGGCAGGCGGGACAGAGTTCCCGCATCGACAACTACCTGGGCTTTCCGGACGGGGTGTCCGGTGCACAGCTGACCGACCGGGCGCGCCGGCAGGCGTTGCGCTTCGGCGCCGAACTGATCACCACGCGCGAGGTCGTCGGGCTCGCGATCTGCGGCTCGGCGCGCACCGTGACCTTCACCGACGGCACCTCGCTCGACGCGCACACCGTCATCCTCGCCACCGGCGTGAGCTACCGGCAGCTGTCCGCGCCGGGATGCGACGAGTTCACCGGTCGCGGCGTGTTCTACGGCTCGGCGCTCACCGAGGCGGCCAGTTGCGCGGGGCGTGACGTGTACATCGTCGGCGGCGCCAACTCGGCGGGCCAGGCGGCGGTGTACCTCGCGAGCCAGGCCCGTTCGGTGACGCTCGTCGTGCGGGGCAAGTCGCTCGAAGAATCGATGTCCTACTACCTGACACAGCAGATCGCCACCATCGCCAATATCGCCGTACGCACGTGTACGGAAGTGGTCGGCGCGCGCGGCACCGAGCACCTGGAGGAGCTGACGCTTCGCGACAATGTCACGGGAGCCACGGAAATAGTCCCCACGAAGTGGCTGTTCGTCTTCATAGGGGCGGTGCCGCACACTAATTGGCTCGACGGCGTGGTCACCCGCGACCCGAAGGGATTCGTGCTCGCCGGCCCCGACCTCACCGTCGAAGGACGGCCGGCGGGCTGGACGCTCGACCGTCCGCCGTACCACCTGGAGACGAACGTGCCCGGCGTGTTCGTGGCCGGCGACGCCCGTGCCGAGTCGGCGAAACGAGTCGCCTCGGCAGTCGGCGAAGGCGCCATGGCGGTCATGCTCGTGCACCGCTATCTGGAGCGCTTATGAGTGAATACCTGACCTGCAACCCGGACGAGATGCGGTCGCTGTTCCTGTTCGAAAAGCTCTCCGACGACCAGCTGAACTGGCTGTGCCGCGAGGGCCACGTGATCACAGTCGAGCCCGGTGTTGTCTATCGGCAGGGCGATCCGGCTACCTGCTTCTACGTGCTGATCGAAGGCGCCGTGGTGCTCTCGCAGCGGGTGGGCGCCGACGACGTCGAGGTCAACCGCACCGATCAGCCCGGGGTCTACGCGGGTGCGTGGCAGGCCTACATGGGCGAGCGCGCACCGAAGACGTACAACAACACGCTGCGCGCCCTCGCGCCCTCGCGCTTCTTCGAGCTCGACGCTGACACGTTCGGGCAGATGATGCACGACTGGTTCCCCATGGCCCTGCATCTGCTCGAAGGGCTGTTCTTCGGCATCCGCAACACCCAGGCCGTCGTCGGGCAGCGCGAGCGGCTGCTCGCGCTCGGATCGCTGTCGGCGGGCCTGACGCACGAGCTCAACAACCCGGCAGCCGCGGCGGTGCGCGCGACCGCGTCGCTACGCGAACGGGTGGCGGGCATGCGGCACAAGCTCGCCCTGATCGCGAAGGGCCCCTACGACCGCGCCACGCTGGAGACGCTGATCCACCTGCAGGAGGAGTCCGTCGAGCGCGTGGCGAAGGCGCCGACCCTCACCCCCCTCGAGGCGTCCGACCGGGAGGAGGAGCTGGGCGACTGGTTCGACACACACGGCATGGCCGGTGGCTGGGAACTCGCCCCGACGTTCGTCCAGGCCGGGCTCGACGTTGCCTGGCTGGACCAGGTGGCCGGCGCGGTCGACAGCTCCACGCTGGAGGGCGCGATCCGCTGGCTGAACTACACGGTCGAGACCGAAATGCTGATGAACGAGATCGAGGACGCCACCGAGCGGATCTCGACACTCGTAGGGGCGGCCAGGCAGTACTCGCAGATGGACCGTGCACCGTACCGCGTGATCGACGTGCACGAGCTGCTCGACAGCACGCTGCTGATGTTGAGCCGCAAGATCGGCGACCGGATCACGGTGGTCAGGGAGTACGACCGCTCGCTGCCGTCCGTCCCCGCGTACGCAGCGGAGCTCAATCAGGTCTGGACGAACCTCATCGACAACGCCGTCGCCGCCATGGAGGGCGAGGGGACGCTGACGATCCGCACCGCGCGCGACAACGACTTCCTGCTCGTCGAGATCTGCGACACCGGCCCAGGCGTGCCGGCCGAAATCCGGGAGCGGATCTTCGAGCCGTTCTTCACCACCAAGCCGGTCGGGGAGGGCACCGGCCTGGGCCTGGACATCTCCTGGCGCATCGTGGTCAACAAGCACCATGGCGACCTGCGCGTGGAGTCGGAGCCCGGCTACACCCGATTCCAGGTGCGCCTACCGCTCACTCCCCCGAGCGAGGACTGAGGTCAAGTTCGACGAGCACCGGGCGATGGTCGCTCGCGATCATGACGTCCGGCGTGTCGATCACCTCGGCGGAGCGGATCCGCAGCGCGCGGTCGGCGAACACGCCGTCGATGCGTCGCTGTGGGTTGCGCGCGCTGTAGGTGAATCCGTCGCCGGCCGGGACGACGTCCACCCGCCGCTGCGCGAGCAGGCGCCAGGTCGCCGACCCGGGCACATCGTTCACGTCGCCTGCCACGACGGTCGGTACACCGTCCGGCGCGACCGCATCCAGTGCTGCGTGCAGCTCGCCCACGTGCCGGACGCGTGGCGGCTCGACCAGATCCAGGTGCGTGCCGGCGAGCGCGAACCGCCCACCCGCCAGATTGAGGACGGCGAGGGCGGCGCCGCGCCGGTGCAGCCCCTGGTCGGCGGTGAACAGCACGTTACGGGCCGACTCGACGGTGACGGCAGGCGACACGAGCAGCAGGTTGGACGCGGCGGCGCGGCCGCCCGTCACGATGATCAGCCCGCTGCGGTGCGCCAGCCGCGCGCACTGGGCGCGCCACAGCCAAAACCGCGGGGCCTCCTGGATCGCGGCCACGTCGGGCCGGCACGCACGGATGACGCGGGCGACCGCAGCCGCGTCGTCGCGCAGCGAGCGGACGTTGTAGGTGAGCAGCCGCATTGGGCCCTAGACGCGGCGGCGCGCGAGGTCAGCGGCGCCGACCAGGCCGGCGTCCGGGCCCAGATGCGCCAGCGTGACGCCGGCGAACGGCCGGAAGCCGCGACCGGTGAGCGAGCGCCGGAACGTCTCGCGTGCCGGCGCGATCAGCAGATCGCCCGCTTCGGAGAGTCCCCCGCCGATCACGAACACCTCCGGGTCGATGATCGCCGCGAGATTGGCCAGACCGCGGCCCAGCCACTGACCCATCGCCGTGTAAATCTCCACCGCCGCCGGATCGCCCTCCCGGGCGGCCTGCGTCACGAGCGGGCCGGTCAGCGCCTCCCGGTCACCTCCGGCCAACTCCAGCAGCCGGTGTGCCGCGACCGGCGAGATGTCGGCGAGCTCGCGGGCGTCCCGGGCGAGCGCCGTACCCGACGCGTACATCTCCCAGCAGCCGCGGTTACCGCAGGCGCAGCGGCGCCCCTCCGGGACGACAGTCATGTGCCCGTACTCGGTGCCCACGCCGTACGCACCCCGGTACAGCACCCCGCTCACGACCAGCCCGCCGCCGATTCCCGTGCCGAGCGTCACGCAGACGACGACACGCGCGCCCTGCGCCGCGCCGAAGCGGTACTCCGCCCAGGCTGCGGCGTTGGCGTCGTTCTCGACAGTGACCGGTTGCCCGATGCGGTCCGCCAGCGCGTCGCGCAGCGGCTCGTCGCGCCACGCGAGGTGCGGCGAAAAGAGCACCGTCGCCCGGTCATTGCCGATCCACCCGGCCGCGCCGATGCCCACGGCGATCACGTCATGCCGCTTCACCAGCTCATCGACGACCTCGGCGATCACCTGCTCGGTCTTGTCCACGTCGTTGCCGGGCGTCGGGCGGCGCTCGGTGTCGATCACCTGCCCCTGGTCGTCCACCACGCCGGCGGCGACCTTCGTCCCGCCGATGTCGACCCCGATCGCGAGCGGCATCAGGGCTCGCCACCGAGGTCGATGTGCTGGACGCGCTGCGGCTGGGCCGGCCGGCCCTCGGCCTGGTCGAACATCGCACGCAGCCCGGCGACGACCATCGCGACCTTCTCGTTGACATCGGGGCGCTCGCCGCGCAGCACGGCGACGAATTGGCATATCGGGCACCAGGTGCACTCCGGCGCGCCGGTCGCAAGGTGTTCGGAGATCGGCTCGCGGCGCAGCCACTCCTGTACGGCGTCGAGGAGTTTGACCGCCTCGTCTCCGATCGCGCCGTGGCGTGCCTCGGTCATCGGTTCCCAATCCCGCCAGCGCTCATCGCGGCCACTGCGCCGGGTCGGGCCGGAAGCGCACCCGCAGTTGCCGGTCGGCGAACTCGCCACCTACCACCTGGCAGCGGCGCAACACGCTCGGCAGGGTGAGCACGCGACGGTGCCCGGCGACGGTCAGCACGAGATCGTCGCCGGCTCGCGCGGCATCAACGGCAGCCCGCTCGACCAGTGGCAGCCACATCCGCAGCACGAATTCCTCGCCTTCGGTGTCGACGGTCATCAGCTCCGGCGTCGCGCCCAAGGCAGCCGGGTCGGCGCCGGGCGCAGCGCCGTACAGCGCGTCGGCGATCGCGCGCAGCTCGGCGACGCCTACCGGCTCGGCCGCAAGGTAGGGCAGCTCGCGCACCGGCAATCCCGCGAACGACTCGCGCAGCTCAGCGAGCTGGGCCTGCTGGGCACGCGCCCACGCCTGCCGGAATGCGTCCCGCCCCGGTGGGAACACCCGGTTGGCGATCACGAGGTCGACGCAGTACCCGTACAGCGCCAGCGCCGTGAACGTCCGGCGTGCTTCGGCGGCCACGACGGACTCCGGCGTGAGGACGAGCCGCACACTGGTCACCGCCGGATCCGCGAGCAGATCGCGCACGGACGCCAGCTCGTCGGAAAGCCGCAGCAACGCCTCGAACAGGCTGTCCGGCGGGATGACCTCACCACGCCCGATCATCGCCGCGATCGGGCGCATGCCGCGCGCCAGGCGCCGATGCGCCGGGAACACCTTCTGCAGGTACCAGCCCAGCGCCTCGGGAAGCGCGAGCAGCCGCAGCGTCTCTGCCGTGGGCGCGCAGTCGACGACGAGCACGTCCCAGTTGCCGTCAACCGCGAATTCGCGCACCGCCAGCAGCGCCAGGACCTCCTCGACGCCGGGCAGCACGGTCAGCTCCTCGGCAGTGATCGGGTCGACGCCGCCACGGGCGAGCATGTCGACCAGGAATTGCTGCACGTCGTGCCAGGCCGCTTCGAAGCGCCGCTGCGTGTCGATGTGCGCGGCCCAGAGCCCCCTGACAACCTCGGTAGGTTCGTTGCCCAGCGCGGTGTCGAGTGCGTCGCCCAGCGAGTGTGCCGAGTCCGTCGAGAGCAGCAGCGTCTTGACCCCTCGGTCGGCCAGCCGCAACGCGGTCGCCGACGCGGTGGTCGTCTTGCCGACGCCGCCCTTGCCGGTGAACAGGACTATGCGCATGCTGCGTTCACGTTCTCAGCCCCGCCCGGCCTCGACGCGCTTCTTGAGCTCCTTCAACGCGGTATCCATGATCACCCGCTCGGCCTTCCGTCTCAGCATGCCGAGCATGGGGATCGCCAAGTCGATCGTCAGCGAATAGGTGACCTCCGTCCTGCCACCGCCCACGTCGCGCAGCGCATACGTCCCGTGCTGCATCTTCTGCATCTGGCCTTTCACGAGGTTCCACTCGACGCGCTCGTCGCCGGTCCAGATGTACTCGAGCTCGTACTGGTCCTTGACCACACCGGCGTCCAAGGTGAAGTGCACGCGTTTGGCCCGCCCCCCGGGCCCTTGTTCGAGGACCTCGGCCGATCGGAGCGAACCCGCCCACTCGGGGTAGGCGGGGAAATCCGCGATTACGGCCATGATCGCCGCAGGCGGTGCGTCGATCGTGATCGACTGCGTCGACTGATCGGCCATGACTAGACCGCCGCAGGTGCTGCGGCCAACGGATTCGTCGCGCGAGCGCTCACCATGCGCGTGAGGTTACCGCCGCGGCGTTACGTCAGGCTGGTCAGCGCGCTCGAATTCGTCCTTGAGCGCCCAGAACACCCGCTTGGCTCGCCGTCGGTGCGCCAGCACGGCACGCTGCGCCCGCCGCGGCGACAGGCGCCGGCCCGGAAGCGCGTCCAGCCGCAGGAAGTAGTGCACGCGCACCCCGTCCAGGTCCGGCTCGAGCCACACCTCCATCGACCCGGTCCCGCGGCCGCTGACGAACCAGCGCACGCCCTCGGCTCCGCGGAACTCGTCTACCGTCAACTCGAGCGTGGGCCACCAGTGAGGCCAGCAGTCCGGGTCGGCAACCCGCGCTGCGATCCGGTGCGGGGGCGCGGCGATCCACGTCTCGTCCACAACGTCGATCTGGGACACGACCCACTACGCTTTCACGTTAGGTCTGTGACGCCGTGGAGAGGATGCAAACGGTGCGCGAACTGTCCGTTCCCAGCAAGGCCCCGAATCCACGGCAGCACAATACGGCCGACTACGTCTTCGAGAACGCGGCCGCCTTCCCCGATCGCGTCGCACTGCGCAGGCGCATCGACGGAGAGTGGCGAGACGTCACCTCCGCGGCGTTCGCCGCGGAGGTGCTCGACCTGGCGAAGGGGCTGATCGCCGCGGGTGTCGAGACGGGTGAGCGCATAGCGCTGATGAGCAAGACCCGCTATGAGTGGACGCTGATCGACTTCGCGGTGCTCAGCATCGGCGCCGTCGTCGTGCCGATCTACGAGACGTCCAGCGCCGAGCAGGTCGAGTGGATCCTCTCCGACTCCGGTGCGAAGGCGATCTTCGTCGAGACTGAGGCGCACGAGGCAACCGTCGAGTCGGTGCGCGAATCAGCGGTCGCCGGTCTTTCGGTCTGGCGCATCGAGGGCGATGCCCTCACCGACCTCGTCGCGCGCGGTGCGGACCTTAGCGACGACCAGGTACACAAGCGCCGGGAAGCCGTCACACCGTCCGATCTGGCCTCGATCCTCTACACCTCGGGCACCACCGGGCGTCCGAAGGGTTGCCAGCTGCTCCATCTGAACTTCATCACCGAGGTCAGCGAGGTCACCGTTGAGCTACGCCACCTGTTCAACGAGGACACGTCGACCCTGTTGTTCCTCCCGATTGCGCACGTCTTCGGCCGCGTGATCGAGATCGGCGCGCTGGCCAGCGGCTGCACCCTGGGCCACACCGCCGACGTCAAGAACCTGCTCGCAGATCTCGCCGCGTTCCAGCCGACGTTCGTTCTGAGCGTCCCGCGCGTCTTCGAGAAGGTCTACAACACCGCGAAGCAGCGGGCGCACGCCGACGGCAAGGGCAAGATCTTCGACATCGCAGAGCGGACCGCGATCCGCTACTCGCAGGCGCTGGACGGCGGTCACGTGCCGCTTCCGCTCAAGCTCCAGCACGCCGTCTTCGACAGGTTGGTGTACGGCAAGCTGCGGGCGGCGCTAGGCGGCCGCTGTATCGCGGCCATCTCCGGAGGCGCGCCGCTCGGCGCTCGGCTGGGCCACTTCTTCCGCGGTGTCGGACTGACCATCTACGAGGGCTATGGCCTCACCGAGACGACCGCCGGCATCTGCGTGAACCGCCCGGACGCGCTGCGCATCGGCACCGTCGGGCGGCCCGTGGGCGGTACCGCGGCACGTGTTGCCGACGACGGCGAGCTGCTGTTCAAGTCGAATCTCGTCTTCGCCGGTTACTGGCACAACGACGCCGCCACGGCCGACGCGATCGACGCGGACGGCTGGTTCCACACCGGCGACATCGGCGAAATCGACGAAGACGGCTTTGTCAGGATCACCGGCCGTAAGAAGGAGCTGATCGTCACCGCCGGCGGCAAGAACGTCGCGCCGGCCGTCCTGGAAGATCGGGTACGCGCCCACTGGCTGGTGAGCCAGTGCCTCGTCGTGGGCGATCGCCAGCCGTTCATCGCCGCGCTGATCACTGTCGACCCCGAGGCGTTCCCGAGCTGGCTGGAGAACGTCGGACGCCCCGCGACGACGAACCTCGCCGACGTGGTCGACGATCCCGAGCTGCGCGCCGAGGTGCAGTCCGCGATCGACGACGCGAACAAGGCGGTCAGCAAGGCTGAGGCGATCCGCAAGTTCACGATCTTGCCGTTCGACTGGACGGAGGCGACCGGGCAGCTCACCCCATCCATGAAGCTGAAGCGCGCCGTCGTGCAGAAGGAGTGCGCCGCCGAGATCTCAGCGCTGTACGGCTAACCCGATTGCGCAACAATTGCTCGCCTGAGACGGGGAATTGTTGCGCAATCGTGCCGGCTAGCTGTCGAGCATGGCGCGCAGCTCGGCGGCTACGACATCCCATCTCCATTGGGCCTGCACCCACCGGCAGCCGGCCTCGCCGAACTTCGCCCGCAGGTGCGCATCGTCCAGCAGCTCTGCGGTGCGGTCGGCGATCGCCGTAACGTCCCGGCCGTCCACGAGGTAGCCCGTCTCACCGTTGCGCACCGCCTCGGGCGCTCCACCCGAATCGCCCACCACGACGGGCATCCCCAATGCCGATGCCTCCAGGTAGACGATGCCGAGCCCCTCGACGTCCATCCCCCCGCGGCGGGTACGGCAGGGCATGGCGAACACGTCGCCCGCGGCGTAGTGCGCCGCCAATTCGCTTGCCGGGACGCCACCCGCGAACACCACGTGCTCGGCCACCCCGAGGCGCTGAGCCAGCCGGGCCAGCGCGTCGCGGAAGCGGCCCCGCCCGACGAGCAGCAGGGCCGTCCCCGGCACCGCAGCGCGGATCGCCGGCAGCGCGCGAATCAGCCCATCCTGTCCCTTGCGCGGCACCAGCCGGGACACGCACACGACCACAGGCCGGCCGGTCAGCCCGTGCCGAGCACGCACCGCCGAGCCGTCCACGCCGGGATGGAACGTCTCGACGTCCACTCCAGGGGTTAGCCGGCGCAACGTGGCCCGCGGGCCGAGCGCGGGCGCCAGACGCTTCGAGAAGTACTCACTCAAGTACGTCACCACGTCGCACGTGGCCCCGATGCGGCGCAGCACCTGCCGCGCGCCGGGCAGCATCGCCCAGCCGGCCTCGTGCCCGTGCGTGGTCGCGACGATGCGCTCCACGCCGGTTCGGCGCAGCGCCGGAGCGAGCACGGCGAGCGGAGCGGCGGCGCCGAACCACACCGCGCTGCAGCGGTGTTCGCGGGCAACGGCGGTGATGCGCCCGCGGGCGGCCGGTGTCGGTAGCAGCAGGCCGCTGTCATGCCGGATCACCGGGAAAGGCTGCGCCGCGTCGAACGCGCGCGCCCCGTCATGGTCGGACGCATACACGACGATCGAGCCCGGTGGCTGCCGGATCGCCACCTCGTGCACGAACGACTGGATGCCGCCCTGTCGGGGCGGGAAGTCGTTGGTAACGATCAGCGTGCGCCTGACGCGAAGCCCCGGTCCGCGGCGCGGATCCTGACTCGCTGCCGGGCTCATGTGCACGACGGTACGCAGCGCGAGCGCAGCGTGTTCGGCGCCGCCGCGAGCACGCGACGCCGTTGACGTGACAGCGGGGCGGGCCCGTCTTCGGTACCCGCCCCGCCGGCCTCGTTCCCGGTGGCTGTCATGTGAGCCGTGTCGCGCCGGCCCAATCCTGCATGTCCTGCGACGGATGCACGTACCGCACGCCGAGGGCCTCGTCTGCCGCGGACACCGCGAGGTCGTTGCCGACGTAGATCTCGACGTGGCTGATGGGGCTGTAGAGGAAGATCAGGTCGCCCGGTAGCAGCTGGTTGTAGGACACATGCTTGCCGTAGTTGTCCTGCGCATCAGCCTCGTGCGGCAGGTCGAGGCCGCCCTGCCGCCAGGCCATCATCGTGAGCCCCGAGCAGTCGAAGCAGTCCGGCCCGGAAGCCGCGAAGGCATAGCACTTGCCCACCTGGTCGATTGCGTAGTTCACCGCCGCCTGCGCGCGGGCGTTGGGTGCCTTGCCGACGCCGATCCTGCCCACGGCGGGCGGCACTGTTCCGCTACTCGTGTAGGTCGCCTGCTGCTGTGCGGTCAACGTTGCGAGGAGGTCTTTGAACTTCTGCGTGTCGGCTTGGAGTTTCTTCGTTTGCTTGTCGAGCTCGGCCGCCTTGGCCTGCGCGGCCGCGAGCAGCTTGGAAGCTTGCGCCTGCGCGGCCTTGGCCTTCGCGCGGATCGCCTTGATCTGCGCCACGATCTCTGCGCGGTGCGACGAGATGAGGGTCAGCGTGTCCAGCGTGTCGAGGTAGCTCTGCCCGTCGCGGCTGGTGAGCAACGCGCCGGCGTGGCTGAAGGACGACGACTCGTATTCAGCGGTGATGGTCCGGCTGAGCCGGGCGCGCGCCTTATCGAAGTCGGCGGCAGCGGCGAGTGCGGTGCGCTGGGCGGTGTCCGCGGCCTTCTGCTCGGCCTTCACCTGGCGTGCGGCCTTGTTGTATTGCTCGGCCAGGACCTCATTCTGATGAGCGAGCTTGTCGAGTCTGGCCTTGACTTCCTCGATCGTGGGCTGTCCCGGGGTCGCGCCTGCCATATGGGGCAGGACAACGGCGCCCGTTGCGACGAGGGCGGCCAATGCGGTACCGGCTAGAAGCGATCGAACACGGCTGGGGACCCGAGTCAACGCCACGGTCGGCGAAACTCCTTCTTCCTCGACCGCCTACCGGGTTAGCTGACGGGTTCGGGCCGGAAGAAGCCCTACGGCGCGGGGGTCCGTCGCGACGCGCGTCGCGACAAACCGCCGTCCCGATTCACCCCGGTGCTACTCGTGGGTCCCCGGTTCGCTGGCCCCGACACCCTGCCCCGCATACAGAGCATCGACACCGCTGCGATTCAGCGGTAACTCTCCGTGACCCCCCGGTTTGGGGAGCCAGTGGGCCGGAAAGTCGCGCAAAGGTTACGACACCACCGGCGCCTCAGCAATGACGGGGGGTGACCTTTTTTGGCGCCGCTTACGCTGTATCACGGTGCGTAACCGTGACGAGCGGGACGAGCCGTAGTGGCGGGACCAGCCCCTCGTTCGCCAGGGCGCCGACCGCCCTATATTCGGGCTCGTCGAAGTCGACGGAGCTGCCTGCCGTGCCAAGCAATGCGGTGACAACGCAGTCAGGACAGGCCACGTCACGCACCCGGCAGGTCTCACAGTCGATGATCATTCGATCGCCTCCGTCGTTTGCTCGGCGTTCTCGACGAGGCTAGGCAGCGGTGCCGACAATTTCCGGGATGCCGTATCAAGCCAGCCCGAAACGCGCGAGCAGTACCGCCGCGTCGGCCGTCCACGCGCCCGCGCGCCCCACGTCGAGCGCCACCTGGCGGTCCGACGACACGACGAGTAACGGTCGCCCGGGCGGCTCGGCCACGACGAGGCGCCGGATCAGGTCGTCGGCGATTTCGTCAGGCGCGCTGAACAACACCCGGACGCTGCGCGGCGTCGGCGGCATCGCAGGCGGGCGCTGCCCTCCGTCGAATGCGACCGTGATCTCGGCGCCGGAGCGGGCCGCCACTGCCGCCAGCGCGCTGATCAGGCGAGTGCGCTGGTCCGCGAGCGGCAAGTCGCCGTACCCGGCCTTGGTCACGTTGTAGCCGTCCACAATCAGGTGCGCGTTGGGAAGCGCGAGCAGGCCATCGAGTGCCGCAGGATCGCTGACGACCCGCCGCTGCATGCGGGCCTCCGCCGAGCCCACCGTGTCAGCCGGACGCATAGCCGGCGCCGGCAACGACAGCTCCCGTCGAATGCCGGCCGCCGCGTCGGTGAGCGTGTCGACGAGCAGCCACAGCCGGGCATCGTCCATGTCGCGTTCGGCACGCGCACCGCGGCGCGCCGACTCCACGGCGCGTTCCAGCTCGCTGATGCGGGACCGCAGCCGCCGGGTCTCGGCCTCCCGGGCGTTCTCGGCAGCCTCCGCGCGACGGATTGCATCATCCGCGGCCGCCTCAGCCTCGTCACGCGCCCGCTCGACGGCGCGCAGCTCACCGGTGCGGGCGCGCAGCTGCTTGCGCAGGTCGGCGAGCTCTGCCTCCGCCGCACCCGCCGCGCTCGCAACCGCAGCCCTCCCCTGCGCCACTTCGGCACGCAGCCGCCCTTTGAGCTCGTCGATACGGGCGCGCAGCTGCGCGACCTCGGCGGCGCCGGCCTTGCTGCCCACGCGCTCGGCCGCATGGCGCTCATTCGCCTCCGCGACGACACGTTGCCAGTCGGCCGGCCGCAGCAGGTAGGCGACGACGGCGGTGTCGACCGGGTCGGACGCCGCCGTGGACTCCCCGCCACGGACAGCCGCGGCGAGTTCCGGCAGCGCGTCGGCGATCGCCTCAGCAACCCGGGCCCGGAAGGCGTCGTCAGCGTCCAGCACGGCAGCGAGCTGCGTGCCTCCCAGGCGTGCCCGCTTCGTCGGGGTGAAGCGAGCGAGCGGCCGCAGGGAGGCCGGGAGCTCCTCCGGCGGCAACCGGCCGACCAGGTCCGCGGTGATCGTGACCAGCTGCTGGCGGGCAGGCTCATTCAGCACAACATGGTCGTGCCCGCCCTGCTCACCGGTCATGCCGCGAGATTACGTCGCGGCGTGTCGCGTGCGCTGTCACGTTTTCCGTCAGACCCTGGACCTACCGTCCAGGGCGTGACGGCAGCGCCCAGCGAGATCATGATCCAGCCGAGCTTCGACGAACTGGACGAGCCGCTGCGCGAAACGACATTCACGGTGGTCGATCTCGAGACGACGGGCGGTGCCGCCGGGTCGGATTCGATCACCGAGATCGGCGCGGTGAAGGTTCGCACCGGGGCCGTTATAGGCGAATTCCAGACACTGGTCGATCCGGGCCGGTCGATCGACCCGTACGTGAGCGTGCTCACCGGAATCACCGACGCCATGGTCGCCACGGCGCCATCCATCGGGGCCGTCGTGCCGGCGTTCCTCGAGTTCGCACACGGCAGTGTGCTGGTCGCGCACAACGCGCCGTTCGACGTGGGATTCCTGCGCACCGCGTGCAACGCCCTGGACGTCGTGTGGCCGCGCTTCGAGGTGATCGACACCGCGGTGCTCGCGCGGCGCGTTCTCACCAGAGACGAGGTCCCGAACTGCCGGCTGCGCACCCTCGCGATCTACTTCCATGCCGGAACCGAGCCGGTGCACCGTGCGCTTGCCGACGCGCGAGCCACGGTCGACGTGCTGC
The DNA here is from genome assembly GCA_046734315.1 of Actinomycetota bacterium. Taxonomy (GTDB): domain Bacteria; phylum Actinomycetota; class Actinomycetes; order Mycobacteriales; family Jatrophihabitantaceae; genus DASXRA01. The sequence goes on along the minus strand of JBKPQY010000199.1, from coordinate 10,320 downwards.
ACGGCCTGCTCGACCGGGTGGGCAACCTCGGCGTGCAGTCGCTGCCGGAGCTTCGCGCCTTCACCGCGCAGGTGTCCGACGCGCAGCGCCGAAAGCGGCACCTGGCCGACAGCCTGCCGTCCCGCCCCGGCGTCTACGTGTTCCGGGACGCGCGCGGCGAGCCGCTCTACGTGGGCACCAGCCGCAACCTGCGCGCCCGGGTGCGACAGTATTTCGTTGCCAGCGAGACGCGCAGCCGCATGGGCGAGATGGTCGGGTTGGCCGAGCGCGTCGATGCGATCGAGTGCGCCCATCCGCTCGAGGCACAGGTGCGGGAGCTGCGGCTCATCGCCGCGTACAAGCCGCGGTACAACCGCCGGTCGAAGTTTCCGGAACGCTCCCTGTGGCTCAAGCTCACCGACGAGGCGTTCCCGCGATTGTCCATCGTCCGTGAGCGCCGCGACGACAGCGCGTCGTACCTGGGCCCGCTGCGCTCGCGCCGCCAGGCCGAGACGGTACGCGACGCGATCCACGATGCGGTGCCGCTGCGCCAGTGCAGCGATCGCCTGTCGCTGCGCCGCTTCGTACGCGCAGCCTGCGCGTTGGCCGGCATCGGCCGTTGCACGGCGCCGTGCGAGCACCCCGATGCCCGCCCTTACGCCGAGCTGGTCACGACCGTTCGCGCGGCCTGGACGGGCGACGTGCGCCCGCTGGTCGAGCCGCTGCGCGAGCGGCTGGCCCGGCTGTCCGCGGAGCAGCGCTTCGAGCATGCCGCTGTGGTGCGCGACCGGGTCGCTGCTCTGGTGCGAGCCTGCGCCCGGATGCAACGCCTCGACGCGCTGACGGTCATCGGGGAAATGGTTGCGGCGCGCCCCGACGGTTCCGGGGGGTGGCAGCTGTCGGTCGTTCGCCACGGGCGCCTCGCCGCCGCCAGCGTCGCTCCGCGCGGCGCGCCGCCGTGGCCGGTCGTTGACGCGCTGCTGGCCACCGCGGAGACGGTCGCCCCGCGCGCCGGCCCGCTACGGGCGGCGCTGGCCGAGGAGACAGAGTGCATCCTGCGCTGGCTCGACGAGCCCGGCACCCGGCTCGTCCTGACCTCGCAACCCTGGGCATCGCCCGCCTTCGGCGCCGGCGGGATGCGCGCGTTTCTCGGCAGCGATGCGGGCCGCAACACCTTCGACCCATTCGCCGACCGGCGCCATCTGCCCATGTCGCACCGCCCGGCGCGCGCGTCTGCGTAGCGACCGCTTCTACGATGAGCGGCGACGAGGCTCGGGCGAGGAGCAGGAGCAGCCGTGATCACCGCGATCGTGATGGTGTCGGTCGAGACCGACAAGATCCCCGAAGTGGCGCAGCAGATCGCCGACCTCGACGGGGTCAGCGAGGTCTACTCGGTGGCTGGCGATGCCGACCTCATCGCTGTGGTGCGCGTGCGCGAGTTCGACCAGATCGCCGAGGTCATCGCCGGCCGGCTATCGAAGGTGCCCGGCGTCGTGCACACCGACACGCACATCGCGTTCCGCGCCTACTCCCGTCACGATCTCGACGCGGCGTTCTCGATCGGCGTCGAGTCGGCCGACTGATTTATCCCGCCCGGGCGTGTCTCTCAGCCGCGCGGCTCTCTTGGCGCGAGCGCTCATCGCCCCGTGATCTTGGACTTGTGGTCGCTATTCGACCAGAAGTCCGAGGTCACGAGCCATGGGCCAGGTTCCGTGCCCCCTGGCTGGCGGCAACCCACCCGTCGAGCAGGTGCGCGGCCGCGCCGGAGTCGATCGCGCGGCGTGCCTCGTCGATGCCCTTCGCGATCGCGGTGTCCACTGTGGACGGTGCGCCGACACCGTCGTAGGTCGCAATGGCCGCCCCGGCGTTGAGCAGCACGGCGTCCCGGGCGCCGCCGCCGCGCCCGGCGAGTACCTCACGCACCACGCTCGCGTTGTAGGGCCGGTCACCGCCACGCAGCTCGTCGGGTGCGGCAATGGCCAGCCCGAATGCGCGCGGGTCGACGCTCGTCTCGTGGACGCGGCCGTCGGTGGCGACCCACATGCTCGAGGTCGTCGTGGTGGTCAGCTCGTCCAGACCGTCGTCGCCCCGGAACACGAGCGCGGTGTGGCCCCGCCGGGCGAACACCTCTGCCATCAACGGTGCCATGCGCCGGTCCGCGCAGCCCACCGCCGACGCGGCCGGTTGCGCCGGGTTGGTCAGCGGACCAAGCACGTTGAACGCCGTCGGGACACCGATCTCGCGCCGTGGCGGTCCGGCGTGGCGCATGCCCGGGTGGAATACCGGTGCGAAGCAGAAGCCGATGCCGACCTCGGCGACGGTGGCCGCCACCCCGTCCGCGCCCAGGTCGATCACCACGCCCAGCTCCTCGAGGACATCGGCCGAGCCGCACTGCGACGACGCGCTGCGGTTGCCATGCTTGACGACGCGCCGGCCCGATCCGGCGACCGCCAGGGCGGCCATCGTGGTGATGTTCACCGTGTGGGCGAGATCGCCGCCCGTGCCGACGATGTCGACGGCCCGCTCCTCAAGCCGTACCCGCGTCGCATGCGCCAGCATCGTGTCGACCAGCCCGGCCAGCTCCTCGGTGGTCTCACCCTTCGCGCGCAACAGGACGACGAACGCGGCGAGCTGAGCCGGCGTCGCCACGCCACTCATGATCTCGTCCATCGCCCAGGCGGTGTCGGCCGCCGCCAGCGACTCGCCGCGCATGAGCGCGCCAAGCACCGCCGGCCAGGTGTACTTCATTGCACGTCCAACCCGGCCATCGGGCGATGAGCGCTCGCGCGAAGAGCTCCCGCCGCCGCGGCGCGGCCGCGCCGGTAGGCGCGAGCGGAGCCGGGGGTGCACCCGAGCGCTAGCGAGTGGTGCGAACCCGGGTCCGCGCAGGCGGGACGAAAGCAGCTCATCGCACGACGGGGATGCCCGACAGCCGTTTGCGCAGCTGCTCGGCCACCACTTCGCCCGCTGCGATCGGATCCAGCGGCTGGATGATCACGCCGTCGGCAAGCGACCAGTGCGCAAGCCACTCGTCGTCCCTGCGTGCGACCAGGACGATGAGCGGAGGGCAGTCGTCGATCTCGTACTTGAACTGCCGCGCCAACCCCATACCGCCGGTGGGCTGCGCCTCGCCGTCGAGAATCACCAGGTCGATCTCACCCAGATCGATCTGCTCGACGACCGCGGCGCTGGTTGCGCACTCGATCCAGTCGATGCGCGGCACGTCCGGGGCCGGGCGCCGTCCCACCGCGGTGCGCACCGCGGCCCGCATCTCGGCCCGGTTGCTGTAGACGACGACGGTCGCCGGAACGCTTGTCTGCGCGGGCATGCCGGCATCGTATCCGCGGCCGGGCAGCCCGGCGGGACACGCCCTACCCCCCTGACTCCGCCCGCCACGCGCACCGCAATAATGCGATCTGTGACCTCGACTGCCAGTGCGCCTCGCTTCGAGTCCGGGCAGGTGCACTCGCTGACGCGGCCGAACCTGGTCAGCGTCGGCACGATCGTGTGGCTTTCGAGCGAACTCATGTTCTTCGCCGGCCTGTTCGCGATGTACTTCACGATCCGTTCGGTGCACTCCGACCAGTGGCCGATGTGTCTCAAGCCAGTTGGTGCGGTCGGGGCCGCCTGTGAGGAGAACGTGAACCTCGCCCTCTGGCACGGCATCCCGGCCTACGCGCTGCCGTTCACGATCATCCTCGTCGCGTCGAGCTTCACGTGTCAGTGGGGCGTGTTCGCCGCTGAGAAGGGCGACGTCTTCAAGCTGCGACGCTGGTTCACGATCACATTCGTGATGGGCCTGATCTTCGTGCTCGGGCAGGCGAACGAGTACCGCATGCAGGTGAACGACGGCAACACCATCTCGCACACCGGCTACGGCTCGGTGTTCTTCCTGACCACCGGTTTCCACGGCTTGCACGTCATCGGCGGGTTGGTCGCGTTCGTCTTCTACCTGATCCGGACCACGCTGGGACGGTTCACGCCGGCCCAGGCGACCGCGGCGATCGTCGTCTCGTACTACTGGCACTTCGTCGACGTGGTGTGGATCGGTCTGTTCGCGACGATCTACTTGATCCGATGACCAGCCCGGGAGAGGAGCGCCGCGTGAGTCACGACGTGGACGAGCTGGGCTTCGAGCCCGCCGTCTCGGCCACCGGCGCCGATCCCGAGCGTCCGACGCCGAGCCGGAAGCGGACACGCAAGCCGTGGCGGCGCCGCGTCGCGAGCGGCATGGCACTGCTCGTCGCGTTGGGCGCTGTCGGGGGGATCTACACCATATTTGCCGGCTCGTCCGGAGCGAACGACTCACGCACCAACCAGCACGACGTCGACGCCGGGCGGCAGCTGTACAACACGACGTGCATCACCTGCCACGGCGCCAACCTCCAGGGCGTGCCGGGCCGTGGCCCGTCGCTGATCGGCGTCGGCTCCGCCGCGGTGTACTTCCAGGTCAGCACCGGGCGGATGCCCGCATCCGCGCAGGGCGGCAGCATGCCGCGCAAGACCTCCAAGTTCGACGAGCAGCAGATCGACCAACTCGGCGCATTCGTCGAGTCGCTCGGGGGTGGCCCGCAAGTGCCAACCGGCGATCTGCGGGTGCCGGACTCGCGACTGGGCGAAGGTGGCGAGCTCTTCCGGGAGACCTGCGCGGCCTGCCATGGGGCAACGGGCCGCGGCGCTCCGCTCTCCGCCGGCAAGAACGCGCCGGGATTGCGCAACGCCAGCGACCAGCAGATCTACACCGCCATGCTCACCGGCCCCGGGAACATGCCGGTGTTCAGCGACAACCAGCTGACGCCTGACCAGAAGAAGTCGATTCTCAGCTATATCCAGACACTCAAGGCGTCCCAGGACCCGGGTGGGAACGGCCTGGACCGGATCGGCCCGGTGTCCGAAGGTTTGGTGATCTGGATTCTCGGCATCGGCGCGCTGATGATCGTGATCTTGTGGATCGGAGCGAAGACGTGACCTCGACGGGCCCGGACGTCCCGACCGAGGACGAGCTCCGGGAGATGAGCACCGAGCAGGCGATGATCGTCGGGGCGGCCACCGACGGCGTCTACGCCGTGCATCGGCGAGACCGCTTCCCGGTGCCGGGGACGAAGGCGGAGAAACGATCCGAGCGCGGGGTCGCTGCGCTTTTCACGATCGCGGCGCTGGCCGGCTTGGCGTTCATCGTCGTGTTCGTCGCGGCGCCGTGGATGTGGAAGCCGCCGGGAAACAGCCAGAATTTCCGGTTCTACACACCGCTTTTGGGAACGCTGCTCGGCATCATGCTGGTCGGTCTCGGCGCAGGCGCGATCCTGTGGGCCAAGTGGCTCATGCCCGAGGAGGAGTTCGTCCAGGAGCGGCACGACGAGCCGCAGCCCGGCGAAGGTGCCGACCAGGTGATGACCGGTGCCACGCTCGTCGCCGGCTACCAGGACACCGGGCTGCCCCGCAGGTCGCTGCTCGTCCGTACGCTCGTCCTGGCCAGCGGCGCGCTCGCGACGGTGCCCCTCGTCGCACTGATCGGAGGGCTGCTGAAGGCGCCGGGTAAGACGATGTTCCACACGCTATGGAGCCCGCAGCCGGCAAAGTACCCGAACGGCATCCCGGTCGTGTACTCCAGCGGGCGAAGGGTTAGCCCCAACGACCTGCAGGCCGGCGGCGTGGCCACGGTGTTCCCCGGAGTTCCGGGCGGGGTGAAAGACGCCAGCTCGCCGACGCTGCTGATCCGGCTGCGGCCCGGGCAGGGCAAGGCGGTCGAGGCCCGCAGCGGGCAGGCCGACTGGGGCTTTGGCGACTTCGTCGCGTACTCGAAGATCTGCACCCACGCGGGCTGCCCGGCCTCGCTTTATGAGCAGCAGACGACCCGGCTGTTGTGCCCGTGCCATCAGTCGCAGTTCGAGGTGCTACGGGATGCCAAGCCCGTCTTCGGGCCCGCGACGCGCAGCCTTCCGAAGCTTAAGCTCGAGGTGGAGGTGGTCGACGGGGTGGAGTACTTCGTCGCCCCGCAGGACTACCAAGAGCCCGTCGGGCCCGGCTTCTGGGAGCGCGGATGACCAGTACGTCCGAGGCGCCGTCCCGCCGCGCCAGCCGGCCGCGAACGCCCGCTGGCAAGACCGGCATGTGGCTGGACGAGCGCTTCAAGGCCGCCGGTGCGACCCGCAAGTATCTGAACAAGGTCTTCCCCGACCACTGGTCGTTCATGATGGGCGAGATCGCGCTCTACTCGTTCATCGTCCTGATCCTCACCGGCACGTACCTCTCGTTCTTCTTCGACGCCTCGATGGGCGACGTCAGGTACAACGGCAGCTACGTGCCGCTGCAAGGCGTCGAGATGTCACGGGCGTACGCCTCCACGCTCAGTATCTCCTTCGACGTGCGCGGTGGTCTGGTCATCCGCCAGATCCATCACTGGGCAGCCCTGCTGTTCGTCGCGGCGATGCTGGTCCACATGCTCCGGATCTTCTTCACCGGAGCGTTCCGCAAGCCGCGCGAGCTCAACTGGCTGATCGGGCTCTCTCTGCTCGTACTCGGTGTCCTCGAGGGCTTCGTCGGCTATTCGCTGCCCGACGACCTGCTGTCGGGCACGGGGTTCCGCATCGCCGACTCGATCATCCTGTCGATCCCGGTCATCGGCACCTGGACTGCGTTCATGGTGTTCGGCGGCCCGTTCCCCGGCACGCTGATCATCGGCCGGCTGTACATCGTCCACGTGCTGCTGATCCCGGGCATCCTCGTCGCGCTCATCGCTGTCCACCTGGCGATCATGGTGCGGCAGAAGCACACCGACTTCCCGGGGCCCGGCAAGTCCGAGACGACCGTCGTCGGGCACCGCTTCTACCCGAAGTTCTCGGCGCAGGCGACCGGCTTCTTCTTCATCGTGTTCGGGCTGCTCTGCGCGCTGGGCGGCCTGGCCCAGATCAACCCGATCTGGCTGTTCGGGCCGTACAACCCGGCGCAGGTGTCGTCCGGCTCGCAGCCCGACTGGTACATGGGCCTGCTCGACGGGTCCACGCGCCTGTTCCCCTCCTGGGAGATTCGGCTGTGGGGACACACCGTTCCTGCGCTGTTCTGGCCGACAGTGGTGCTGCCGACCATCCTCATCGGGCTGGCCGCGGCGTACCCGTTCATGGAGGCGCGCCTGACCAAGGACCGTGCCCGCCACAACCTGCTGCAACGCCCGCGTGACGTTCCGGTGCGCACGGCTCTGGGGGCGATGGCCTGCACGTTCTGCGCCGTGCTGTTCATCTCGGGCGGCAACGACCTGATCGCCAAGGCGTTCGACATCTCGCTGAACGCCATGACGTGGGGCGGCCGGATCGCGACGTTGGTGCTGCCGCCGCTGGCCTACGTGATCGTGTACCGGCTCTGCCTCGGGCTGCAGCGGCACGACCGTGAAGTGCTCGAACACGGCGTCGAGACGGGCATCATCCAGCGGCTGCCGACCGGTGAGTTCATCGAGGTGCACCAGCCGCTGGGTCCGGTCGACGAGCACGGCCACGGGACGCTCACGTACGCGGCGGCCGCCGTGCCCAAGCGCATGAACCGGCTGGGTCGCGGGCGGCTCGCCCACGTGCGCGGGTTCTTCTACCCGGTGAAGGAGAAGCCCGAGATCGCGGAGCGCCTCGCCGCCCTCGAAGACAGCGAGCACGCCGAGCTGGAAAGCGCCGAGCGCGAGGCCGAGCTCACCGACTGAGCTAGCTCGGCAGACGAACGAGGAACAGCCAGGCGTTGATGACGCCGCCGATGAGGCTCGCCGCAGCAGCGGGAATCAGCCAATACAACCCGCCACCTGCCCGAACGATGACGGTGACTCCGGCGACGCCGACCAATACCGCGGTGATCGTGTTCGGAGAGAACCGCTCGACTTACCGAGCTACGCCGGACTCGCGGGCATGACCGGCACGCCGGTCCAGTACGAGCAGAGCGGCACCGGACAAGACCGCCGACGCCAGCAGTTGCCAGCCGACAGCTGTCGATGGTTGGGGGCTACCAGCACGACGGCGCTCATGACCGATGTCATGAACAGCACAAGCGTCTGAGCGGCGCGGGAGGTGAGCGGCGGTGATTCGACAAGCGCGCTCCCTTTGACGGACACCGCCACGAACAACAGACCGGTCAATGCACCCGCAGCTGCTGCCAGTGCTCCCCGAAGGCGGCCCATGCCCCGGGCATGTATCCCATCGCGGTTCACCTCCGAGAGCGCGGAGAGCTTCCGGCAGTGGGTCAGGAAAGCGGCCGCCGGCCACCGGCGTAGTACTCGAAGAGCAGGCCGCCGATCGTTCCCAGAAGGCCGATCACGCCTACGAACACCAACCAGATCTGCATGAACGCAAGACCGGTGCCGATGATCGTCGCGGCCAGCGCCAGCGCGAACGGCCAGTAGCTGCCGGGGCTGAAGAAGCCGAGTTCACCCGCGCCCTCCGCGATCTCGGCGTCGGGCCGGTCCTCCGGTCGGGGGTCGATGCGCCGTGACACGAACCAGAAGAAGGACCCCGCGATGCCCAGCAGCCCGCCGGACAGGATCAGGGCCGCGAGACCGGCCGGCTCGACATGACCGTCGCTGTTGTTCGTCCAGATCCCGTAGACAATCGCGATAACCCACAGGAACACGGCGATCGCCAGAAAGACCCGAGCCTCTATCTTCATGCGCAGCCCACATTCTGCGACGGGGCACGGCTAGTGCGGCTGGTGTTGAACGGATGGGTCGTGGTGGCGCAGGGCGCCTCACCGATCGCCTCGAGCGCCTCGAACTGGCGGGCGGGGTTCGCCGACCCGAGGCGGCGCAGCGCGCTGAGGTACTGCACGAAGGTGCTTGGGTCGACGACGCGCACCTCGAAGTTCATCTGAGAATGGTATGTGCCGCACAGCTCGGCGCAGCGTCCTACGAAATGCCCGTTGGACGTCGCGGTGATCTCGAACTGGTTGTCGCGGTCGGTGCTGGTCGTGCCATACGGGATGACGTCACGCTTGAACAGGAATTCCGGCACCCAGAACGAGTGGATCACGTCCTCGGAGTGCTCGACGAAGCGCACTGTCTCGCCGCGCGGGATAACGAGGATCGGGATTTCCGCTGACGATCCGACGGTCGACAACGGCAGCGGCTTGCCGTCGGCGCCGGTCTGTCCGGGGTAGGCGTCAACGACGGTCTGGCTCTGGTCGTTGTGATGGCTTACGTACTCGAACTGCCAGTTCCACTTGAACGCGTCGACCTGGACGACGACATCGGGGTTCTTGGTCCGCTTGTTGACGTAGTTCTCGGTGACGACGGTGTAGTAGAACAGCCCGGCGATGATCAGGAAAGGAGTGATCGTGTAGGCCCATTCGAGCGGCAGGTTGTACTTGGTCTGCTTCGGGACGTCGTCGGTCCTCTTCCAATACCGACCGCAGCACCAGAAGATCAGGAACCACACGACGCAGCCGACGATGAGGGCCGTGACCGAGGACCAGGTCCACAGCACACGCATCTTCTCGGCCTGCTTGGTGACGCCCGTGGGCCACCCGAAGCGCAGCTTCTTCTCGATGTCGCTCGACGAGCAGGCAGACAGCGTGAGGGCGGCGACGGCGGCTAGCGCACTCAGCCGGACGATGCGAGTCCATCGCCTGCGCTGCACTACGAACCGCCTCTCGCCGAGCCCTGCCACGGATCATCCGGAGCGTACTTGACCCCCTCGCCACCGCCGTTCACGGGGCTAGCTTGGACATCGTGCCCGCATACCTCGACGCCGCCTCGGCCGCGCCGCTGCATCCGGTCGCCCGCCAGGCACTGATCGCGGCGCTCGAAGACGGCTGGGCCGATCCGGGACGGCTCTACGGCGGGGGTCGCCGCGCGCAATTGCTGCTCGACGCAGCGCGCGAATCCGTGGCCGAATGTATCGGCGCCCGCCCGGACGAGGTGAGCTTCACCGCGAACGGCACCCAGGCCCTTTCCGCCGCGGCACTCGGGACGCTGGCGGCCAACCGGCGGCGCGGCGACACGTTCGTGCACACCGCCGTCGAACACTCCGCGCTGCTCCACGCCGCCGAACTGCACCCCGGACCCGTCGTCTCGGTCGGCGTCGACACGCTGGGACGTGTCGATGTCGCCGCGTTCGTGGCCGCCGCCCGCGAGGGCGCCGCCGCGGCGGCGGTGCAGGCAGCGAACCACGAGGTCGGCACGGTGCAGCCCGTCGACGAGATCGCCGCCGCCGTCCCGGAGGTGCCGCTCATCGTCGACGCCACGCAGACGTTGGGCCACTCTGCGCTCCCGGCGCGCTGGTCGGTGCTGGCCTGCGACGCGCGTACGTGGGGCGGGCCGCCCGGGGTCGGTGCGCTCTGCGTGCGAGCGGGCACGCGCTGGCGCTCCCCCTATCC
>JBKPQY010000198.1:0-5426 GCA_046734315.1 Actinomycetota bacterium | reverse complement strand
GCGAGCACTCGCATCGCGCGGTCGGTGATGATGGACTCGCGCCCGATCGGACGGCAGAGGACGACCCCACCTCGCGCGGAGCCGTCTGGTGGCAAGTGCAGCCAACCAGCGAGCGGACCGGCAGGACCGTCGAGCCAGGTCGGTGTGCTAGGCGTGGTCAGCACCATGCGGCGATGATCGCTTCTATGCAGGCCTGTGCGTCGAGCACAGCGCGAATCCGGCTACGCGGTGACGGAAGGTAATGCGTGAAGTAGCGGGCCCCTTCCGTCAGCACCCCGAGGACGGAGATGTTGGGCTGCACCCGTCCTTCTGCGTCGTAGGGATGGAATTCCTCGCTGAGCCCGACGCTGCCCACCGTGGTCTCGCCGTAGCGCAGTTCGGTGAGTCGGCCGCGCCGGTATAGCCGGGACAGTAGCGGCGACGCGCTTTGCGCCAGCGATGGCATGTCGAGGTGCCCGCGGATCACGCTCGAGACCGTTGCCGTGTAAGGGATGTCGAGCCGGGTCGAGGAGATGACCGGCCGGCCCGACGAGTCGAGCCGCAGCTCGGGATCCGGCCCGAACGGCACCGCGACGATGCCCGCGTCCATCAGCGCGAGCAGTTGCTGCGAGCGCACCAGCGGAGGTCCGGCCTCCAACCGGTTGATGCGGCCCTTGACGTTGTATTTGAAGTCGACGTACGACTCGAGGGAAAGGCCACCGAACTCGATGATCGACCGGATGTCGTCGCGCAGGATGCGCAACACCTCCTGAGCGGCCTTGACCGGGCTGCCCCAGGGCAGCAGTGCCTCGTCGAGGTCGTCCTCGAGCATGGCGTAGAAGTACTTCTGGTAGTCGGTGGAGGAAGCGTAGTTGCGATCCTGACCGGCGAAGAGGTGTTCAGCGGGCTCGAACGTGCCGTGCCGCGCGGCGAGGCGCCCGGTTGCCTCGTCGAACTTGCCGTCCGGCCAAGCCTGCGCCAGCAAAGCCCTGGTGCGCTGTGCGTAACCGAAGCCGCCGGACACGGTGGCAGCCTGGACGTAATAGCGCGCCCGCATCTCGGCGAGCAGCAGCGGCAGCAACTCGCGGCGCAGGTCGACCTTGCGACGTGGCGTGTGCTCACTGCCGCGGATGGCGGCGAACACATCGGGAGTGCACACCACCGGCTGGTAGTCGCCGGTGGGATCGACGCCGGTCACCGACTTCGCGCAGTACGGTGTGCCGGACCGCGAATAAAGGTTGATTACCGGCTCGCGGCCGCTGGGGAGGTAGACCTTTCGGTCGTCGACGTCGCGGAACGTACCTCCGCGTCCGGTCGTGAGCGCGGCGAGGACGTCGAACGCCACCAGGCCCATGCCGGACATCGCCACCGGCTCACCGGGGGCCAGCGAGCCCGCGAGACCCTCGACAGGGTAGGCCGGCAGGAACTGCACCTCGCCCGGCCGGACCGGGGGTTCCTGGTTCGCAGTGTGACCCGAGGCAAGCACAACGTGGTGCACGACAATGGAGCGCCCGTCGGCCAGGACGACGCGCTCGCGGCCATCGCCTTCGTCGACGATGTCGACGGCTGCTGAGCGGTAGCGCACGAACTCGAGGTTCGGTGGCAGTTCCCGGATGGCAGTGTCGTAGAACCACGCCAGGTATTCACCCATGAGGCGGCGCGGCAGGTAGTCGCCAGCCGTGATGGGCCGGCCACCCTGGCCAATCCGGCACTCGTCACCGACCCAGCGATAGCCACGCTGGCTGGCCCACTCGAACAGGCTCAGGCTGTACCCAGGCGTGACCGCACTGTCCGGTGAGGCGTAGAGCGACAACTGGCCGCAAGCGTTGTTCAGCACGAGGTAGTCGGGCTGGCCCGGGCCGTAGGCTGCGCCGCCCAACACTCCCGACTCGATGGCGTGTACGCGGATCGGATGCCCGCTCGACCGTGCTCGGCTGATCGTGCGTTCCAGGACGCACAGCCCCCACGCGCCCATGCCGATAATGGCAACGTCAATCATTGTTTCCCCCGATGATCCCCCGATGACGCGCCGTGACGTTGCCAAACGCCGCGCGCCGACCCGAGACTTTACGCGAACGACACCCCGCTGCCAAGCGGCTAGGACCGTGCTGTCAGGGTGTCGCGTCGTAAATCCGCGCGCAGCTGGTGGGACAGCGCCGCGATCTGGCTCTGGTCGGGCGCAGATACGCGAAGCGGGCAACCGCGCTTACTGGTCGGGGTCGCGGCGGCTCGGCCGCAGGCCGGCGTCGGCCAGCAGCTTGTGCTCGTCGACCTTGTTCGACGACGTCATCGGCAGCGCGTCGACGACGCGGATGGTGTCGGGAAGCATCGTTGCCGGCAGCCGGTCTGCGGCCGCCCGGCGCAGCTGCTCCGGCGCGCAGGCGGTCGCCGAGACGACGAACGCCGCGATCCCGAGACCACCGTCGTTGTCGTAGGTCAGGCACGTCGCCGCGATGACGCCGGGCAACGCGTGCAGGACCTGGCCCAGCTCGACCAACGAGATGCGCACCGCGTGGCGCTTCACCACCCGGTCGGCGCGGTCTACGTAGACGTAGTTGCCGACATCGTCCCGGCGGACGAGGTCACCGGTGCGGTACAACGTCTCTCCGGGAATGATGTCGTTGCGCAGCACCTGCGCCGTCAACGCCGGCGCGCCCCAGTAGCCGGACATGAGCTGGGCTCCGCCGATGTACAGCTCGCCGACCTGATCGGGTTCATCGATCAGCCGGCCCTGCCCGTCCAGGAGGTGAAATGCGCTGCCGGGATGTGGCTTTCCGATCGGAATGGGCCCACCGCGCGCCACCGAGTCGCGGGTGATCTCGAAGTGGCTCACCGCGATCGTCGTCTCCGTCGGACCGTACCGGTTGAAGACGCGCAGCTGCGGTGCGGCATCCCACAGGCGCGCGACATCGGATGGCGCGCACGCTTCCCCGCCGAGCGGCAGGATGCGTAGCTCCGTGTCGGCGAGGCTGCTGAGTTGCGGACTGGGCAGCACCAGCCGGGTGTAACTCGGAGAGCTCCCGGTGAGCGTGATCCGTTCGCGCGCGATTGCCCGCAGGAAATAGCGCGGGAACAACAATGACTCGCGCGGCGGGATGACGACGGACCCGCCGGCGGCGAGCGGCGGGAACAGCGTCGCGAACGCGCCGTCGAAATTGAAGGGCGACACGCACAGGGCACGGGTGTTGCGGTCGAGGCCGACCATGTTGTTCCAGGACCACACGGCGGTCGCGAATGCTCGGCGTCCGATCACTACGCCCTTGGGCGTGCCGGTGGTGCCAGAGGTGTAGATCGCGTACGCGGGCCGGTCCGCCGGATCGATGGGCGCGACCGTTGCCGGCGAAGTCACCTCGGCGACGTCGACGGCGTGCGGATGCCACTGCTCGATCGCTGGGCTGGCCAGCACGACCGCCGGGTCGCAATCGTCGACGACGCTGGCAATCCGGGCTGGGGGGTCGATCGCCGCCAGCGGTACGAAGATCGCGCCCACCCAGAGACACGCCAGGGCGCTCACGAGAAAGTCGACCGAGTTCGGCAACTGCAGGGCGACCCGGTCGCCTGCCTCGACGCCGCGCGCGGTCAGGCCGGCGGCCACCGCGGCGGCCGCTTCGCGCAGCTCGCTGTAGGTCAGGTCGCGCTGCTCGTCCTTCGCGCCGGGATAGTCCGGCCCCACGACCGCATGGGCCAGCACTGAAGCGAGGACGTCCCGAGCCACTTCAGTCAGCCAGTGCGGCAACGCCGAGCGTGGTGAGGGCGTCGCGGATCGCCGACACCGAGGCGAAGGTGGACTTGCGCAGCATCTCGTCAGGGAACTCGACGTCGAAGCCGTCTTCGAGGGCCAGCATCACGTTGACGCTCGCGTGGGAGGTCATGCCGGCGGCGTACAGATCGTCGTTGTCGGACAGCGTAGCCGGGTCCACAGGCAGCTTGCCGTGCTCCGCGAGAACCTCACGGATCTTGTCTTCCACGTTACCGCCCTCCGAGCGCTACGACGGTCGCGGTGCCGATGCCCGCGCCATGACTCAGGCTCACCGACATCGGCCCGATATCCCGTTGCCGCGCCAGCTCGGCGGCTTCGTCGTGTAGCGCGATACTGGGGGCGCCGCTCCGCTCCGTCCGCACTTCGATCGACCGCCAGCGCGGTACCACATCGTCGGGTGCGAGCAGCTTGATCGCCGCCTCCTTCGCTGCGAAGCGGGCGGTCAGCCGGGGCGCGGCAGCGCCGCATTCCGCGAGCTCTGCGTCAGTGAACAGTCGCTTGGCGTAACGCTCGCCCCAGCGATCCAGCGCGGCCGCCACGTCGGCGATCGCCTCCACGTCGGTGCCGACGCGGACGTCGATGGTCATGCCTACTTCCCCCGATCCCCCGAACGCGACCTCTGCATGGTGGTTCGCCCTCGAATCTAACGTCAAGCTGACGCAGCGGCTGATTCGCGCTAACATTCTCACGGCGCTCTATCGGGGGACACACGGGGGGTGTGGCGCCGATGACTCTTGTGTTGCATGGCGTAGATCGGGTTGTCCGCGCGGGCGGTGCGGATGGCCGCCTCGACGTCGTCCTAGTGAACAACATGCCCGATAGCGCACTCGGGGCAACGGAGACCCAGTTCGTGCGGCTGATCGAGGCCGCCTCGGCCGAGGTGCCGGTGCGGCTGCTGCGGTTCACGCTGCCGACGCTGACACGCGGCGAGATCGCGGCGCGGCACATCCACGACCGGTACCTCCCACTGGACGCGCTGTGGGAGACGCGCCCGGCCGCGTTGATCATTACCGGGTGCGAACCCCGGTCGCCCGACCTGACCGCTGAACCATACTGGGGTGAGCTGTCCCAGCTGCTCGAGTGGGCACGCGAGCGTTCGGCGTCAACGATCGCGTCCTGTCTCGCCGCGCACGCCGCCCTACTGTTGTTCGACGGCGCCCAGCGACACCGGCTGCCCGACAAGTGCAGCGGTGTGTACGAGCAGCACGTAGCGCCGTCCGACCAGCTCACCACCGGGCTGCCCGATCGGGTCGTCATGCCGCACTCGCGACTCAACGAGGTGCCGACCCAGGCGCTCGAGTCACGGGGCTATCGCACGGTGATCGGGTCTGACGAAGCCGGGTGGACGGTAGCCGCCAAGGACTACGACGGCCACTTGGTAATAGCCATGCAAGGGCATCCCGAGTACGACGCCGAGACGCTCCTGCTCGAGTTCCGCCGCGATGTGCGACGCTACCTGCAAGGCGAGCGCGAGACGTACCCGACCGTGCCAGCCGGGTACTTCCCGCCGGCTGCGCAGACCATGCTCGGCGAGCTGCACGCTGCGGCGACGGCCGGTGAGCGCGATCCGGAACTGATCGAGCAATTCCCGACCCGGGAACTGCTGAAGCTGGTGAGCAGCCCGTGGCGGGGGTGCGCCGTGCGGCTGTATGCGAACTGGCTGCTCGACGTGCGACGTCGGGTGGAC
>JBKPQY010000197.1:0-20300 GCA_046734315.1 Actinomycetota bacterium | reverse complement strand
GAGTCCACGCGACGCGCAGAACACGGTCGAAGCCGCGGGCGCTCAGCTCACCCGCGTCCAGGTGCCGCTCGACGCTGAGCAGCGCCGAGCGCGGCAGACGCCAGGGCTGGCGGCGCAGCACGCTGCCTGGTACCTCGGCGTTCGTCCGCCAGCCCGAATGCCGCCAGCGGTCCGCGGCCGCCATGCGCGCCGCCTCGACGCGTGCGGCCACGTCGCCGCTCGATTGGCGCCCGGACGGCTCGGCGAGCAGCTCGGCCCGCGACACCGGGTCGACGGCGAGGCGGATGTCGATGCGGTCGAGCAGCGGGCCGGACAGGCGAAGGCGGTAGCGCCGCCGCTGGGCCGGGGCGCAGGTGCATTCGCGCTGCCGGCTGCCACACGGGCACGGGTTTGCGGCGAGAACGAGCTGAAAGCGGGCCGGGTAGGTGACGGCGCCGTGGCTGCGCCGCAGCACTACACGTCCTTCCTCCAGCGGCTGGCGTAGCGCTTCCAGCGCGGCGGGACTGAACTCGGGCGCCTCGTCGAGAAACAGCACACCGTGGGTGGCCAGCGAGATCGCGCCGGGCAGCGCCAGCCTGGACCCGCCGCCGACGAGGGCGGCCACCGAAGCGGTGTGGTGCGGCGCCTGATACGGCGGGCGGCGCAGCAGGTGGGCGTGTTCCGGTAGGCAGCCAGCGACGGAATGGACGGCGGTCACTTCGAGAGCGGCGGCGTCATCGAGCTGCGGCAACAAGCCCGGCAGCCGCTGCGCCAGCATTGTCTTGCCGGCGCCGGGCGGCCCCAGCAGGTACAGGTGATGGCCTCCGGCCGCGGATACCTCGAGGGCGCGTTTCGCGGTGTGCTGCCCCGCAATGTCGGCGAGGTCGGAACCCCCGTTGGCGACCTCCTCGCTGCCCGCCGCCGCGGCGGGCGGCACAGGCCCTTCATCGCGCAGCCACGCGATGACCTCGCCGAGGTTGCCCGCGGCCCGGACGTCGACGCCGTTGACCAGCGCCGCCTCGGCGCCGTTCGGTTCGGCGACCACGACCCGCCGGACGCCTGCCTGGCGAGCGGCCACTACTGCCGGCAGCACGCCGCGAACCGGCCGCAGCCGGCCGTCGAGGCCGAGCTCGCCGATCCAAGCCAGCGCCTCGATCGCGTCAGCTGGGACCGCCTGCGCGGCGGCCAGCACCGCCACCGCGAGCGCCAGGTCGAAACGGGATCCGGCCTTGCGCATGTCGGCCGGCAGCAGCGCGATCGTGATGCGCCGATTCGGCCACTCGGCGCCGGAATTGAGGACCGCCGCCCGGATACGATCCCGCGCTTCGACGACCGACACGTCGGCAAGCCCGGTGAACGTCAGCCCGGGAAGGCCCGCCGAGAGATCGGCTTCGATCTCGACGACCTGGCCGGTGACACCCGAGAGCGCCAGGGCAAGCGTGCGTGCCATCACCATCCGAGCACCCCGCGCAGATGCCGGACAGTGGCCGCGCCGTGCTGCGCGCTGAGCACTGACACCACGTCGAACCGCAGCTCGGGCCAGAAGCGCGGGTCACCGTACGTCTGCTGGTGGGCCAGCCAGCGCAAGGCGAGGCGCCGCAGCCGGAGCGCCTTCGCGCCCAGCACGGCCTCGGCCGGGTCGCCGTAGGCCGTGGACGAGCGGGTCTTCACTTCGCAGAAGACCAGCACCGGGCCGTCCGTGGCGACGATATCGAGTTCGCCGTCGGAACAGCGCCAGTTCCGGGCAACGACGGTCAGCCCGGATTCGACGAGGTAACGCTCGGCGATCCGCTGCCCGTACTGCCCAAGGGCATCCTTGGCGCGCATGGCTCCACGGTGCCCGCTGCGATGCCCACGGTCAGCAGCTCAGGCGAGCTTGTGGACAACCACCGGCCCTGTGGATCGCCGACTTGACAACGAGTCAGAACCCGCTCTTGGCGTCCGGCAGCTCGAGGTCGGGCTTCTCCAACTCCTCGATGTTGACGTCCTTGAAGGTCACGACCCGCACCGTCTTGACGAAGCGCGCGGGCCGATACATGTCCCACACCCAGGCGTCGCGCATCGTCAGCTCGAAGTACACGTCGCCGTCGACGTTGCGCGGCTGCAGATCGACGTCGTTGGTGAGGTAGAAGCGTCGCTCGGTCTCCACCACGTAGCTGAACTGTCCGACGATGTCCTTATATTCGCGATAGAGCTGTAGCTCCATGTCGGTCTCGTAGTTCTCAAGATCCTCAGCGCTCATCGACCGAGCCTCCTTCCCGCCCGGCAGCAGCGGGTCGCCGCCGCCCCGGCGCACACAGAGCTGAGTCGCTCCGCAAACGTCGCTCACGACAATTCATGCGATCTCCTCTGCGCGGTCCATCGGCGGGACCGTGTCGGCCCACCCATTCTCCAGCAGGGAAAGGCGCGCCGCCGCCCTGCGCACGTTGACATAGGACGTGCGATGCTCCGGGCACGGTCCGTGCTCCTGCAGGGCTGCGGCGTGCTCCGGCGTTACATAGCCCTTGTGCTGCGCGAACTCATACTCCGGCCAGCGCTGATGCATCTCGACCATCATCCGGTCGCGGGTGACCTTCGCCAGGATCGACGCCGCCGCGATACACGCCACGACGGCGTCGCCCTTCCACACTGCGGTGGACGGAACGCCCAGACCGGGCACTGGGAAGCCGTCGGTAAGCGCGTAGGTGGGGGCGGGCCGAAGCGTCGCCAGCGCCCGCCGCATCCCCATCAGGTTGCACACGTGCAGGCCGCGCTCGTCGACCTCCTGTGCCGGGATCACCACGACCGACCACGCCGTCGCACGCCCCACGATCTCTGCGTAGAGCTCCTCGCGCACGGCCGGCGTCAGCACCTTGGAGTCGGCCAGCCCGTCGATCTGGCCACGGCGGCCACGCAGCAGCATGCACGCGGCGACGACCAGCGGCCCAGCGCAGGCTCCCCGGCCGGCCTCGTCCGCCCCGGCAACCAGCGCGAACCCGGCGCGCTCCAGGGCCGTCTCGTAGGCGGACAGCCCTGTGTCGCGGCGCACGATCAGCCGCGGCGGCGGCACCGGCAGGCACACCGGGACGGAGCGACTAGCCATAGCGGGGATGACGTTACGCGGGCGGAGCCGGGCAGTCGCAGCAGAGTCGGGTCAGCAGGTCGGCGAGTCCGACCGGGTAGATCGCGGCATCCGAGGCACGCAGCTCGGCAACGGTCCACCAGCGCTCTCCGACGAGGACGGACCGTTCGACGTCGTCCACGCCACGCGCCGCCACGGGCGTTCCGGACGGCAGCCGGACGACGAAGTAGTGGTTGGTCTGGTCGTAGGTACCACCGTTGAACATGAAGCGCTCCCGGTCGGTATGGTCCGGCATCGCGTCGGTCGCCAGGTCGGCGTGCACGCCGAGCTCCTCGTACAGCTCGCGCGACGCCGCCTGCGCCGGCGTTTCACCCGGATCGGTCCCGCCGCCGGGCGTGATCCAGTGCGTGGCCTGCGCGCCGACATCGACGAAGCTCTCGATCAGCAGCACCCGGCAGGCGTCGTCGATCAGCAGCACCCGACCCGCGACGCGTGGATGCGCCACGGCGTCCATCAACGGCGCCGGCGTCGCCGGACCGCGAACACCGGCAGCATCACCAGCGCCCCGCCCGCAACGGGCAGCGCGGCGTCGGCGGCGTGCTTGAACGTCGCGGGTGTGCCGAGCGTGCGCCACCGCGACGGCGGCCACGCGATCAGCACCGCCTTGCCGATCACCGAACTGGCGGCGACGGTCGTGTCCGACGTGCCGCATCGGCGGTCGGTCGGTGAATCCTCGATGCAATGGAACCGGGAGTCGGCGGAGTCGCCGCGGTGATCGCCCATCACCCACAGCCGGCCGGGCGGAAGCGTGACCGGGCCGAACGTGCGTTGGTCGGCGCTGCCCGACTGGATGTGACCGGGCCGATTGCGCGGATCCCACGGCGTGTTCTGGTAGATGTACGGCTCGTCCAGCGAGCGCCACGGGCCGTTGACCCCGTTGTCGCTTACCTGCACACGGCCCTGCGAGTCGCAGCACCGGACGGTCTGCCCACCGACGGCGATGACCCGTTTGATGAGGTCTTTCTCATCGGGTGGCACGAAGCCGATCAGCTGCCCGAACCACCGGATGCCTTTGACGAACGGGTTCGACGGCGACTTCGGGGTCGGCTCCTCGTCCCAATTGGCCGGCGCGCGGAACACCACGATGTCGCCGGGATGGGGATCGCGTAGATCGTAGATCAGCTTGTTCACCAGCACCCGGTCGCCGGAGCAGCCCGGACAGCCGTGCAGCGTCTTCTCCATCGACTCGGAGGGGATGTAGAACGGCTGAATCAGGAACGTCTTGATCAGTACGGCTACCGCGATGGCCACCGCGATCAGGACGGGCAGTTCCCACCAGGGAGCCTTCTTGCGCTTCTTCTCCGGCCGGCGACGCCGCCAGAACTGCCAGCGCGGAGGAGGGGGGCCGGTGGGTGGCGTCGCGGCCTCGTGCGCCGGCTCGCCCTCGACGTCGGCTTCCGCCGGGCGCGCCGGAGCGTCGTCGTCAGGCGCGGGCTGCGCGTCGACTACCGCCGACTCCGCGGGTGGATCGATTGCCTGCGAGTCGGCGGGCTTGTCGACTGCGGGCGACTCGGCCGGCGGGTCGACTACCAATGAATCCGCGGGCTCACCGTTGCGCGCCGCTTCATCGGACTCCAACTGGCCCGCGCGGGCCTCGCCCCCGCCGGCGCCACGCTGCGCTTGATCGTCGGCCATCCGTTCGTCGTCCGCCAACGGCTCAGCGGGCGACCGTCTCCCGCTTCTCTTTGATCTTGGCGGCCTTGCCCCGCAGGTCACGCAGGTAGTAGAGCTTGGCGCGTCGCACATCGCCGCGGGTGACAACTTCGATCTTGTCGATGATCGGCGTGTGCACCGGGAACGTGCGTTCGACGCCAACCCCGAAGCTGATCTTGCGGACAGTGAACGTCTCGCGCAGACCGCCGCCCTGGCGGCGGATCACGACGCCCTGGAAGACCTGGACACGCGAGCGCGAACCCTCGACCACGCGCACGTGGACCTTGAGGGTGTCGCCGGGCCGGAAATCCGGAATGTCGGAACGCAGCGACTCGGCATCCACGGTGTCGAGCGTGTTCATCGGTCTCGCATCCTTCGAAATATGTGCTCGTGGCCGGCGTGCGTGTCTGTCATGCCGACGCTTACGGGAGTCGCCGCCACACGCCCTACCGGCGCTGGGCAACCACTCGATGGTGCCATACCGGCGTCGCCGGCGCGAAACCGGGCGCTAGCGCAGCAGATCTGGGCGGCGTTGCTCGGTGCGCCGCCGAGACCGCTCGGCCCGCCAGCGCGCGATCTCCGCGTGGTTGCCCGACAGCAGCACAGCCGGCACGGACAGGCCCCGCCAGGATGCGGGCCTGGTGTATGCCGGGCCCTCGAGCAGGCCGTCGCTGAACGAGTCGTCCACCGCGGACTCGGCATTGCCGAGCACCCCGGGCAGCAGGCGGCTGACCGCCTCGACGATCACCAGTACGGCGGCTTCGCCACCGGCGAGCACGTAGTCGCCGATGCTGACCTCGTCCACCCGCATGCGCTGTGCCGCGTATTCCGCGACCCGGGCATCGATGCCCTCGTAGCGGCCGCAGGCCAGCACCAGCCACGGCTCACGCGCCAGTTCACGCGCCATCGCCTGCGTGAACGGCAGCCCCGCCGGGGATGGGATGAGCAGTCGCGGTTGGGCTTTGCCGGCCGGCGCGAGGTCGTCGAGCGCGCGGCCCCAGGGTTCGGGAAGCATGACCATCCCCGGCCCGCCCCCGTACGGAGCATCGTCGACGGTGCGGTGCACGTCGTCGGTCCAGGTACGCAGATCGTGGACACGCATGTCGAGGTCGCCACGCTCGATGGCCTTCCCCAGTAGCGACTGGCGCAGTGGCGTCAGGTACTCGGGGAAGATCGTCACGACGTCGATCCTCATAAGTCGAACAGTCCCTCCGGGGGGTCGACGACGACCCGCCTTCCTGCGACGTCCACCACCGGCACGATCGTCGCGACGAAGGGGACGAGTCGCTCCCGGCCGCCCACCTCGACGACGAGGTAGTCGCCTGCCGGGGCGTGCACGACATCGCGTACCGCACCCAGCGGCGTGCCGTCGACGGTGCTGGCGGCGAGACCGATCAGGTCGGTGTCGTAAAACTGGTTCGGGTCGTCGAGGGCGGGACGGCTGCTCGCCGGCACCAGCAGGTCGGCGCCGTGCAGCGCGTGGGCGGCATCCCGGTCGGCGACGCCGGCAAACTCGACGACCAGCCGGCTGCCCTGCCAGCGCGACGACGCGACGATGAGCGGGTCGCCGCCCGTCTGGACTTTGCAGCCGGGCGCGAATCGCTCGTCGGGCGCATCGGTGAACGGCTGTACCACGACCGCGCCACGCACGCCGTGCGGCGGCCCGACGCGGCCCACGATGATCAGCTCGTCCTCGCCCGCCACCTCAGTGTTGGTCGACGTCGATTACGTCCACTCGGATGCCCTTGCCGCCGACGCCGGTGATCACCTGGCGCAATGCCCTGGCGGTACGCCCACCGCGACCGATGACGCGGCCGAGGTCGTCCGGGTGCACGCGGATCTCCAGCCGCGAGCCACGGCGGTTGTTCACCATGTCGACTCGTACGTCGTCCGGATGATCCACGATGCCGCGGACGAGGTGCTCGAGGGCCTCCTCGAGCACGTCAGCCCTCCGTCGGCTCGGCTGCGTCGTCCGCCGACGCCTCCGCCTCCGCCTCGGCGGCCTTCGGCGCAGCCTTCTTGGCGCCGCGCTTCTTCGGCGTGGTGGCCTCGGTGTCCGGAACGCCTTGCACCTCAGCCAGCGCCGCGTTGAACCGCTCGAGCTTGTTCGGCTTCGTGGCCGGCATCTTCAGCGGCTCCGGAGCGGGCTCGCCCTTGAACTTCTGCCAGTCGCCGGTCGCCTTCAGGATCGCGGTAACAGCCTCCGTGGGCTCGGCACCGACGCCGAGCCAGTAGGCGGCGCGCTCGCTGTCGAGCTTGATGAGTGACGGATCGCTCTTGGGGTGGTACTCGCCGATCGTCTCGATCGAACGGCCGTCGCGTTTGGTGCGGGCGTCAGCGACGACGATGCGGTAGTGCGGCTCGCGCATCTTGCCCAGACGCATGAGCTTGATCTTGGTGGCCACGGGTGTATGTGCTCCAGCTGGTTGTGGGACGCGCGGCATTCCGCTGGTGGGGTTCGCGGGCTGCGAGCGACCGGGTGGACTGGCCCGAGGACGGTGAGAGGGTCCGCTCTCGCAGCCGGTACTCAGCGCCACATTGTGCCACGACCGGGGCACCGGATTCGAACCGCCCGATGTCACGTGAGATTCATCCGGGGTCTGGCGAGCCTCCACGCGTTCGTGCCGAATGGGCGGTACAACCAGGGCGCCGACCCCTCGAAGTATGAGTTCGAGGGGCCGACTTATGTGCGCCACGGCGAATGCCGCCTCCCGCCCCGACGGCGGGGGCGACATCCGCCACGCAAGCGTCGCTTCGCGACGCGCGGGACCCATGCTCTTCGCGCGAGCGCTCATCGCCCGCTGCTTGCGTAGCGGCAATGCGCCCAGCCGTCATTGCAAGAAAAGCCGGCCCCTCGAAGTATGAGTTCGAGGGGCCGACCTTCGACCGCGAGCCTGTGACGCCTCGCAGCCTCCCGGAAGCTCCACAGGCGCGCACGTCGTCACCCGTGCTGTCCACCAGTCGCCCGGTGAACGCGAACCCGCTTTCTTTCCGGTCCGCCCCACCCTGCGGTGCGGCGTAGCGCAATGTCTACTCGCTCGGTCCGCGCTCCGCAAGACGCCCCGGCAAGATCTTTCCGAGCAAGATCGAATACGCGTGACAGCGCTCCCATTACACTCCCGGCGTATCCATGGTGGCAGGAGGTGCCCACGTGGCGCAGGACCGACGCCCGGCGGACCGGCCGCCAACCCTCGAGGTCGTCGCGGCACGGGCCGGTGTCTCGCGTGCGACTGCGAGCCGTGTCCTGCGGGGCGCCGCGAACGTCAGCGAGGATGCGCGCCAGGCGGTGCTGGAAGCGGCGCGCGAGACGGCCTACGCGCCGAACCGCGCGGCGCGCTCACTCGTCACACGACGCAGCGACTCGATCGCATTCCTCGTCGCCGAGAGCGAGGTTCGCCTGTTCACCGAGCCTTACTTCTTCGCCTTGCTGCACGCGGCACACGCACAGATCGCCGCCGCCGGGCTACAGCTGATCTTCGTCACCGCTCCTACGGCAGCGGAGGCGGAGCACTTCGAGCACTACGCCGCGGGCGGGCACGTCGACGGCGTGCTGTTGCTGTCCCTGCACGGCGACGACCGGCTGCCTCAGTCGCTCGAACGGCTCGGCGTACCCACGGTGCTGAACGGCCGGCCGCTGTCCGGCGATCCTTCGCTGTGCTATGTCGACTCCGACAACGTTGCCGGCGGCCGCGCAGCCACGGAGTTGCTCATTCAGCGTGGCGCCAAACACGTTGCGACGATCGCCGGGCCACAGGACATGTGCGCCGGCCAGGACCGCCTCGCCGGATACCGGCTCGCACTGCAGGGGTTCGGACGCAGGGTGTCCCGGCGGCTGGTTGCTGCCGGCGACTTCACCGTGGAGGGCGGGCACCGCACGATGCGTACGCTGCTCGCCGCCGATCCCGATATCGACGCCGTGTTCGCGGCGTCCGACCTGATGGCGATCGGCGCTATGCGAGCAATCGAGCAGTCCGGGCGGCGGGTGCCAGACGACGTCGCGGTCATCGGCTTCGACGACCTGCGCGAGGCGGAGCTAACCGTTCCGCAACTGACGACCGTCCGGCAACCCGTCGCCGACCTCGGCCGCACCATGGCACAGCTGCTGCTCCAGCGGGTCGCCGGTGAGGACCCGCCTCACGCGACGGTGCTGCCGGTCGAGGTCGTCAAACGGGACAGCACCTGAGATCGAATAACGATCCGGCTGCTCGACCGGGCGAAACGGGCGGCGACTCTTGACATCGCCGCTGCCGTGGCCCACCCTGGCCACGCCCGTGAGAGCGCTCTCACGATATCCCCGGCCTGCTCACCAGGAGGCACCATATGGGCCACAGCTACACCCGAGCCGTGCGAGTGGCGGGTGTTGTCGCGGCGGCGGCACTGCTCGCGGCCGCGTGCTCGTCCAGCAAGAAGTCATCCGCCGGCGGCAACACCGGCGCGGGCACCGGCAGCCCCAGCACCAGTAACACGGCCGCCAGCCAGTGCGGCACCAGCGACCCGATCACCCTCACCGTCGGCTTGTTCGGCACCTTCGGGTTCAAGGAGGCCGGGCTGTACGACGCGTACCACCAGCTGTGCCCGAACGTCACGATCAAGGAGGACGACGTCGAGCAGTCGGCCGATTACTGGACCAGGCTGAAGACCCGGCTGGCATCCGGTAGCGGGCTCGACGACGTCCAGGGGATCGAGATCGGCTTCGTGGCCGACGTCGAGCAGAACCACGCCGACCAGTTCGTCGACTTCAGCTCGCTGCCCGAGACGGCCCAGCTCAAGTCGACGTTCTACGACTGGAAGTGGAATCTCGCCACGAACCACGACGGCAAGACCGTCGGCCTCGGCACCGACATCGGACCCGAGGCGATCTGCTACCGCTCCGACCTGTACAAGCAGGCCGGCCTGCCGTACCAGCCCGATCAGGTCGCGGCCAAGCTGAAGACCTGGGACGACTTCATCAACTTCGGCAAGCAGTACGAGGCCTCAAGCAGCAAGGCGTCGAACAGCCACTTCGTCGACAGCGCGGCCAGCATCTTCAGCACCGCCGTCTACCAGGGCAACGAGGCGTACAACAAGGCCGACGGCACCCCGGACGTCGAGAACAGTGACGGTGTGCACAACGCCTGGCAGTTCGCCACCCAGGCCGCCCAGGCGAAGATCACGGCTGGCTTGCAGCAGTTCTCCGACCAGTGGAACAAGGCGTTCCAGTCCGGTGCCTTCGCCACGATCGCCTGCCCGGCGTGGATGGCCGGCTACATCAAGGGCCAGGCCGGCGATGCCTACAAGGGCAAATGGAGCATCGCTCCGGTGCTGCCCGGTGGCGCCACCAACTGGGGAGGATCGTGGGTCGGCGTGCCATCCGCGGCCAAGAACAAGGAAGCCGCGATCAAGTTCGTCGAGTGGGTGACCGCGCCCGCGCAGCAGGAGACCTGGTTCACCAAGGTCGGCAATTTCCCGTCCAGCCAGACGGCCGACCAGAGCCCGGCCATCCAGAACCACGTGGACGCCTACTTCAGCAGTGCCCCGTCCGGCAAGATCTTCACCGACATCGCCGGCAAGATGAAGATCCCGCCGATCGGTCTCTACGACACGCAGATCCAGAACGCCTTCACCACGCAGTTGACCAATGTGGAGACTAGAGGGACCAGTCCGGACAAGGCATTCAACGACGCGCTCAAGGCGATCCAGCAGGTAACCGGCTGATAAGCCGGCGGCGAAACCTCGTCCGGCGCGGACGGCAACCCCTGCGCTGGCCCGCCGGGCGAGCTCACGCAGAGGCAGGGGAATGACGCTCACTAGGACGACGGCCCAGGGTGACACGGCACAGCCCGTGTCACCCGGGCCTGCCACGTCCCGTAGGCGGCGGCGCCGCATCCGACCGGGCGGGCGAGTGGCCTATACCTACATAGCGCCGTTCTTCATCGTCTTCGCCGCCTTCAGCTTGTATCCGTGGATCAACACGGCGTGGGTGTCGTTGCACGACGTGCGGCTGACCACCTACAACAAACAGAAGTGGGTCGGGTTCGCCAATTATCACAACCTGTTTACGAACGACTTCTTCTGGAACGCGTTCAAGAACACCATCACCATCGGCATCATCTCGACCGTTCCACAGCTGTGCATGGCACTGGCCATCGCGCACCTGCTCAACTACAGGCTGCGCGGCCGCACGTTCTTCCGGATCTCGCTGCTCATGCCCTATGCCACGAGCCTGGCGGCGGCGACCGTCATCTTCGTTCAGCTGTTCAACAAGGACACCGGCCTCATCAACTGGTTCCTGCACGGCATCTTCCACCTGCCGATGGTGGACTGGCAGAACAACAAGTGGGCGAGCCAGATCGCGGTCTCGACGATCGTGACCTGGCGCTGGACCGGCTACAACGCGCTGATCTACCTCGCCGCGATGCAGACAATCGACAACACGCTCTACGAAGCCGCTGCGATCGACGGCGCGTCACGGTGGAAGCAGTTCCTCAATGTAACGATCCCCGGGATCCGTCCGACGATCCTCTTCACGATCATCGTCTCGACGATCGGGGCGACGCAGCTGTTCGGGGAGCCGCTGCTGTACGAGCCCCAGGGATTGCCAATCGGTGGCACCGGGCGGCAGTACCAGACGCTGGGCCTGCTCATGTACGAGCAGGGCTGGACCAACGACCGCCTCGGCCTCGCCTCGGCCACGGCATGGACCATGTTCGTGATCATCGTTATCGCTGTGCTCATCAACTTGTGGCTCGCGCGGCGCCGGGAGAAATCGACCGGTAGCAGAAGCGTGATCCCCGTGACCGCGATCGAGCGGCAGGAGGCTGCGACATGACCGCCACCACGCTCGAGGCGCGCCCCGCTGCCCCCACCCAGCGCAAGCGCAACGCCAAGGGCCACGTCGGCGGCCGGTCGATGAAGGCCGGCTGGCTCACCTACGTGGTCATCGCGATCGTCACGCTGGTTTCGATCTGGCCCTTGTATTACACGATCGTCATGGCGTCGCACACCAACGCCGAGCTGAACGCGAAGACGCCACCGATGCTGCCCACCGGCTCGCTCTGGCACAACATCAAAGAGGCGCTGAACACCGCGCCGATGACGCAGGGGCTGATCAACTCCCTGATTGTGTCGGCGTGCGTCACGGTCGGCACCGTGGCCTTCTGCACCCTGGCCGGATTCGCCTTCGCCAAGTTGAAGTTCCGCTTCAGCGCTGCGCTGCTGGCGTTCACGATCGGGACGATGATGGTGCCGATGCAGATGGGCATCATCCCGCTGTACATGCTGATGGCGAAGTGGCACCTCGTCGGCCATCTGCAGTCGGTAATCCTGCCGACACTGGTCACGGCGTTCGGCGTCTTCTTCATGCGCCAGTACATCGCGAGCGCGGTCCCCGACGAGCTGGTCGAGGCAGCCTTCGTGGACGGCGCCGGTACCTTCCGCATCTTCCTGGCCGTGGTCGTCCCGGCAGCGCGGCCGGCAATGGCAGTGCTGGGGATGCTGACCTTCCTCATGTCGTGGAACGACTTCTTCTGGCCGATCATCGCGCTGAATTCGCAGAACCCCACGGTGCAGGTCGCGTTCCAGGGCCTGGCGAAGGGCTACGCACCCCAGCAATCGATCATCATGGCCGGAATCCTTTACGGGACGATCCCCGTACTCATCGTCTTCGCCCTGCTGGGGCGGCAGATCGTCGGGGGCATCATGCAAGGAGCAATCAAGGGATGACCTCTACCCAAGTCCAGGAGGCGGCCGCAGGCTCCCTCCAGTTCCCGCCCGGCTTCGTCTGGGGCGCAGCCACCGCGGCCTACCAGGTCGAAGGGGCCGTCACCGCCGACGGGCGGAGGGCGTCCATCTGGGACACGTTCAGCCACACCCCCGGCGCGATCGCCGACGGCACCACGGGTGACGTCGCAGCGGACCACTACCACCGCTACGCCGCGGACGTGGGCCTGATGGCCGAGATCGGCCTGCGTGCGTACCGGTTCTCCGTCGCCTGGCCGCGCATCGTCCCGAGCGGCTCGGGGCAGGTCAACCAAAAGGGCATCGACTTCTACTCGCGACTGGTCGACGCCCTGCTGGAACGGGGCATCACGCCGTTGGCGACGCTGTACCACTGGGATCTGCCGCAATCACTGCAGGACGCCGGCGGCTGGGCCAACCGCGACACCGCCAAGCGATTCGCCGAGTACGCGGCCGTCGTGGGCGCTGCGCTCGGCGATCGGGTCGCGACGTTCTCCACGCTCAACGAGCCCTGGTGCTCGGCATTCCTGGGCTACGGCAACGGGATGCATGCGCCGGGGCTCGCAGACCCGGCGTTGGCCCTGCGCGCCGCGCATCACCTGCTGCTCGCACACGGGCGCGGCGTGGCCGCGTTGCGCGACACGGTGCCTGCGTCGACGCAGGTCTCGATCACGCTGAACCTGTTCGTGGTGCGCGGCGCGTTCGCGTCGGACGGCGAGGCGGTGCGGCACGTCGACGCGATGTCGAATCGGATCTTCCTCGACCCGCTGCTGCGCGGTGCCTACCCGGCGGACCTGATCGACGACACGGCGGCGGTCACCGACTGGTCCTTCGTGCGTGACGGCGACCTGGCGACGATCTCCGATCAAATCGACGCGCTCGGCATCAACTTCTACTCGCCGTCGCTCGTCACGGCAGCGACCGATGAGCTCGCCGCGACCGCGACACGCCGGGCGCACGAAGCGCTCGGAGCCGAGGGACCGGCACCGTGGCCCGGCAGCAGCCAGGCGTACGAGGTCCCCCAGCCGGGCCCTCACACCGCGATGCGCTGGCGCATCGATCCCGGCAGCCTGGAGCAGTTGCTGCTGCGAGTACACCGCGACTATTCCGGCGTGCCGCTCGTCATCACCGAGAACGGGGCCGCGTTCGACGACCTGGTCGACCCGTCGGGCGCTGTCCACGACGTCGACCGCATCGCCTACATCAACGCACACCTCCGCGCGGTCAACGCCGCCATCGAGTCGGGCGTTGACGTGCGGGGCTATTTCGTGTGGACGCTGCTGGACAATTTCGAGTGGGCGTGGGGCCTGGCCAAGCGGTTCGGCCTGATACACGTGGACTACGCGACGCTGGAGCGCACCCTCAAGGACTCCGCGCTCTGGTACCGCGACGTGATCGCCGCCAACGGCTTACCCGCGGAGCAGGGCCGCTAGCGCCATCGCGTCGCGGGGCGCGTATCCCTTGACGTCGTTGTCGAAGTACGCATAGACGTCCGCTGGCGCCCAATCGCAGATCGTGCTCGCCCACTCCTGGAGCGAGTCGGCGTCGTAGCCGCTCGTGTAGAGCTCCTCGGCACCGTGCAGCCGCACGTACCGGAAGGTGGCAGTGGCCGCGCGGATCACCGGCCAGCGGCCGGCGCTGTCGGCGAGCACCACGGCGACATCGTGTTCGCGCAGAAGCTCCAGGAACACCGGTGTCTCGTAGCTGGGATGCCGGACCTCGACCGCGTACCGTAGTGCCCGCTCCGCATCGGCGTGGGTGAGCGCTCGCCCCGCAAGCCGCTGGTCATGGTGCCGGGCGAGATACGCGGCCTCGAGGGTGGTTCGGGGCAGGCCGCTGAGGAATGCCCGTACGGTACCTGCGTCGAATTGCAGGGTCGGCGGCAGCTGCCACAGCACGGGACCCAGCTTCTCGCGCAGCGCCAGCACCCCGGAGGCGAAGAAGTTGGCGAGTGCGGCCGGATCGCGCAACCGGCGCATGTGGGTGATGTACCGACTGCCCTTGACCGAAAACACGAAGCTGTCCGGAGTCTGCTCGTACCAGGTGCGGTAGAGCTGCGGGCGTTGCAGCGAATAGAACGAGCCGTTGATCTCGATGGTGTTCAGCCGCGCTGCGGCGTACTGCAGCTCCTCGCGCTGCGGCAGCCCCTTCGGGTAGAACGATCCGCGCCAGAGCGGGTACCGCCAGCCCGAGATGCCGATCCGAATCTCCCGGTCAGTACGACCGGGCGACGTAGGCAACCAGATCGTCCTCCGTCTCGCTCTCGGGCACTGACCCGTCCGGGCGTTGCAAGCAGCGCACCGTCACACCGGACTCAGCCAGCGTGGCCTCTCCGTTCTCGCCCAGCACCGCCCACGGCAGCTTCGCCCACGCCTCAAGTCCCGCGGCTGCCGCATCGTCCACAGTGGACACGAGAGCGATGCGCGCGTCGCGTTCGTCGCGGGCGGCGCTCAGCATGGCCCGCTGCTCTTCGGCGAGCAGCCGGCTGACCTCTGCGGTGAGCTCGCTGAGTGGCACCGGCGCCTTGCCTCCCGACAACCTCCGGGCCAGCACCGCAACGTTGCCGTCGAGATCGCGCGGACCGAGTTCCACCCGCAGCGGCACGCCCTTGAGCTCCCAGTCGACGGCGCGGCGCCCGAACGGAATGTCAGTGCGATCGTCTACCACGACACGAGCGCCCGCGTCCGTCAGGTCTGCTGCGATCTTGTGCACCGCGTCGATCACCTCCGCCTTGACGGCCATGACGACGACCTGGATCGGCGCCAGCGCCGGCGGCACCCGCAGCCCTGCGTCGTCGCCGTGCACCATGATCAGCCCGCCCACCATCCGCGTCGACGACCCCCACGACGTCGTCCAGGCCAGCTCGCGGCTCCCCTCGGCCGACGTGAACTCGATGCCGAACGCGCGGGCGAAGTTCTGCCCGAGCTCGTGCGACGTGCCCATCTGCAGCGCCTTGCCGTCGCGGGTCAGCGCCTCGCAGGTCATCGTGTTGATCGCTCCGGCGAAGCGTTCCCGCTTGGTCTTCAGGCCGACCAGGACCGGGACGGCCAGGACGTTCACCATGAGGTCCTCGTAGGCCTCGTGCAGGATGCGCTGGGCGTAGTCGCGGGCGTCCGTACGCGTGGCATGCGCGGTGTGGCCCTCCTGCCACAGGAATTCGCTGGTACGCAGGAAGATCCGCGGACGGAGTTCCCACCGCACCACGTTGGCCCACTGGTTGAGCAGCAGCGGCAGGTCCCGGTAGCTCTGCACCCACTTGGCCATGAACTCGCCGACCACCGTCTCGGACGTGGGCCGCACGATGATCGGCTCTTCGAGCTCCTTGCCGCCGGCGTGGGTGACGACGGCGAGTTCGGGGCTGAAACCCTCGACGTGCTCGGCCTCCCGGCGCAGATACGACTCGGGGATGAACAGTGGAAAGTAGGCGTTCTGCGCTCCGCAGGCCTTGATCCGCGCGTCCATCTCCGCCTGAATACGCTCCCACAGGGCGTACCCGTACGGTCGGATCACCATGGTGCCGCGCACCGGGCCGTTGTCCGCCAGCTCCGCCTTGGCGATGACGTCCTGGTACCAGCGGGGGAAGTCCTCCGTCTGCGGGGTGAGCACACCTGCCATGCGCCAAATGCTACGGATCGGCCGCGCCGGGCTCGAACGAGATCCGGCTAGCGACGAGTCGGCGGCCCAGTTCGGCCAGGTCGTCGACCGCCATACCGGGCCAGCCGTGCACGCGGCGCATCCGATCGTCGCGCAGCCCGGTAAGCCCGCAGCCGGCACCAGCCAGAGCCCCGGCGATGGCGGCAACCGTGTCGGTGTCGCCGCCGGCGCTGATCGCGTCGTGGACCATCCGCAAGTAGCTCGTCACACCGCGGTCGTTCGAGTACCGGATACCGGCCCACGCGGCCTGCAGCGCTGTCACTGTGTACGCGTTGTCTGCGAACACGTTCGGCCTCGCGCCGTCCGCGGCAACGATCCATGCCGTCCACCGGTCGCGACGCTCGGCGGGCAGCACGCCGACGTACCGGCCGGGATCGGCCGCGTCACCGCGCACCGCCGCGTCGATCGCCAGGCACCACAAGACGCACGAGTCGCCGGCGAGCGGGTCGGGGTGAGTCAGCTCGGCGACTGTGCGTGCGGCTGCGGCGATCGCATCGGCGTCGCCGCAAAGAGCGAGGGCTGCGGGCGCTGTCCGCATCAGGGCGCCGTTGCCGGCGGTCCGTCCGGAGCGCTCGTGTAGCGCAGCCGCCGCGGCTCGTAACCTGGCCGCGGGACGGCCGGTGAGCGACGCCGCGTCGTGCAGCACGCGTGAGGTTTGGATGCCGATGTCAGCGGGATGCCCGCCATACCATTCCTCGAACCGCGCGGCGACCGCGTCAAGGCCGTCCTCGGTCGCCAGGTCGGTGTCGAGCGCGGCCTGGGCGATACAAATCGCCATCTGTGTGTCGTCGCTCCACTCGCCGGGTTCGTAGTTGCCGAGCCCTCCGCCCAGCAGCTGCGGGGATCCGTCCAGCGGTCGAACGCCGGCCTCGTAAGGCACACCGAGCGCGTCCGCATACGCCTGCCCGACGAGGCAGCCCGCGGCCCGATCGAGCAGGTCGTTCATGCGATCACCGTGCCCCGCAGCACGATTCGGCGCGGATGATCCAGTGCGGACGCGTCTACCCGCGGATCAGCGTCGTAGGCGACAAGATCCGCCGGAGCGCCCTCCACCAAGCCGGGCAGCCCGAGCCAGTCGCGGGCCCGCCACGACGCCTTCGCGACGACTTCATGCTGCGGGATGCCCGCTCCGACGAGCGCGCGGATCTCCTCGCGCACCAGCCCGTGCGGCAACGTGCCGCCTGCGTCGGTGCCCACGTAGAGCGGCACGCCGGCCTCCCATACTCGGCGCACCCGCTCGCGGGACGTCGCGTGCAATGCCCGCATGTGCGCGGCGTACACGGGGAACTTCGGCTCTCCCTGCGCGGCGAACTGGGGGAAGTTGTCGATGTTGATCAGCGTGGGCACCACTGCGATGCCGGCCTGGGCGACGGTATCGATCAGGTCGTCGGTCAGGCCGGTGCCATGCTCGATCGAGTCGACGCCCGCGGCGATCAGGCCGGCCAGCGCGTCCTCGCCGAAGATGTGGACCGCGACCCGCGCGCCGAGCTCGTGCGCCCGGTCGACCGCCTCCTTCAGCACAGCGTCCGGCCACAGCGGCGCCAGGTCGCCGACGACGCGATCGATCCAGTCGCCGACGAGCTTCACCCAGCCGTCGCCACGCGCCGCCTGCGTCTCCACCTCGGCCACCAGCGCAGCGGGCTCGACCTCGACGGCGAGGTGGCGCATGTACCGGCGCGGCCGGGCGATGTGCCGCCCGGCACGGATGAGCCGCGGCATGTCGTCTCGCGCCTGCACGGCCGTGTTGTCGACCGGCGAACCGGCGTCGCGCAGCAGCAGCGCGCCGGCGTCCCGGTCCGCGAGCGCCTGCGCCGCTTGCCCGTCAGCATCCGCGACGAAGCCGTCGGGCGCCAGCCCGACGTGAGAGTGCGCGTCGACGAGCCCGGGGAGGATCCAGCCGCGGGCGGCGATCGTCTCGGCCGTGCCACCGGAGCGCTCGAAGGTCAGCCGCCCGTCGACGATCCACGCGTCCCGCTCCACCTCGTCAGGCAGGAACACTCCGCGTACGTGCAACACGGCCACGACGTCGCCTGCTACGCAGGTCCGGTTCCGACGTATTGCGTGTCGCGACGCGTCGATCGAACAGCCAGCGTGCGACGAACCGTAGGCAATCGCAGCGTTGCTGAGCCGGCGAGCACGAGAAACGCGACCAGCGCCAGCACCACCGATCCATTGCCACCAGGCGGGGTGTACGAGAAGCGAACGGTGCTGTGCCCGGCCGGCACAGAAACAGCCTGGAAGGTTGTGTCGTAAGGCCGTATGTGCGCGCCGTGGCCGTTGACGGAGGCATGCCACCCCGTGAAATACAGCTCGCGGCGCACCAGGGTCGATGCGGTCGGGCAGTCGACGTCGAACGCCGTGCGCGACTTGGCGGTCACCGTGCAGCCTGACGCCGCCGAGGCGTATGGAAGGGATCCGACGAGGCGATAGATGCTCGACCCAGCGGTGTCCTCGTAGTACCGGAGTGCGCCGGAAAGGCCCGGCGGTATCGGCGCGTGCAGCGGTAGCAGAACCCATTCGACCGCCGCGGCGCGGTAGCCGTCGACGTATCGCGCAAGCGCTTCGCGGGCCGCCGGCCGCGAGCCTCCGATGAACTGCGAACCGGAACTGGGATCCAGCCTGGTCTTGACGTAGTCGTTCCACAACGACGGCAGCGGAAGGTCGTTCGCGTTGAGCTGCGCCACGTCGTAGTAGGAGCCGTAGTTCGCCGCGAGCGCGTTCGTGGCGGTGAACACCCGGCCCAGGTCCTGGCCCGATTTCGCCGACCTGGCCCGCTCCGAGAGGAACGCGATGAGCGCAGGGTCCTTGGTAGACGAGCGGGGGGCGGCCAGTGACGGCATCTCGAAAGCGGCAATCGCCTCGACCGCCAGCACCCCGCACACCACTGCGGCCGCCACCTGGTTCCGGCGACGGCTCAGCAGCACGGCGCCCGCCAGCGTCAGCACGGAGACGACCGCCCACAGGTAGGAGTAGCCGTAGTAACGCGCCATATCAGCGCGGCCTGGACCCCGCACGGCCGCAACAACCGGGTGAGCGAGCTGCCAACAGATCACCACCACGGCCAATGACGCGATCGCCGGGCCGATGACGCGTGCGAGCCACAACTCGCGTCGCAGGATGTCGTCGACGGTGAACGCCACCAACACGGCGACGCACAGGGCGACGGTCGGGTTCAAGTACCGAGCCGTCCAGATGTGTGTCGTGCCCGGTACGAGATCGACGAGCTGAGTGACCACCGGCAGGCCGAACACCCGGCCCAGCCCGGCCGCCGCCCACGCGGCGCACAGCAAGCGAACCGCGCGGTGACGCCGCCCCGTCGCACCGACCAACGCCACGAACAGGCAGGCGACCGTGATGTAGCCGCCGATGCTGTTCCAGACGTGGAGCATCCGGCGTTGTGGCTCGTCCCGCACGAAGTTGAACGGCAGGCCGTAGGCGTACGGCGCGAAGAAGTTGCCCAGTGCGGCGTGGCTCAGCGACACGTCGGCGTAACCACCGGCGTGCGTACCGACGTCGCCGCCGTCGCGCACGTAACTCGCGAACGACCACAGGCTGGGAGCGGCGAGCGACACGCCCAGCACCGAACCCGCGGCCAGCCGGAGCGCGAAACCGCGCCGGTACCCGCGCGATCCGGCCAGCCGCCACCCCGCCCACACAAGCGCAAGCAGGGCGCCGAGGTACGCAGCTTCGGGAAAGCCCGCGACGATGCTGAGCCATACCGCCACGGCGACGGTCATGTAGCCGCCGGGCGCCCGCGTCGTGGCCGAGCGGAACGCCCGCTCGACGCCGAGCAGCAGCAACGGCACGAATGCGATGGGCCCGGACGGTGCATTGAGCAGCCAGACCAGCGCACCGTTGAGAGCGAACAGGACGCCGGCCAGGCCAGCCGCGGCGGGATGCAGTCCGAGCGAACGGACCAAAGCCACGGTCGCAAAGCCGGCGATGAGCTCCAATGCGATGTGGAAAATCAGGAAGCCGTCCGGCAGTGCCTGAAGTACCACCAGCGGAAAAAGCGCCGCGCTCTGCATTTCCCCCAGCAGTGGCGCGCCGAGACCCTCGTACGGATTCCACCACGGGATATGACCACTGAAGAGCTGGTGCACAGCCTGCACACCGAGCGCCTGAGAGGTGAAGCCGTCGTTCGGATCGATCGTGTAGTAGCCG
Organism: Actinomycetota bacterium; assembly: GCA_046734315.1. Taxonomy (GTDB): domain Bacteria; phylum Actinomycetota; class Actinomycetes; order Mycobacteriales; family Jatrophihabitantaceae; genus DASXRA01. The sequence continues at coordinate 13 of JBKPQY010000197.1, read as the reverse complement.
GGAAGGCCACGCT
>JBKPQY010000196.1:0-4702 GCA_046734315.1 Actinomycetota bacterium | reverse complement strand
GCCATCTGCCGGGCAACCTCAGCTGGAAGGTCCTCCAGGTCGTCCTGCTGGTCGCGGCGGTCAGCACGCTGCTGCTGTTCGTGATCTTCCCGTGGCTGGAGCCCAAGCTGCCGATCAACAAGGTCACGGTGAACCAATGACCCGCATCTTGGTCGTCGACAACTACGACAGCTTCGTCTACAACCTGGTCCAGTACCTGGCCCAGCTCGGGGCATCCGTCGAGGTGCGCCGCAATGACGCCGTGCAACCGTACGAGCTCGACGCCCTGGACGTGCAGGGTGTGCTGATTTCGCCGGGGCCGGGTACCCCCCAGGAGGCCGGCAACAGCATGCCGATCGTCTCCGCGTGCGCGCAGCGGCAGTTACCGTTGCTCGGCGTGTGCCTCGGCCACCAGGCGATTGGTGCCGCATTCGGGGCATCGATCGTGCGCGCGCCGGAACTGCTGCACGGCAAGACCAGCGAGGTCCACCATGACTGCACCGGCGTGCTGGCCGGCATGCCGGAGCCGTTCACCGCCACGCGTTACCACTCGCTCGCCGTCGACGAGACGGGGCTGCCGCCGCAGATGGTCGTGAACGGGCGAACGGCGTCCGGGGTCGTGATGGCCGTACGCCACACCGAGCTGCCGATCGACGGGGTGCAGTTCCACCCGGAGTCCGTGCTGACCCAGTGCGGCCACCGCCTCTTGGCGAACTGGCTGGCGCGTTGCGGCCTGTCGACCGACCCCGAGCAGGTCGCAGAGCTGGGCGCCGGCGTCGAATCGCTGCGCGCGAATGCCTTCGCCGGCGTATAGCTGTACTCGTCAGTCGATCAGCTCGTACGCCGGCAGCGTCAGGAACGTCACGAATTCGTCGGCCAGTGCCACCTGCTCGAACAGGTCGCGCGCCGGTCCGTCGAAGCCGAACTCGTCCAGCAGCGAGCGCACCAGCTCGGCGGTCACGAGCTCACCGGTGTCGGCCAAGCGGACGCCGGCATGCGTCCACTGCCACACCTGCGAACGGCTGATCTCGGCCGTGGCCGCGTCCTCCATGAGATTGTCGATGGCTGCCGCGCCGTTGCCGGCCAGCCACGACTCCAGGTAACGCACGCCCACGCTCACGTTGGTACGTAACCCCGCAGCAGTCACTGCGCTGCCCACCCCGGAAAGATCGACCAGCGTGGCGGCGTTGGGCGTCACGTCCTCGCGCAGCCGGTCCACCTGGTTGGGACGGTCGCCTAGCACGCCGTCGAACACCTCTTGACATACCGGGACGAGGTCGGGGTGGGCAACCCACGATCCGTCGAAGCCGTCGCCGGCCTCGCGCAGCTTGTCCTCACGTACCTTGGCCAGCGCGCGCTGGTTCACCAGCGGATCGCGCCGGGACGGGATGAACGCCGCCATGCCGCCCATCGCGAACGCGCCCCGGCGGTGGCAGGTCCGGACGAGCAGTTCGGTATATGCACGCATGAACGGCGCGGTCATGGTGACTGCCGCCCGATCAGGCAGGACGTATGCGGGACCGGCCTCGCGGAAGTACTTGATGACGCTGAACAGGTAGTCCCAGCGGCCGGCATTGAGACCAGAGGCGTGCGAGCGCAGCTCGTAGAGGATCTCGTCCATCTGGAAGGCGGCGGGGATCGTTTCGATGAGAACCGTGGCCCGCACCGTACCGAGCGGTATGGAGAGCGCGTCCTGGGCTGCGACGAACACGTCGTTCCACAGCCTGGCTTCGAGATGGTGCTCGATTTTGGGAAGGTAGTAATAAGGGCCGGTGCCCCGTTCCAGCAGTGCGTGGGCGTTGTGGAAGAAGTGCAGCCCGAAGTCGACCAGCGCCCCGACTGCGGGATGCTCGTCGACGGTGATGTGCCGTTCCGGCAGGTGCCAACCACGCGGCCGCACGACGATCGTCGCCGTGCGCTCGGCCAGCTCGTAGCGGCGTCCCTCGGGACTCGTGAACGATGCGGTGCGACGGATTGCGTCGATCAGGTTGACTTGGCCCTCGACCACATTGCGCCAGTGGGGCGTGTTCGCGTCCTCGAGGTCTGCGAGCCACACTCGGGCCCCTGAATTCAGCGCGTTGATCATCATCTTGCGCTCGGTGGGCCCGGTGATCTCGACGCGGCGATCGGTGAGGTCGACCGGCGCCGGTGCTACCTGCCAGTCACCATCGCGGATCGCCGCGGTCTCCGGCAGGAACTCGAAGCGTGGCTGCGCCCGCCGGCCGAGCAGCTCGTCCCGGGTCGTGGCGAAGCGGCGGTGCAGCATGGCGACGAACTCCAGCGCGTCACCTGTCAGGACTTCGTCGGATCGCTCGACGGCCGGCCCGGACACGGCGATGTTGCCGATCCGCCGGTGGTGTTCCTCGGCCGCACTGCCAAGCGCATCCTGCGAGCCATCCCCCGCCTCCCGCGCGGTTTTGCGCGAGCGCTCATCGTGGCTCATGTGGCGCACTCCTCGCTTACGGCGGCGGTACGTGTCGAGATGACCGTGCCGCACTCGCGGTCGCAGCCGCAACCGCGTCGGCCCGCCACATCAGCCCGCTGCGGGCGAGTGGCGACATACATGAGGCAATCACCGCGCACAGTAACGATCCTTTGACAGTGCTCATCCGGCGCCGGCAGTCGACGGGGAGGTATGACCAGTTCTGCTCCGCAGCTTGCTGCCGCGCACCTAGCTGCAAGTACGTTCGCTTCCGATCACCCGTCGATTCCTTAAACAATCGTTGGCAGCCGGAAGCATGGCTCTGCGGCACGGCGTCAGGACGTACCCCCCCGACGTCCCGACGCCGAGAGGGGAAGAGGCCCCGTCGGGCTTCTTCCCCTCTCTATGTCCGGATAGTGTGGCGCGCCGGCCGATTCGATGGGCCTGGCGGAGGACTCCCGAGTGAGCATCTCGACGCACGTGCTTGACGCAATCCGCGGTATACCGGCCCACGGTATCGGCGTCCGGCTGGAACGGGCGGACGGCACATTGCTCGCAGCCGGGGTGACCGACGGCGACGGCTGGGTAACCGACTTCGCCGGCGACATCGAACCCGGCGTGTACCGGCTGCGGTTCGACGTCGAGAACTACCTTGATGTCGAGACGTTCTACCCGGAGGTGCTCGTCACGTTCCGGGTGCGGGATGCCGCGGCGAAGCACCACGTGCCGCTGCTGCTGAGCCCTTACGCGTACTCCACGTACCGAGGCGTGTAGCTATCTCCGCTCCGCGGCCTTGCGTTCCAGGACGCCGAGCACATAGCGGTCGATCTTGCCGTCGACGAGGCGCATCTCGAAGTTCTCGACGCTGACCCACGTGTCGATGTCGTCGTAGCCCAGCGCGGCAAGCCAGCGTGCCACGTCGTCGGCGACGTCCGCGAGTGGGACCAGCGCCTCGTCCGCGGGCGGCTCGAAGTAGACATGGTGCAGGTCGAGCAGCCGTTCCAGCTCCGTCACCGGCGCCGGGTCGTCATCGACGCGCAGGTCGATGTAGACGTCGTTGCCGCGGCCGTACCCGCCCCCGTCGGTAACGACGAGCAGTGCGGCCGACTGCCGGCCCCGCCGGTCGCCACCGGCCTCGTCGCCTGCGCGCAGCGCGGCGAGCAGCCGCCGGGAAAGTGGATCCGCGCTGTCGGTGGCGAGCCACGCCTTGTGCATCGCCTCGACGACCTGCGGCCCGACAAGAATGTTGCCCTGGATGGTGACGCCCTCGGCTGCCGTGCCGCCTGCCCACTCCAGGCACTCGGCACCCGTGAACGTCGCTGCCCGGCCGGCGGCGTCGACGACACCGGCCTGACGCTGCGCACGTTCGTCGTCCGCACCCACCAGTTCGTCCAGTGTCTGTTGCGCCGACCTACCGCTGTCCAGCAGGCGCAGGCCCTCCGGCACATAGGCCACATTCGCGTACGCCTGCGTCGCGATGGCCCCCACCCCGGCGCGGGCGCCCGGGACGACTGCGCCGACAGCCAGGAACTTCGACGCGACGGCCACACCCCATTGCCGCCCGCTGGACCCGTCCCCGCCACAAGCGACGATCGAGAACGTCATGAGCGCAACCTACTGCGCTTAACGCTGCTTGTAACGTCGACGCGTTTCGCCGCTGTTAGTAGGGCCGCGTCCGCCAGCGCGCCACCAGGTCGGCCTGGCGGGCCGGTGGACCGGGCAACTTGGCCCTGCCGGGCCAGCGCAGTGCCTCCAGTAGCAACGCCAGATACCGCCGGCGTAGCGCGGTCCCGCCGTTGGGGGCCGGCAGCTCGACCAGCGTGAGCATCTCGAGCAGCAGCACCACGTCGGCCTCGGTAACGTCCTCGCGTAGTTCGCCCGATCGGCGCACCCTGCGGAACAACGTCTCGGCCAGGTGACCGGCCCGCTCGGCCAGTGCGGTCAGCTCCGGGGTCGGCGTGAACGTCCCGGCCAGCCGCTGCGCCAGCGCCTGGCTGCGCCCGTCGACGATCCGCCCCAGGCATTCGACGTACGCCGTCCAGGGGTCCGCGTCGGACGCGAGCGCCGTCTCGAGATCGGCGATGTAGCGGGTGAGGCCGTCAGCGGCCAGCGCCCGCAGGAGGTCCTCCTTGCTGGGGTATCGCCGGTACAGCGCGCTGATGCCCACGCCGGCCCGCACGGCCACGGCAGAGATGGGCGCCTCGGGGTCGGCCAGGAACACGTCGCGGGCAGCATCCAGGATGCGCTCGTGATTGCGCTCTGCTTCAGCACGGCGGCCACTCAGCCCAGCCACGGCACGAC
>JBKPQY010000195.1:0-10467 GCA_046734315.1 Actinomycetota bacterium | reverse complement strand
GAGATCATCGCCGAGGCGATGGACAAGGTCGGCAAGGAAGGCGTCATCACCGTCGAGGAGAGCAACACCTTCGGCCTCGAGCTCGAGCTCACCGAGGGCATGCGCTTCGACAAGGGCCACCTGTCGCAGTACTTCGTCACCGACGCCGAGCGGCTCGAGACGGTACTCGACGATCCGTACATCCTGATCCACGAAGGCAAGATCAGCGCCGTCAAGGATCTGCTGCCGCTGCTCGAGAAGGTGATGCAGACCGGCAAGCCGCTGGCCATCATCGCCGAGGACGTCGAGGGCGAGGCCCTGGCCACCCTGATCGTCAACAAGATCCGGGGCACGTTCAAGTCGGTCGCCGTCAAGGCGCCTGGCTTCGGCGACCGCCGCAAGGCGATGCTCGGCGACATCGCCGTGCTCACCGGCGGCACCGTGATCAGCGACACGGTCGGCCTCAAGCTCGAGAACGCCACGCTCGACCTGCTGGGCAAGGCCCGCAAGTTCACCACCACCAAGGACGAGACGACAATCGTCGAGGGTGCCGGTGACGCAGACCAGATCCAGGGCCGGGTCAACCAGATCCGCAGCGAGATCGAGAACAGCGACTCCGACTACGACCGCGAGAAGCTCCAGGAGCGGCTGGCCAAGCTGGCCGGCGGCGTGGCGGTGATCAAGGTCGGCGCGGCCACCGAGGTCGAGCTGAAGGAGCGCAAGCACCGCATCGAAGACGCCGTCCGCAACGCGAAGGCGGCCGTCGAGGAGGGCGTGCTGCCCGGCGGCGGCGTGGCGCTGCTCAACGCCGCGGACACCGCGTTCGAGAAGCTGGACCTTGCCGGCGACGAGGCGACCGGTGCCAATATCGTCAAGGTGGCGCTGGAGGCCCCGCTCAAGCAGATCGCCGTCAACGCCGGCCTCGAGGGCGGCGTGGTGGCCGAGAAGGTCCGGGGCCTTCCGGTCAACAACGGCCTGGACGCGTCGAACGGCACGTACGTCGACATGTTCAAGGCGGGCATCATCGAGCCGGCGAAGGTGACGCGTTCGGCGTTGCAGAACGCCGCGTCGATCGCCGCGCTGTTCCTGACGACCGAGGCCGTCGTCGCGGACAAGCCGGAGAAGGAGAAGGCCGGCGCCGGGGCAGGCATGCCCGGTGGCGGCGACATGGACTTCTGAGTCCACGCACGACGACGAGGGGCGTGCCCTATTCGGGCCCGTCCCTTCGTCATGTCGGCGGCAGCAGAACCCCGAACCCGCCTACCGCCAGGCGCAGAATCACCTGCCCGGGCGTGAGCAGGTCGGCGATGCGGGCCGCGCTGAGTACCTCCAACTCGGCCAGCCGGGCACGGTACGTGTCCGGGCCGGCGACGCGCGCTGCGTGCAACTCGGCAGTGTTGTGCCATACCTTCTGGCGGCCCTCCCGCAGGAAGCGTTTGGAGCCGATCCGGTTCAGCGGCGTGAGCACGCGGTCGAGCAAGGACTTGCCGAACGTCGACAGCTCATCGTCCTCAGCGCCGACGCGCGAGGCCAGCACCTCGTCGATCCGCTCATGATCACGGCGCCGCCGGTCGAGCAACGCGGCGTCACCGAACTCGCCGACGCTGATGACGGCGAGTAGCGCCTGCGGCAGGTCGTAATTGACGTGCGCATTGATGCCGAGCAGCACGTGGCGAAGCGGCGGCAGCTCGCCCGGCGCGGAGAAGGCCAGCCGCCAGGGCCGAGGTGCGGCATCTCCCGCGCCGAGCGCGTCCAAGTAGAGCCGCGCGAACGCCACGTCCCACCGCTCCACCCAGTCCGGATCCTCGAAGTGGGCGTCGTCGATCGCCGTTCCGATCGCGCGGGTCGTGCGCTGATACGTGTCCAGGAAGTACCGCAGGTGCGGGGCGGGCAGGGTGCCACGCCGCCGGTCCATGTCGGCGATGACGCTCTCGATCACTTGCTTCCCCGGGGTCGTTTTCCGCATTCTCGTCGAACCGAGGGGATGGGGAGAAGCACATGGAGCGCGGTCCGCGGTTGTTCGACCCGGTCACTGTGGGGCGACACGAATGTGACGCCTGGGCGGCGTATTACCGGCGCGACTGGATCCGCTTCCTCGTCGGAGCGGTCGGCATGGTGCGTGCCGGGTTCGGGATGAATTGGGCGCGAACACTGGCCGGCGCCTGGTACGTGCTGCGCGCCAACCAGGCCTGGGCACCTTTCCCCGACAACGATCCGGACGCGGCCCGCGAACAGATGCGCCGCTTCTACGCGCTGGTTGCCGCAGACGGCCAGGTGCGCCTCGACCCCCACGAGGCGGCGCGCCGCGAGGTGGAGTGGTGGCGGGTGCACCGGCTGCACCAGCACGAGCCCGGCTTGAGCGAGGACGACCTGTCCCGGGCCTTGCGTGAGCTCTACGCGTACGTGTACGGCGTCTCGCCCGACGCGGTCGCCGAGGCAGCGGCGCACCGGGTTGTCGCGATGCGACTCTCCGACGAGTGGGTCGCCGCCGGCTGCGACCGCGAAGACCCACTGCTCGCCGCAGAGCGGCGCGCGCTCGTAGCGTCGTATGCGGCGCTGCGGGCCGCGGTCGCTCAGCCGAGGCGTTCGTCCACGTAACACCAGCGCCAGGCCTCGCCCGGTTCGATGCTGCGCATCACCGGGTGGCCGACGTCGGCGAAGTGCTTCGCCGCGTGGTTGCCGATCGACGAGTCGCAGCAGCCGACGTGCCCGCAGGACAGGCACAGCCGCAAGTGCACCCACGTCATGCCGTCGCGTAGGCATTCTTCGCACCCCTCAGGGGTGCGGGCTACGGCGATCCGGGGCGCGTCGCGTAAGTGCTCGCATAGACCCGCCTGCGGCGGGGCGACGAGTTCGTCATCCAGCCGCGCCTCGGCGTCCTCCACGCGTTGCAGCGTCGCCTCCTCCACATCCACGACGACGAACGCCGCACGCAGCACGTCGTCGGGCACCAGGCCGGATTCGCGGGCCTGCAGGATGGAGCCTCGCTCCGCATCCAGCATCTGCATCCGCAGCCGGCGGTACGCGGCCGACGGCGGTTCCAGCTCGGCGACCGGTCGGCCCAGCCGCTCCCAGGCGGTGTTGACGCGCTTGTCGGTCAGGGCACGCAGTCGCTCGATGACCTCACGGGGATCGTCCGGGCTGCTCACCTCTTCCAGCCGGGCAGCGCCGGCCCGGGACGCCTCGGTCACCAGTGCCGCGTACTGCAACGCGTCCTCGGCCATGCTGGGACCGCGCATGCCGAGCCGGCGGATCAGCCACGGCAGCGTCAGGCTCTGCAGCAGGGATCCGGCCACCACCGCGAAGGCGATCAGCCGCAGCAGGTCGCGAGCCGGCGTCTCCGGCGGCAGCAGGAACACCGCGGCCAGCGTAACGACTCCGCGCATGCCCGCCCACGACACCACCGCCCCGGCCCGCCACGACCACGCGCGCTCCGGCGCGACCACCTTGTAGATGGCCACGACTGCGTTCACCCAGACAACGCGGGCGACGATTGTGGCGGCGAGCGCGGCAAGGCAGCTCCACACGGCAAGCGATGCGTCGTGGACGTCGTTGAGGATGCCGCGCAGCTGCAGGCCGATCAGCATGAAGACGGTGCTCTCGAGCAGGAACTGCACTGTGCTCCAGTTCGTACTCTCGGCGATCCGTGAGGCGGCCGTCTGCAACATGGGCGCCCGGTGCCCCAGCACCAGCCCGGCGACGACCACGGCCACGGCACCGGAGGCATGGGCCGCCTGGGCCGGCACGAAGGCGATGTACGGCGCCACGAACGACAGGGACGTGTCGAGCACCGGATCCCGGATGTGCCTGCGGATTCTGGCCAGCACCTCCGCAGCCACCAGACCGATTGCCACGCCGCCGCCCGCGGCGATCAGGAAGTCCAGGCCGACCCGGCCGGTGACAACCGTGCCGGTGATCGCCGCGATCGCGGTGTTGAGCGCGACCAGGGCGGTGCCGTCGTTGACCAGGCTCTCGCCCTCGAGGATCGACACGATGGGCCGCGGCATGCCCACCCGCCGGGCAATGCTGGTGGCGGCAACCGCGTCGGTCGGCGCCACCACAGCACCTAGCGCGAAGGCTGCGGCGAGCGACACCGCCGGCACCACCCACCACGTCACCAGCCCGACCACCGTCATCGTGAAGCCGACCAGCCCCACGGACAGCAGCACGATGCTTTGCCGGTTGGCCTTGAAGTCGACGAGTGATGTGCGGATCGCCGCCGCGTACAGCAAGGGCGGCAACAGCCCGACGAGGATCACGTCCGGGTTGATCTGGACGGGAGGTACGCCGGGCAAGTAGGACGCGACCACACCGGCGGCGACGAGCAGCACCGGCGCCGGCCAGCCGAACCGACGCGACGCGCCGGCCACGACCGTGACCGTGATGGCGAGTCCCAGCAGCACCAGTGTCTCGTGCACCAGCACATTCTGCGGGGTTCAGGACTCCCCGCGCAGCCTGGCGGCGGCCACCTCCGGTGTGACGTCGTTGATCCACACCCCGGCACCCGACTCCGACCCGGCCAGGTACTTCAGCTTCCCCGGCGCCCGCCGGATGGTGAACACCTCGGCGGCGAGATGCCACACATCGCCGTCGCGGTGCACCGGCGCCTGATGCCAGCCCGCGATATAGGGCGTGCGGCCGCCACCGAAGAGCCGGTCGAAGCGCTGCAGGACGTCGAGGTAGATGCGGGCGAGATCCTCGCGTTCCTCGGATGTGAGTGAGGGCAGGTTCGGGACGTGGCGCTGCGGCACGAGCCGCACCTCGTACGGCCACCGCGCCGCGAACGGGACGTGCGCCGTCCACAGGTCGGACTCGGCCACCACGCGGATCGACGCCTTGCGTTCGGCAGCGACGATCGCACATTGCAGGCAGCCCCCGTTCTCGTCGCGGTAGCTGCGCGCGACCGCGCCGGCTCGCTCGAACCGGGACGGCACGAACGGGTAGGCGTAGATCTGACCGTGCGGGTGGGTCAGCGTCACGCCTATCTCCTCGCCGCGGTTCTCGAAGCAGAACACGTACTCGACGCCGTCGATGCGGCACAGCTCGGTCGTGCGGTCGGCCAGCGCGTCGATCACGGTCCGCGCCCGCGACGGCGGCAACTGCGCGAACGAGGTGTCGTGGTCGCTGGTGAAGCACACGACCTCGCAGCGCCCGATGCCGGGCGCCGAGCGGAACGGGAACGCATCCGTTGCGAGCTCGTCACTCGCTTGCGTGGTCAGCGACGGGAACCGATTCTCGAATACCACGACGTCGTAGTCGCTTTCCGGGATCTCGGTGAGCCGGTCGTCGCGGGACGGGCACAGCGGGCAGTCGCTGGTCGGCGGCCGATAGGTCCGCGTCTGACGGTGCCCGGCGATTACCGACCAGGCACGGAACAGCGGGTCCCAGCGGATCTGGGACGACGCTGCGGTGGCCGCCAGCTCGCGGCGATCGGGTGCGCTGCGATCGACTCCGGGCTGCTCGTCGTAATAGAGCAACTCGCGCCCGTCGGCGAGCCGCGTCGACTGCCGGAACGTCATACGCCGCTGGGCGCCTCGGGCGAAACCAGGATGACCTCGTCGATGGCATCCTCCAGAACGCGGCGCGCGTCGAAGGGAAGGGCGTCGTCGGTGATCAGCACGTCGACGGCGGACAGCGGCCCGAAATCCGCCAAGCCCACGATGCCCCATTTCGTGGAGTCGACCAGCGCGATCACCTGGCGAGCACTCGAGAGCAGCGCGCGATTCGTCTCGGCCTCCGCGAGGTTCGGCGTGGTGAGGCCGGCACGGCCGTCGAATCCGTGGGCGCCGAGGAATAGCTGATCGACATGCAGCGAGCGGATGGTCAGGTCGGCGACCGGGCCGACCAGTGCGGCGCTCGGGGTGCGCACTCCGCCGGTCAGGATGACGGTCTGCTGTGTCGGATCGCCCATCGAGGCGATCGTGTCGGCAACCGTGGTGGAGTTGGTGACGACGGTGAGCCCGCGCACCGTGGCGAGATGCTGGGCCATCGCCCAGGTCGTCGTGCCGGCGCTGATGGCGATTGCGGTGCTCGGCTTGACGAGCTGCGCCGCCCGGGCGGCGATCGCACGCTTGGCCGGCTGCTCGAGCGCGCGCTTGGCCTCGAAACCGGGCTCCTCCGTCACGTTGCCGGACAGCACCGCCCCGCCGTGCACCTTCTGGAGCACTCCGTCCGCGGCGAGCTGTTCCAGGTCGCGACGGATCGTCATGTCGGAGACGCCGAGCAGCTCGGTTAGCTCGCTGACCCGAACGCCGCCGGTACGGCGCAGCTCGTCAAGGATCATCGCTTGACGCTGGCGTGCGAGCATGCGGCCCTCCCCGGGCTGGTAGGCGATGGCCCTCGAGGGCCCCAAGGAGACCCTGCCACTTTCCAGCACACTCTAACAAAAGTCAACAACATCGCGCAGGCTTGCGCAGTACCCCGTGTCCGCCTCGCGTTAGGGTGCGGATTGCCAGGTGGCACCGCCGTCGCTGGTCGCGAAGACGTCGGTACCGACGGTACAACCGGTCTTGCCGTGAGCGCAGGATGCGGTGTCGACCTCCGCGAGTCCCAGCTGCGGCGTGGCGAAGCTCAACGTCGATGGCGGCGCGGGCAGCCCCGTGGGGATGAAGCTGCGCCTGCCGGAACTGCTCACCACGGTGAAGCGCAGCGTGTTCGGGTCGGAGACGACCGTGTCGGCGCCGGGTACCACGCTGACCGGCGGGCTCGTCCCCCCGCCGAGCTCGCCGGTCAGCGGCACCCGCCCGAGCGACCGGAATGCGCGGCCGTTCGCCGTGGCGAGCAGATCGACGCTCGGCGGGCCGGCGTGGCTGGTCACCGGGACCAGCAGCGCGCCGTCCGGCAGTGTCGCCGGAGTGCCGATGCTCGGCGTCGTCGGATCAACGCTGCGAAGTGGCGCCAGCCCCTGCCCGGACACCGGCACCGGCTGCCAGCTGCTCGCGGTCGCATCGCCGAGGTATAGCCGCGACGAGAGCACTCCGCCGCTCAGGGCCAGCCGCCCGTGCCACCACGCGACCCGGCCCGCCGCCGGCGCCGGGTGCACGGCGAGCGCACCGGCTGTCGCCGGCCCCACCAGGACGTTCGCCGGCCCGGCAACACCGGCCGACGTCGAGCGGTCGAGCAGCATGGCGAGCTTCGACCCGTCCGCGCTCAGGGCCAGCGAGACAGCGGCGACGTCCTGGGTCGTGGCCACCCGGCGCTGCTGCCAGCTGCGACCGCCGTCGTGCGTGGAGTCGAGGGTGACGCCGCCGGTGCCTGCCTGGGCGGCGTAGATGCTCGCCCCGTGGCCGGCCACGCTCGCGCCGGCCGCGGGCAGATGCGGGAGCGGCACGGCGGCCCAGCGGCTGCCGACGACGGCGTAGACGACCGCGTGGCCGTTGCGGACACTGGCCACACCGGATGCGCTGATGGCGGCCCCTGCGGGTGGCGGCGCCGGGTGCGACGTGGGCTGGGCCGCGGCACAGCCAGCAAGCGCCGTGATGACGACACCGCCGGCGGCGAAGACCCTCAGTGGCATGGTGAGCTCGAGTTCAGCCGGGTCGCCGCGCCGTAAACCGGTCCGTACGCGCACCGGCTGTCGATGTTCAGCGTCACGCCGTTCTCCGTCTGGTTGTGCCCGCCCCGATACTGCTTGTGCCGCTGCGCGTCCGCCCAGCTCACGCTGGATACGCAGTTGAATGCCCGGGTAGACGGGTTGCCGTCCCACTGCGCGCCGTCGGCGAAGTCCGGCGGGTGGGGGAGGGACGCGAAGTCGGCGAGATGGCCGCCGCACGTCGAGGTGTACACGCCGGCCGATTGCGCGGGCGGGACGTGCATCTGGTCCACCCACCCCCGCACGAACGCCTTCGCCGCGGCCCGGCACGTCGACGTGTCGTTCGAGGGCGGCTCCAGGTCGAGATCGATCGGCACGCTCGGGTTGTTCTGTAGCTTGATCCACGCCTGGTAGGCGGCGTGCGCCTCAGCCTTGCCCTGCGAGTACGCGGTGGCGGTGTTGCGGCTGAAGTAGGACGCCTGCCCAGCCGTGCACGGGTTCTGCCGGCCGACCCAGATCGGCAGCAGGTCCCAGCCCATGGCGATCACGCTGTTGACCCACGAGGTGGTGAGGTTCGGCTGTGCGCACGCGCGGTCGCCACCGCCGATGTAGATGCCCCAGTACGAGAACGGGGTGTTGTTCCAGAACGCTCTCATCTGGCTGAGGCTTGGTGCAGTACAGCTGTCGGCACCGTAGCCCGACAGCTTCTGCAGGCTGGCTGCCTGTCCTGCCGGGGCACGCCATGCCGGAAGCACTCCGACAACGATCAGCAGTACTGCGCTCAGCCGCGCGACGAGCGGGAGTCGTGAGCTCGGCACCCGGGTAAGATAGCGATCTTCATCGAAGATCTCTACCCCTCGCAGTGAACTGTTCACGCTCCGCCGTGATACTCACGGCGAACGCAGGGTTACAGCGGGCGCAACAGGTCGTCGGCGTCGGTGATGGTGTACGCGTAGCCCTGCTCGGCCAGGAATCGCTGCCGGTGCGCCGCGTACTCGGCATCCAGGGTGTCGCGTGCGACCACCGTGTAGAAGTGGGCCTGGCGGCCGTCGTGCTTAGGGCGCAGCACCCGTCCGAGCCGCTGCGCCTCCTCCTGGCGCGATCCGAACGTGCCGGAGATCTGCACCGCGACCGCCGCCTCGGGCAGGTCGATCGAGAAGTTGGCGACCTTGCTGACGACGAGAACGCGCTGCTCGCCGGCGCGGAACGCATCGTAGAGCCGCTCGCGCTCACGGGTGGTCGTCGAACCCTGCACGATGGGGACGCCGCCCAGCTCCGTCGCGATGTCGTCGAGCTGGTCGAGGTACGCGCCGATGACGAGCACCTGGTCGTCCGGGTGCCGGTCCACGATGGTCTTGATCACCGGCAGCTTGGTGCGCGCCGTCGCCGCGATGCGGTACCGGTCGTCGGGCTCGGCGGTCGCGTAGTTCATGCGCTCGGCGTCGGTGAGGGTGACCCGCACCTCGGTGCAGTCCGCCGGGGCGATCCAGCCCTGGTTTTCGATGTCCTTCCACGGGGCGTCGAAGCGCTTGGGGCCGATCAGACTGAACACATCGCCCTCCCGGCCGTCTTCGCGGATCAACGTGGCGGTGAGGCCCAGTCGCCTGCGTGACTGGAGGTCAGCGGTGAGCCGGAAGATCGGCGCCGGCAGGAGGTGCACCTCGTCATAGACGATCAGCCCCCAGTCGCGGGAGTCGAACAGCTCCAGGTGGCGGTACTCGCCCTTCCGGCGCGTGCTCATGATCTGGTACGTGGCGATGGTGACGGGGCGAATCTGCTTGCGTTCGCCGCTGTACTCGCCGATCTCGCTCTCGGTAAGGGACGTGCGCGCCATGAGCTCGCGCTTCCACTGCCGGCCGGCGACGGTGTTCGTGACGAGGATCAGCGTCGTCGCCTGCGCCTGGGCCATCGCCGCCGCCCCGACGAGCGTCTTGCCTGCACCGCAAGGCAGCACGACCACGCCGGAGCCCCCGTGCCAGAACGAGTCGGCCGCCTCACGCTGATAGTCACGCAGGTGCCAGCCGTCCTCGCGGAGCGCGATCGGGTGCGCCTCCCCGTCGACGTACCCGGCCAGGTCCTCGGCCGGCCAGCCGATCTTGAGCAACGCCTGCTTGAGGCGTCCGCGCTCGGAGGGATGCACCACGACGGTGTCGTCGTCGATGCGCTCGCGGAGCATCGGCGCGATCTTCCGGTGGCGCAGCACTTCTTCCAGGACGGCTCGGTCGAGGCTGATCAGCACCAGCCCGTGCGCCGGGTGCTTGGCCAGCTGCAGGCGCCCGTAGCGATCCATCGTGTCGGCAACGTCGACCAGCAGCGCGTGCGGCACGGCGTAACGGGAGTAACGCACGAGCGCGTCGACCACCTGCTCGGCGTCGTGCCCGGCCGCGCGGGCGTTCCACAGCCCGAGCGGGGTCAGCCGGTAGGTGTGGACATGCTCGGGGGAGCGTTCCAGCTCGGCGAACGGCGCGATGGCCGCGCGTGCGTCGGGCGCCAGCGGGTGGTCGACCTCGAGCAGGAGGGTCTTGTCGGATTGGACGATGAGCGGTCCGTCGGTCACATCGAACCATTCTCCCAGGTCGCGCCGACAGGCCGGGGTTTTATGGCCACAGCACGGCCAGCAGCCGGGCGACCTCGGCGGCCACCGCGGTGCGGGCGGCGCCCAGGTAGGTCCGGGGGTCGACGGCCTTCGGATCGGCGCCAAGGTACTCCCGCACAGCTGTCGTGAACGCCTTGTTCAGCTGCGTTCCGAAGTTGACCTTGGCGATGCCACCGGCGACGGCCCGGCGCAGCCCGTCGTCCGGCACGCCCGACGAGCCGTGCAGCACCAGTGGCACCGGAACCGCGTCGCGCAGCGCCGCGATCAGGTCGAAATCCAGGACCGCATCGCGGGTGAGCATCGCGTGGCTCGTCCCCACGGCGACGGCCAGCGCGTCGACGCCGGTGCGCTCGACGAACGA
>JBKPQY010000194.1:0-4192 GCA_046734315.1 Actinomycetota bacterium | reverse complement strand
GCGTTCCGATCGGCACGGTGACCTGGATGGCGGGCCGCTGCCCATGGGCTTCCGGCAGGTTCGGGTCACCCAGCACCCGGGTGAACACGTCGACCAGCGCATCGGCGCGGCGCTGATCGACGCTGCGGGCAGCGGTCTGCCCGCACGCGAGGGAGTTGAGCACCGCCTCGATCAACGCGGCGCCGTCGGCGGGAAGCAGCGCCCACAGTTCGGTGATGCCGTCATCGTGCGGGGTGAACACCACCCGCCGCTGTCCGATGGCGTCCTGGTGGCGCTGCTCGGCGCGGCGCGGGTCGGCGGCGATCACGGCACGCCGCAGCGACGTCCCGAACTGGGACAGGGTCTGGTCCGCTGCCCGGGGCAACACCCGCTGCTCGACCTTCGCGGTGGTCTGGTCATCGAAGCAGGCGATGGCTTCGGCGAGCCTCATCGCATACAGGTAGGTGATGTGCCCGGTGCGCAGTAGGTCAAGGGTGCCCGGCAACCGGTCGACCAGCGTCCGTGCGATCGATAGCCGCCGTTCCCCGGTGCCGGGCGAGAGCCGCAACGCGGCACCGACCTGCTCACGGGTGTAGTCGATCAGCGTGGTGCCGGACCAGTCCAACGCACGCCCGTCCAACGAGGCGAGCACCTGCTGCTGGGCGGCCTGCAACAGCGCGATGTGCCGTTCGAACGCGACCAGCAGATCCACCCGCCCGGCATCGGACAACCCGTCCGGATCGAGCAGCAGCAGCGCCGCCGTGTCCTCGCCCCGCGGCACGGAGGTGGCCAGTTCGGCGGCGACCGCGTCCGGGGAGACGAGCACGTCGACCTCCGAGACCGGCGGCACATGCTCGAACATGTGTGCGAGTCTATCAGCTAGCTGAAGTGCCGTCTACCCTTATTTCATAAGGAGAATCGCGCGACCAGAGATCGGCGCGCCGCGGGTCGGCGGCGCAAGGCACCCGGCCCACAACGACCTCCGTCGGCGCCGTTCTAAAAGGCGACCCAAGCGGGACCGAAGCCGAGTCCTACTCCTCGTCGTCGATGTGCATTGCCGCCTCTTCGGCGGAGGAGGCGTAGCCGGCTCGCCCTACGTCGAAGGCAATCGCGTCGGACTCCACGTCCGGATGAGCGCCCTCGTCCGGGGCGACGAGCCGCCCGGCCCGCTCGTCGGGCTCGTAGTCCGACCACTCGCTCGATCCGACGTCCGGCTCCTCCTCGGTCAGCCGCTGCTCGAGCGACTCACCGGCGCGCTGCTCGTCGGCAGTGGTCCCGTAGCGGCCGGCGCGCGGCTCGCGATCGGGGGGCGAGTATCCGGCGTCCAGCGGGTCCTCGGTGTTGTCGCCGGTGAGCGACTCGGAGGGGTCGAGCTGATCGGCCCCCTCGAAGCCGCCTTCATAGAGGTCATCGCTCATACCCACCAGCCAAGCACGTAAGGCAAGGGCGGGCGAACAGAACGGCGATCAGATCGGCGTGATGCCCCACGTCCCCGTCCAGGCGCTGCCCGGCTCGAGCACCAGTAACCCGATACCGCTGTTGAACGCGTTCGCCGGGCACGTCATCGGCTCGACGGCGATCGCCGGGCCACCTTCGAGGTCCTCGTTGGTGTACACCTGCACGAAGCCGAACGCGGCGTCGTACCACAGGTGAGCGCCGCCGGACGAGGTACGCACCTCCACCGCGCTGGGCCCCTGCGCAGCGAACGCGTCGTCCATACGCAGGGTCTTGAGCCGGCGTGCCTTGCCGAAGTCGTACGGGGTGCCCGCGACGTCCTGCATGCCGACCGGCAGTTGGGCCTCGTCCGTCACGAATCGCTGCCGCGCCGGGACGTGCAGCGTCGTCTCGTCGAGCCGGTGCCCCCGAAGCCCCAGGTAGGGATGGAATCCGGCGCCGAACGGTGCCGGCCCATCACCGTGGTTGCGGGCCACGGCCGTCACGGTGAGCCCGTGATCCGGGTGCAGCGCGTACGTCACCTCGGCGCGGACCTCGAACGGCCAACCCTTCTGCGGCGGGATGTCGCACCCCAGCGTGACGGACGAGGAGTCGACCGCGACCGGCACCCAGCGCGCCCACCGGGCCAGGCCGTGGATGGCATTTCCGCGGGCGACCTCGGTGATCGGCACCTGATACTGCCGCCCGGCGAACGTGTACCGCCCGTCACGCAGCCGGTTCGGCCACGGTATGAGCACGGAGCCCGCACCGTTGGGCGGCAGCTCGTCCTCGCCGTACGGCGCAACCACGTCCGCGCCGGAATGCGTGTAGCGGCGCAACCCGCCGCCCACCTCGACGGCAGTCAGCTCGTGCTCGCCCGCCGTGATCGTGAACTGCTTACCTGTCAGCGCCATGTGTCGAGTATCTCCAGAACGACGGCACGGCCAACGCCGCCACGATCACCACTGCCACGCATGCGATGCCACCACCGACCCAGGAGATTGTCGCGGTGGTCGCCGCGCCCATGGCACCTGCGCGCAGGTCGCCCAGCCGTGGGCCGCCGGCGACGACGGCGATGAACACGCCCTGCATGCGACCACGCATCTCGTCCGGCGCGTACGTCTGCAGGATGGTCTGCCGGTAGACGGCGCTCACCAGATCAGCCGCACCGGCCAGCGCCAGCAGTAGCACTGCCAGCCATAGCTGGTGCGCCAGCCCGGAGATGGCCACGCACGCCCCCCAACCGACGACCGCGACGGTGAGTGCCACGCCGTGCCTGCGCACGCGCCCGATCCACCCGCTGGATACGCCGGCGAGCAGCGAGCCGATCGCGATCGCCGCGTACAGCGGGCCGACCGTGCCGTGGAAGCGTTCGTCGGCCACCTCGGGGTACAAGGCGCGCGGCATGGCCAGCACCATCGCCACGATGTCGACGCCGAACGACATGACCAGCACCGGACGTTCCGCGATGAATCGCAGCCCGTCGACGACCGAGCGCAGCCCGGGCCGGCCTAGCGAGCCGTCCGGGGGTATGGCCGGCAGCCGAAGGGCGGGGTACAGCGCCGCCAGGAAGAGCACGGCGTCAATCGCATACGCGTACGCGAATCCGTGGTTCAGCGACACCACCACCCCGGCGATCAGTGGACCGACCACGCCACCGAACGTGCCGACCGTGAAGTTCAAGGTGTTCGCCGAGGGAACGAGGTGCGCCGGCACGATGCGCGGGATGATCGCGCCGCGGGTGGACGACGCGACCGCGAACATCGCGGACTGCACGACCACCAGGCCGAGGATCAGGCCGACGCTGCGCAGGTTGAGCAACGTCTGCGCCAGCAGGGCCAGCGTCACCGCCCACGCGCCCAGTGATGACGCCAGGTACAACAGGCGGCGGTCGACCGCGTCGGCGATGGCGCCGCCGTAGAGGCCGAAGATCACGATGGGGACCAGTCCGGCCAGGCCCACCAGCCCGACGTACAGCGACGAACGGGAGATCGCATACACCTGTACGGGGACCGCGACCTGAGTGAGCATCGAGCCGATGAACGCCGTGCCCTGCCCGAGGAGCAGCCGCCGGAAGTGCGGTATCTGGACGGGCCGGGTGTCGACCGCATGGCGACGCAGCAGGGACGTCGCCGTCATCCGCGACCTCCGCAAGCGTGGCTCACGGCGCGAGCCGCTCGACTACCCACTCGCCGTCAACCATGCGGTGCCGCAGTCGATCGTGCAGCCGGTCGTGACGTCCCTGCCAGAACTCCACGACGTCGGGGCGCAGCCGGTATCCGCCCCAGTCCGGCGGAGCCGGCACGTCAACGCCGGCGAAGCGTGCCTCGACCGCACGCACCTCGTCCTCGAGCGACGCCCGCGACGCGATCACCAACGACTGCGCCGATGCCCAGGCGGCCAGCTGCGAGCCGCGCGGCCGGCCGGCGAAGTATGCCTCGGTCTCGGCACGGGTGACCTGCTCGACCGGGCCGGACAGCCGCACCTGCCGCTCGAGCGGCAACCAGGCGAAAACCGCTGCAGCGTAAGGGTTCTGCGCGAGATCGGCGGCCTTGGCCGACCGGTAGCTGGTGTAAAAGACGATGCCCCGCTCGTCCAGTGCCTTGACCAGGACGGTGCGCACCGACGGCCGCCGGGCGGCGTCGACGGTGGCCAGCTGGATCGCGTTCGGCTCGACGACCGTCCCGCTGGCGACCGCCTCGTCGAACCATGCGCGCAGCAGCTCGAACCAGCCCACACGCGCCGCCGCATCATCCAGCTCGGCGAACCCGTAATCACG
>JBKPQY010000193.1:0-8380 GCA_046734315.1 Actinomycetota bacterium | reverse complement strand
GAACTGGGCCGCGATTTCGCCGGCGGACAGCTCTTTTTCCCAGACCAGTCCGAGGATCTGCAGCCGCCTGGGTGCGGCGATGACGCGCAACGGCTCCACGACGTCCTGGCCCTCTCTTGACACCAAGAGCATATTTTAGATACTGCTAAAATAATCTACCGACGGAGCTACCGATGAGCCAGACCATCACCCTCGCCGTCGATGTGCCGGCCGAGGCCGCGCGCGTGTTTGACACGTTGACGACCACCGAGGGCCAGCGGGCCTTCTGGACCGCCGACTGCGACGTCGCGGCGGACAAGGCCCGTTTCGGCTTCGAAGCATCGCCGGTCGACCTCGACGCCACGGTGACCGCCCGGCCGAACGAGCTCGTCCGGATGACGGTCACCTCCGGCTTCCCGTACTGGGAGGGCTCGACCTGGGAGTGGCAGCTGACGGACCCGCTGCGCGTCGACACCGGCACCGGTGTCCTCTTCCGCCATTACGGATTCGCCGAGGGCTACCCCGAGATCGAGTTCGCGCACACCGCGCAGGTCTGGGCGATGATCCTCGACCGGCTCGCGCGCTACGCCGACACCGGGACGCCACAACCGCTCTTTCCCGCCTCGGCGTGAGCCGGGCAGGCGCCTTACTCAGGCGCGGGCGCGCTCTCGTCGATCTGCCAGAGCCCGAACTCGTTCCCGCTCGGGTCGGTGCAGGTCGCGAACCACCCCATGCCCGGCACCGGCATCGCCTCGCTCGCCGAGCCGCCAAGGTCGGTGACCTTCGCCGCTCCGGCGCGGACATCGTCGACGTCGAAGTAGACGCGGGTGCCACGCTTGCCTGGCTCCATGTTGGTGATCGCCGCGCCCTGCTGATCGCTAATGCGCGTCATGTGGTACTCGGACGGACCCGGGTACTCGGTGAACTCCCAGCCGAACATCGAGGCCCAGAACTTTCGTGCGGCCGCGGTGTCGTCGGCAGGGATCTCGATGTGAACCATCTGACCGGCCATCGGAGCGGTCCTTCCTCACGCAAGCCAGTTCCGACGTCGCAGACGCTAGTCCGCCGAACCGCCGTCGAACGAGGCCGGCGTTCAGAGCACCCTCGTGCGGATGTGTGGCTAGTTACCTGAGCGCGACTGACGAGAACGAAGCGTCGATCAACGGCGACCAGGCGGTACAGGCTTTTCGAGTTCGGAGGCACGGTGAGACCATTTTCCAGATCTGAACGGAGGAGCTCGCTTATGGACGTCGCCAAGTTAGACGGACTGGAGCTGTTCGACGGCCTGTCGACGCGGCAACTCGAGATGATCGCGCAGTACGCCATTGAGGTCGACGTTCCCGAAGGCGAGGAGCTGGTGCGTGACGGCGCGCTCGCCTGGGATTTTTACGTGATTGTGGAGGGAAGTGCGGAGGTTAAGCACGGCCCGACGAAGCTCGAGACGCTCAGCGCGGGGGATTTCTTCGGCGAGATCGGCGTGATGGCGTCAGACCGGCGCCGGACGGCAAGCGTGGTGACCACGTCGCGGACGAAAGCGATCAGGCTGACGACGCACCAGCTGCGAATGATTGCCGACGAGTTGCCGGTAATCGCAGAGCGTCTGCGCGCTGCGATCGCCGAGCGCGAGCAACGTCGGCTCTAGCTCGTCACATCACGAGCGATGTCGCCGTCCGGGTCAGGCCCGGCTCTGCAGCCCGACGACCTTGGCTACCTAGACCCTGCGGATCTGAGTGTGCCGGTTGGCTGTCGCCGGGCTGCAGATGAAGCGCGCGTCCTTGAGATCGCCGAAGGTCACCGACTCGGAGGTGGGTACTCGGGTGTCCGGCGAGCAGATGCGTGAATGCGAGGTCGATCTCGCCGCTGAGAAGTTTGTCGATGCTGCCGCATTGGTGTCCCGTTATATGCAAATCAGTATGTTGCTGCCCGTGCGAACCGGCTGAAGAGCGAAGGGAAGCAAACGGCCTGTATCGCACCCATAACACACGTGCCGCGGCTCCCGCAAAACACCGTCAACAATCGAGAATGATTGTTCCCCCTCGCAAAGGGGACGGCCAAGAACCCCGGGATGAACTACTTTGGCGGGTCCGGCACGGGTCTGAGGATCACTGTATGGCATTCGCTTTCGAATACCGCTCCGGCGACCGTCCGGCTACGCCGCACCGGCGACTCCGGTCTCGACAAGGTGCCAGCGCAACGAAGGCTAAGTTGCGTCCGGCGGCAGACGCTCGGCGACAGCCTCCATCACTTTCAGCGCGATCTGCGGCGTGCGGAGTAGCACCGAGCGGAAATCCGCGTCTCTGATCACGAGCACGCGCACCGGATCGGTCGCGGTGACTGTCGCGCTGCGAGGCCGGTCGGAGACCAGCGCGATCTCACCGAAGAAATCGCCGGGCCGCATGGTAGCGACTTTCCTTCCGTTGCGCCGGACCTCCGCCTCACCGTCGAGGAGGACGAAGAACTCCCGGCCGCGCTCCCCTTGGCGCGTTAGCTGCTTCCCCCCTGGTAGGCCAACCTCGTCCGCGATCGACGCGACCTGCGCGAGCTGCGCCTTGGTAAGGGGCGCGAACAGCGGAACCTTCTTGATCAGCTCGATTTTGGTGTCCTTGCGCATCCCGAGCACCATCGGCGGAGTGTATAGCCGTTGGCGATCCCTCGGCGAGATTGGCCGAGGCTTCGAGCCAATCCGGCCAGTGCTGCCGTCTGCTTCGGTCGAGCAAGACATGGCCACCTGACCGCTTCCCCAGGCAGCCAATTGCCGACTGATACGGCCGGCAGTTTTGCGACACCGACCGACGGCTGGTGTCCTCGAAGCGCGGGTGCGATCCTCGACGGCAGACGGAGGGGAACCGCGAGATGAAGTCCAGTCGGGGCGGCGCCGCAGGGCGAGAAACGGCCACGACCGGCGCGGCGGATGCCGCGAGGCGGCTGCGACGTCCGGGCCGGTCCGGCGCGGGAGCCGACCAGTGGAACGCACTGCGTGATGTGCTGCGACTGGCTGACGTGCGACGGCTCGAGCTGGCCTGGGGCCTGTCCCTGGTCGGCTTCTTCGCGTCGACGATTGCCCTTTTCGTCTATGCCTTTGACGAGGGCGGCGCGACGCTCGTCGCGATCTACGGTGTCGCCCGGGCAGCGCCGGGCGCAATTGTCACGCCGGCGTTGCTCGGCCTGACCGACCGGGTGCCTGTGGACCGGCTGCTGCGCGCCACGACCGCGGCCCGGGCGACGCTCATCGCGCTGGCCGGTGCCGCTGCAGCGCTTCACGCGTCACCTGCGGTCGTCCTCACGCTCGCGTCGATCTCGGCGTCGATGGAGGCGACGTTCCGGCCCGCCCAGGCGACGGCGCTGCCCTGGCTCGCGCGTACACCTGCGCAGCTAACCGCGGCGAACGCCGCCGCGACGATGTCGGAGAACACGGCCGCATTGGTGGGGCCGGCTCTCGCCGGTGTCGTCCTCGCGATTGCGGGTGCTGGCACCGCGCTCACCATCGCGGCGGCGTTTCTCGGCGCGGCGTTCCTCGCGCTATGGCGACTGAAGGTCCCGGCACCGGCGCAGGAGTCACGGAGAGCGGCATCGCGCGGTCCGGTGCGCAACGTGGCCGAGGGTGCGGCATCGCTTGTCCGGATCGCCCGCCCGGCGGGGTATGTCGTGCTCGGCTTCGCGCAGACATTCGTGCGTGGCGCGTTGCTCGTTCTCCTGGTCGTCGTCGCGTTGGACGTGCTGTCACTCGGCAGCGGCGAGGTGGGCTGGTTGAACGCTGCGATCGGCGCCGGCGGACTCGTCGGCGGCGGGCTGGCGGCGAGGTTGGCACGCCTTTCCCGCCTGGGACGGTTGTTTGTGGTGGGCGTGACCCTGTGGGGCCTGCCGCTCATAGCGTTCGGTGCTACATCGACGCCGGCCATCGCTTATGTGGCGCTGGTCATCGTCGGTGTCGGCAATGCTGTCGAGGATGCGAGCGCGTTCACCTTGCTACCGCGCTTGCTCGGCAACCGGAAAGCAGCGCCCGCATTGGGCGCATTTGAGATCGTCGTCATCGCCGGCATGAGCGCCGGCTCGGCGGCGGCGCCGGCGATCTCGGACTGGCTGGGCCCGCGCGGCGCGCTCGTAGCAATCGGCGCCACGCTTGCCGTTGTCGCGCTGGCGTACCTGCCGCGGTACATACAGATCGACCGGACTACTCCGGTGCCGGGACCCGAGATCGCGTTGCTGCGCGGCCTGGCTATGTTCGCGCCGTTGCCGGTGGCGACCGTCGATCAGTTGGCCACGGTGCTGGAACGCCACGAGTACCGGCCCGGCGAGGCGGTCATGCGCGAAGGGGATCACGGTGATCGCTTCCATGTCATCGTCGACGGCCGCGCGCACGTCACCGTGGGCGCGAGGTCGGTGCGGTATCTGCAGCGGGGCGACTGCTTTGGCGAAATCGCGCTGCTGCGCGACGTGCCGCGTACTGCGACGGTGACCGCCACCGAGACGCTGCACACCGTCGCGCTCGCCCGAGCGGACTTCCTGGCTGCGGTCACAGGCGATCGGATCAGCGCGCAGGCCGCCGAAGATCTCGCCGACGAGCGGCTGGGGGCGACGAGCCAATGACCCGCGTTGTCGCCGAGGCGGATCGGGCGGCGCGCCCGTTGCAGGCTTATGTCCCCCGGTTGGTGACGGAGTGGCTGTCCGAGCACCCCGATCGCCGGCACCTCACGCTCGAGGGCTCGATGGCCCTGGCGGACATCTCCGGATTCACCGCGCTCACCGAACGGCTCGCCCGCAAAGGAAAGGTCGGCGCCGAGGAGATGAGCGACATCCTGAACGGCACGTTCGCCGCGCTCCTCGATGCTGCCCGCCCCGACGGCGCCGACCTGGTCAAGTGGGGCGGGGACGCGATCCTCCTGTTCTTCCGCGGGCCCGACCATGCTGCGCACGCAGCACGCGCGGCCCACCGAATGCGCACGGAGCTGCGCAGCGTCGGGCGCACTCGCGTCTCGGCGGGTCACGTCACGCTGCGGATGTCAGTCGGCATCCACAGCGGCCGGTTCGATTTCTTCCTGGTCGGCGACCCATTGATCCACCGCGAGCTGATCGTCAGCGGGCCAGGCGCGAGCATCACCGCCATGATGGAATCGCGCACCTCCGCCGGCCAGATCGTGGTCAGCGACGCAACCGCCGCGCTGCTGCCCCCAGCCTCGCTCGGCGTGCCCGTGCGTGGCGGCCGGGTGCTGCGGTCGGCGCCGGTGCTGCCCGACCTCGCCGTGCCCGACGGCGCGGATCAAGCGGTCGACGTGCGCCAACTGCTGCCACCGCCGGTGCGTGCCCACCTGCTGGCGGCCGCCGGCGAGTCCGAACACCGCCAGGTCGCGGTGGCGTTCATCGAGTTCTCCCGGACCGACGCGGTGATCTACGCCGGCGGCCCGTCTGCCGCCGTCGAGGCCCTCGACGAGTGCCTGCGCAACGTCCAGGACGCCTGCGCCGCGCACGACGTGTCCTTCCTCGAGAGCGACATCAGCCGCGACGGCGGCAAGATCATGCTCGCGGCGGGCGCCCCGCGCAGCAGCGGCGGCGACGACGACCGGCTGCTGCGCGCGGTGCAACTGGCCGTCAGGCGCCGGGGGCGGCTGCCATTGCGCGCCGGGATCAACCGCGGACGCGTGTTCGCCGGCGACTTCGGCCCCGCGTTCCGCCGGACGTACTCGATCAAGGGTGACGCGATCAACACGGCAGCACGGGTCATGGCGCATGCCGAGCCCGGCGAGGTGCTGGCCACCCGTGAGGTGATGTCGCGCTCGCGCACCGTGTTCGTGACGGGCGATGTCGAGCCGTTCATGGTGAAGGGCAAGGCGCAGCCGATCCAGGCCGTGTCGGTCGGGCCACCGGCCGGTGAAATTGCCGAGGCTGCCTTCGCCGACGACACCTTCGTCGGACGCGATCCCGAGATGGCCACGCTGCGCCAGGCACTCGACGCCGCGAGGGAACGGCAAGGTTCGCTCGTCGAGGTGATCGGCGAGCCCGGAATGGGCAAGTCCCGGCTGGTGCAGCAGGTCGTGCACGACGCGGCCGACATGGTGGTGGTCAGCGGGCCGAGCGGCTCGTACGACTCGAAGACGCCGTACGTCCCGTTCCGCACGCTGCTGCGCGGGCTGCTCGGCGTCGGCGCCTCGACCAGCGGTGAGGCGACCGCGCAGCGGCTCAGGTATCGCGTCGCGACCAACGCCCCGCAGCTGCTGCCGTGGCTGCCGCTGCTCGGGATCGTCCTCGACGTCGAGGTCGGCGCGACGAGCGAGACCGCCGAGCTCGACGATCGGTTTCGCCGTGCGCGGATGGCCGAGGTGCTGGTCGAGTTCCTGCAGGTGGTGCTGCCGACGCCGACGCTGCTCGTTTTCGAGAACACCCAGCTGATGGACGATGCGTCGGCTGAACTGCTGCGCGCCGTCGAGGCAGGGCTGGACGACAGGCCGTGGGTCGTGCTCGCGACGCGGCGCGACATGCCGACCGGCTTCGTGCCCGCGGGTGGCGCCACCCACTACAACCGGCTCCCCCTGGCGCCCATCGACGCGGCTGCCGCGCTGAGCCTGCTGGATGCGGCGACTCACGCGGCGCCGCTGAGCGCCCACGCGATGAACGCGATAGCGGCCAAGGCCGGCGGCAATCCGCTGTTTCTGCGCGCCCTGGTGACAGCTGCCCTGCGATCGGGGAGCGAGGCCGATCTGCCCGACTCAGTCGAGGCCGTCCTCACCGCCGAGGTCGACCGGCTCGACCCGAGCGACCGCACGGTGCTGCGCTGCGCGGCCGTGCTGGGCGTGCGCTTTGCCGAGGCGCTGCTGAGGGACATGCTCGCCGCGAGCGCCAGCCCGGTCGAGGCGGACCTGCACCGGCTCGCTGAGTTCGTCCAGCCGGACGGCGCGGGCATGTGGCGCTTCCGGCACGCCCTGATTCGCGACGCCGCATACGGCGGGCTTCCGTATCGCCTGCGGCGGCGCATGCACGCCTATGCAGCGCGCGTCATCGAGTCGACCGCGCCGGACGTCGACGAGGTCTGCGAGCGGCTCTCGATGCACTTCTTCCACGCCGGCGACATGGAGCGGGCCTGGACTTACTCCTGGATGGCAGGGCGCCGCGCGCAGGCCCAGTACGCATACACCGCCGCGATCGGATTCTTCGAGCGCGCCCTCGAGTCGGCCCACGCGGCCGGCGCCACGCCCGAGGAGATCGGCACCGTGCACGAGGCGCTGGGAGACGTCCGCGACGTCGCCGGGTTCTCCCGCGACGCCGCCGCCGCGTACCGACGGGCTCGTCCGTACCGGCGCGGTGACGCGATCGGCCTCGCGACGCTGATGTTGAAGGAGGCCGGGGTGCACCAGCGCCTGGGCTCGTTCGTCACGTCGCTGCGGCTGCTCAGCCACGCGCGTGGCGTGCTGGCCGGCGCTGCCGGACCGGATGCCGACGCCGTTCGCTCGCGGCTGGCCACGCGCTACGCGTTCGCCAAGTATCTGCAAGGCGACCGCCGCGCGGCGCTGCGGTGGAGCGAGGTCGGCGTCCGCGAGGCACGTGCCTCCGGCGACCAGGACGCGCTGGCGTACGCATACAACACCCGGCACCTGGCGTGCATCCAGGCCGGCGTCGCCGAGGACGAGCCGTATGGCGAACTCGCCCTGGCGATCTCCGAGCGGGTCGGCGACCTGCGCATGCAGGCGCACTGCCTGAACAACCTCGCGATCAGTGCGGTACAAGACGGTGAGTGGGACCGCTCGGCGGCCCGGTTCGACCGCGCCGCGGACATCTTCCGACGCATCGGCGACACCGCCAACGAGGCGAACGCGCAGTACAACCGGGCCGACCTGCTCATCCGGCAGCGGCGGTTCACGGAGGCCGAGCCGCTGCTCGTCGCCGCGCTGCGCGCCGCCCAAGCGGCCGATGATCAGGAGCTCGTGGCCCTGGTGGCTCGCGAGACGGGGCGGATGCTGGCGGGCTTGGGCGACGTCCTTGAGGCACTCGCCCGGTTCGACGCTGCCCGAGCGGGCTTCAGCGAACTGGGACTGCCGTTCGAGCTGATCGGCCTCGAGGCGGCCCTGGCCGACTGCCTTACCGACGCGGGCGACGTGGACCGTGCGATCTCGGTCGCGAACGAGGCGGTGGCACGCGCCGAGGAGCTGCACGCCGAGTCGCTGCTCGCGGCCGTGCACAGGGTGCGGGGTCGCGCGCTGCTTGCTGCCGGACGCGACGACGACGCCCGCGCCGCGTTCGAAGAGGGTGTGCGCTGCCCCGATGACGGCTTCGGCCGGCACGAGTACGCGCTCAACCTGCTCGGTCTGGCACAGCTTGCGATGCGCGCCGGGCAGCCCGACGCAACGCGCCTGTTGAGCGAAAGCAACCGGATCCTTGACGCCTTGGGTGTGGTTGCCACGGCGCCGGTCCC
>JBKPQY010000192.1:0-17001 GCA_046734315.1 Actinomycetota bacterium | reverse complement strand
GCAAACACTTGCTCGGCGGCGGACAAGATGCGATCGCGGTTCGCCTGCGCGTCGGCGCGCATCGGCGTCCCCCTTGTGTAGCGGAGTGACGACTCCGTATATTCGGAGCGGTGACTCAGGATACTCGGCGACCCGCCGAAGTGTTTCGTCGCCTGGTTGACGGCGTGTGCCGCCTTGTCGCGGGCGATCCCAGCCAGGTAGACGAGCTCGCCGGCCTCTACGCGGAGCGCACCCGAGTCGAGCACCCCATGGTGCTCGACGACACGCCGCTACTCACCCGCGACGACCTGCGCCGCCACTTCGCCGCAGGCAGAGACAGGACGCCGATCGCCGACTACCGCACCGGCGACATCGTCGTGCACGAGACCACCGACCCCGAGGTGATCGTGGCCGAATTCCGTTATCTCGGCAGCGTGGGCGGGAGAGCCTTCCAGGTGCCGTGCGTCTTCGTGATGCGGGTGCGTGACGGGCAGATCGTCGAGTCGCGGGACTACATCAACGGTCTCGATCGGGCACGAGCGATGGGCGTGTCTGACGAATCCGAGCAGCTCAGATAGGCATGTCGCGCATCCGGCGCAGCGCGATGGCCGCGAAGAACAGCGCGGCGACGACGGACACCTGCGGGTTGTGGTCGCTCGTCTGGTTCGTGAACTCGGCGTTGATGTGGACGACCTGATAAAACGTGACAGGCATCGCGGGGCTGACGAGGATGTGGTCGAGCACCTGCGAGACGCCGTCGAAACAGGTACGTGTACTGCTGATCCGCCGGCAAGGCAGAAAGCAAGTCGGTCAGAATCGACGGGCCGCTGCCGTCGGCAGCGCCGGTGCGCAGCGCCGACACAGCCGGGCTGTACTGGTAGTCGTTAAGGTCACCGAGCACCACGACGTTCGCCAGTCGAAGTGGTTGCCGATCACGAAGACGGCGGAACCGCGGAACGAGAACTCGCCCGCGAGCGGCTTGCGACTGGTCTAGCGCGGCCGTGGTGGCAGCAACAGCGAGAAATACGCGCACAGGCAGATCCCTCCGAATCGGGTGACGCGGGCGAGTATCTCCGGCCGCGAGAGTGTTGGAAGCAGCACACATCTGACTGGTTCTGTCGCGATTCTCGGCGGGTGATGCCAGAGTTGGTGAATGAACGTCCTTCTTATCGGCCCACCCGGATCCGGCAAAGGAACGCAGGGTGAACGCCTGGCGAAGCGTCTGGGAATCGAGCACATCGCCGCTGGCGACCTGCTGCGGGCCGAGATCGAGGCCGGCACGCCGCTGGGCGATAAGGTTCGCGACTACCTGGACCGCGGCGAGCTCGTGCCCGACGAACTAGTCATCGAGTTGATCTTCCCTCGCGTGAAGGCAGCCGCCCGCAACGGCGGCTATCTGCTCGACGGCTTTCCGCGCTCGGTGGGCCAGGCCCGCGAGGCGCGCCGCCTGGCCGAGGAGGAAGGCTTCTCCGCCGACGCTGCGATCTACCTGGACGCCCCCCGCGAGGAGTTGATCGCCCGGCTGCTGGCGCGGGCGCAGATCGAGGGGCGCAGCGACGACACGCGCGATGTGATCTGCAACCGGCTGGCCGTCTTCGACGAGGCGACTGCTCCGCTCATCGACTACTACCGCGGCCGGGGCCTGCTGCGTGTCGTTGACGCGAGCCGGCCGGCCGACGACGTAACGGAGGCGATCCTCGCCGAACTCGCCGACTGATCGCCGGTCGGCTGGGAGGAGGGCTTGCCAACATAGCTTTGCAAAGCTATGTTGGCATACATGTCAGACGAGCGTCCCCCCGTCGAACTCAGCGATCCGCGCGCGCTGCGTGCCTACGCCCACCCGGTGCGCACCAAGCTGGTCGGCCTGCTGCGCCGCCGCGGTCCGCTGACCGCCACCCAGGCGGCCGAGGTGCTCGGCGAGAGCTCGGGCACGACGTCGTTCCATCTACGCCAGCTGGCAAAGTACGGACTGGTCGAGGAGGCGCCGGGTGGCCGCGGTCGTGAGAAGCCGTGGCAGGCGACGTCGATGCTGACGCACGTTCCGCCTATCCAAGCAACGCCGGAAGCCGACGAGGCGGCCAAGCAACTGCGCATCACACTGGCCCGGCGTTACTTCGACAACGTCGTGCGGTGGCTGCAGCGCGCCGACGAGGCGCCGAAGCGCTGGCGTGAGGCGACGATCTTCGGCGACCGCATCCTCTACGCCACGCCCGCCGAGCTCAAGGCCCTGGGCGATGCGATCGACAAGCTCATCGAGCCCTACGGTCGCCGGCTGGATCACCCCGACGAGCGGCCGAGGAACTCCCGTGAGGTGTCCTTCATCGGAATCGCATTCCCCATGGAGCAGCCGTGACGCTGCTCAGGGAGATGACGTTCCGCCGGTTCTGGATCGGCCAGACCGTGTCCCAGGTCGGCGATCAGGTTTCGCTGTTCGCAGTGCCGCTGACTGCCGTTCTCGTCCTTCATGCGAACGCCACGCAGATGGGGTTGCTCACGGCGGCCGGCCTGCTGCCCAGCCTGCTGTTCTCGCTGGCCGCCGGCGCGGCAGTCGACCGGCACCGCCAGCGCCGCCTGGTCATGCTCGGCACCGACCTCGGCCGGGCGTTGCTCATGGTGACGATCCCGCTCAGCTACCTGCTGGGCCGGCTCGGCCTGCCACAGCTGTACGCGGTGACCTTCGCGGTGGGGACGCTGGATGTGCTGTTCTTCGTTGCGTACACCGCTCTGTTCGTGTCCGTGGTGCCACGGGATCGCTACGTCGAAGGCGGGTCACTGCTCAACGGCAGCCGGGCGTTGTCAGTGATCATGGGGCAGAGCGGGGCCGGGCTACTCGTCGCGGCGTTCACCGCCCCGGCCGCGATCGTTCTGGATGCGCTGACGTTTCTGTTCTCGGCACTCACACTCTCCCGTATCCGTCCGGTGGAGCCGCCCGCTGCCGAGCCAGGGAGAGGACACCTGGTCGCCGGCGTCCGGTTCATCGCCGGATCACGCATTGTGCGTTCCGCGCTGGCCGCCACGGCGACCGTGAACTTCTTCACGTTCGCGCTGAACGCGATCGTGATCCTCTACGCGACGCGGTCGCTGTCCGTCCGCCCGGCGGTGCTCGGCCTGGTGCTCGGGGCCGGCGCGGTCGGCGGCGTGCTCGGCTCGCTGGTGACCGGCCGGGTGACCCGCCGCATCGGCATCGGCCCGACATTCATCGTCGGCTGCGTACTGTTCCCGGCACCGCTCGCGCTGATCCCCGCGGCGGGCGGCCCGCACACGCTGGTCCTGATGTGCCTGCTCGCCGCGGAATTCGGCGCCGGCGTAGGCGTGATGCTGCTCGACATTGCCGGTGGGGCGATCTTCGCCGGGGTCGTCCCGCACGACGTGCGCTCGCGGGTCAGCGGCGCCTACCGGACCGTGAACTACGGGGTGCGGCCGCTCGGTGCCGTCGCAGGCGGTTTGCTCGGCAGCGCGATCGGGCTGCGCCCGACGTTGTGGCTCGCCGTTGCCGGTGCTGTCACGTGCGCCCTGTGGCTGGTGCGCTCGCCGCTACCCGAGTTACGCGAGCTCGAACCGGAATCTGCCTTGCCTGTCGGGTAATCGACGCCTATGCAGAGGCTCTGGGCCTGGCTCCTGGCTCCCGGGGTTACCGCGCGCCTCGATTGATGATCGCCGCATTGCTGCCACGATCAGTCACGTGTCGGCTACTTGGCATGTGGTGATCGGCGCGGCCATCGGACTGCTGGGGGCGCTGACCGGTGCCTGGATAGCGATCACCACCTGGATCAACAAGCACGCAGAGAGCCCTTGACTGGCGATTCGTCGTCGCCGTGCGCGACACCGTCGCGGACGCGGGAACGGGGACGAGGGGCGACCTAAACCTCAGCCAAAACATCGTCCGAAGCGTCACCCGTACGCGCCGGTGAAGTCTGCGCCGCTAAGCCCCACTGAGCGCTGGCTACGTGGAGGCTGACCGGCCGCTGGTCCGGCGGTAGCGTCGGCCCGGTGGACGAGCTACGGCTGACCGCGTGCGTCGACGGGCGCGTGCAGGGCGTCGGGTTCCGGTACTGGACTCGCGCTCAGGCACGCGCCCTCGGCTTGTCCGGGTCGGCGGCCAACCTGCCGGACGGCCGTGTGGAGGTGGTGGCCGAAGGCCCGCGCTCCGCCTGCGAGGCACTGCTCGACTGGCTGCGCGGTCCCGACGCGCCGGGCTACGTCCGGTCCGTCACGCCCGAGTGGGGACCGCCGGACGGCGCGGTCGGTTTCACGGTTCGGTGAGCAGCATCCCGTCGACGACCGTGACCGCACTCCCGGTGAGGTGTACCCGGTCACCGCGCAGCGCCACGCGCACCACGCCGGTCCGCGCCGACGCCTGCAGCCCGGTCAGCTCGTCCCGGCCCAGCTGCCCCACCCAGTAGGGAGCGAGCGCAGTGTGGGCGCTGCCGGTCACCGGGTCCTCGGGGATGCCGTCCCCCGGCGCGAAGAAGCGCGACACGAAGTCGTAGTCGGCGGCCTGCGCAGTGACCGTGACGCCGCGGATGTCGTCGCGGCGGGTCAGCGCCTCGACGGCCGCGATGTCCGGCGCGACGGTACGGACCGCTGCCTCGTCGGGCAGGACGGTGAGCAGGTCGCGTAGCGGGCCGGTGCGATACGTCGCCTGGGGCTTGACGCCGAGCGCCTCCACCAACCCGTCCGGGATCGGCACTTCGGTGAGCGGTGCTACCGGGAAGTCCAGGGTGATCGTGGCGTCGTCGTTCGGGTGAGCGATCAGCACGCCGCTGCGGGTGTGATAGCGGACCGCGTCAACGATCCGCCCGTCGCTTCGCAGCGCGTGGGTCGTGGCGAGGGTGGCGTGCCCGCACAGGTCGCTCTCGACTGCCGGCGTGAACCAGCGCAGCCCCCATTCGCCTTCGCTCATCGGACGGGCGAACGCCGTCTCGGAGGCGTGCACCTCGGCGGCGACCTGGCGCATCCACGTCTCGTCAGGCCACGCTTCGCCTTCGAGCAGGCACACGCCGGCCGGGTTGCCGGCGAACGGGCGGTCGGTGAACGCGTCGATGATCCGGATGCGCATGGCCTCGAAGCTACGTGCGAGCCGTGCGCCCGTACAGCGCCAATCCGGGCAGTCCGGCCTGGCGGCGTGGCACGCTCGAGGGATGAACATCGCCCCGCTGATTGCCCGGTACGCCGCACGGTTTCACCGCGCCATCGACGGCGAGCAGTACGTCGCCTCGCCGCTGGGCGCCTGGTTGCTCCTCGCGCTGGCGGCGCCGGCGGCGACGGGTGCTGTCCGGGCTGAGCTGGCCGAGGTCCTCGGCGCGTCGCCCGAGGAGGCCCGGGACGCCGCCGCGGCGCTGCTCGCGAAGCCCCATCCGGCCCTGGCATCGGCGGCCGCGGTATGGCGCCGCCCGGAGGTCGTCGCCGCCCTGCAGTCGTGGCTCGCCGAGTTGCCGGCCGCGGTGGAGGTCGGTGGCATCCCGAGCCAGGCGGACGCCGACCGGTGGGCCGCGGAGCACACGCTGGGCCTCATCGAGCGGTTTCCCCTCGAGATGGGGCCCGACACGGTGCTCGTGCTCGCATCGGCACTGGCGACGAGCGTCGACTGGGAGGCGCCGTTCGAGCTGGCCCCGTCCGCCGAGCTGCGCAGCCCCTGGTCCGAACAGGTCGCGCACGTGCTGCGGTCGGTTCCTCAGCACGAGGCGTACATCGCGTCGTCGCCGGTCGGCGACGTGGCCGTGCACACCGCCCGCTCCGCCGACGGGCTGGCAGTCACGTCGGTGATCGCCGAGCCCGGTGTTGCACCGGCAGACGTGCTCGCTGCAGCGCACGGCACGCTGCAGCGCCGCTCGCTCTACGAGCTGGCCCTGGGCGATGGTCCACTGTGGACGGTCGCGGAGACGCGGGGTCATGGCGAACAGCACACCGCACTGCTGCCCACGTGGTCGGCGCAAAGCGAGCATGACCTTATGCGGCCCGAGTTCGGGTTTCCCGCCGCTGCCCAAGCACTCGTCGAACTGCTACCACCTGGCGAGTACGGTGCCGAGGCCACGCAGTCGGCGCTGGCCCGCTACACGCGAACCGGCTTCGAGGCCGCTGCCGTGACCGCGATGGCGATCAGGGCCGTCGCCGTCATCGAGGGCCGCAAACGTACAGCTACGCTGCGGTTCGGTCACCCCTACGCGGTCGTTGCACGGGCGATCGGCGGTGAATGGGACGGCGTCCCGGTGTTCTCCGTATGGGTCACGAAGCCGGAGGAGCCGTGACCGGGCGCACATAACGCCAGTCGCCGGCTGCGTTGGTGCGGCCGTGGTCGCGGACAAAGCCACAGCGGGCGAGCACCCGCTGGCTGGGCAGGTTGTCGGCGGCCGTGTGTGCAATGACCCGGGCGCCGGCCGCTTCGGCCGCGGCCACGATCACGGTGAGCGCGTCCGTGGCGAGGCCCTGTCCGCGTGCCGACTCGACGAGGCCGTAGCCGACCTCGACCTGTCCGTCCGTGCCGGGCGGCCCGAAGAAGCCGATCGAGCCGACCGCGAGGCCGTCCCGGGGACGGATCACGTGACGTGGCGACCAGGCACTGCCGTCGGACATCCGCACCGCGTCCAGGTCGTCCTTGCGCGGGTAGCCCTCGGCGAACCAGCCCAGCCTGCCGCCGTCCAGCATCAGTGCCGCCTCGTCCCGCGTGACGATTGGCAGCCGCACGAGCGAGCCGGACAGCGGCGCACTGCTGATCGGGTCCACGGCTCACCTCCAAGGTGTGTACGAATCCCGCGTCTCAGATGGGGATTCTTGCGCATCCTGCTGAGATAGGCTGCGCCGATGGTGGGAGGCTCAGTGGCGGATACGGTTCCTGTGGAGCGGCTGGTACGGCTCGGCCTGACGTTGTACGAGGCGCGGGCGTACGTGGCGCTGGTCAGCCGCGACGCCTCGACGCCTGCCGAGGTCGCTCGGTTGGCCGGCGTGCCGCGGCCGCGCATATACGACGTGCTCGAGAGCCTGGTAGGGAAGGGGCTGGCCGCCGACCGTCCCGGCCACACCGCGAAATTCGTTGCGACGCCGCCGGACCGGGCCGCCGCGCAACTCATGCACGTACACCGGGAGCACGTCACCGCCCTGGAGGACGATGCCCGCGGGCTGGTCGAGGAGCTGCGCCCGGCCTACCAGGCCGGCAAGCAGCACACCGATCCCCTCGACTACATCGAGGTGATCCGCTCGTCCGAGGCGGTAGCCCGGAAGTTCAACGAGCTCCAGGGCACAGTCGAGCGGGAGATGCTCGTTTTCTCCAAGGCCCCCGCAGCGGTCGCCGTGGACGAAAACGTCGTCGGGCTGCAGTTGGCACGCCGCCACGTGCTACGCAGCATGTATGAGCTCTCCGTGCTCGAGGACGAGACGCAACTCGGCGGCGTACGCGCCTTCCTGGATGCCGGCGAGGAAGCGCGCTTCGTCGAGGAGCTGCCGATGAAGCTCGGCATCATCGACGAGCGCACGGTGCTGTTCACGATGCCGAATCCGACCGTCGGCCCGGACGACGTCACGACGCTTGTCATCGAGCACCCTCACCTGGCTCGCACCCTCAAGATCGGGTTCGAGTCGGTGTGGGCGAGCGGCGTGACTTTCGCGCAGGCGTGCCGCCGCCTCGGCATGAAGCCGCCCCGCCGCCGAGCCTCCTAGCGCCACCCGATTGCGCAAGGATTCCTCGTCTCAGTTGAGCGATTCTTGCGCAATCGGGGAGGGAGGCGTACCTAGGGCGTGTCGCATCTTGACCCCCGTCGCGCGACCCACGTACGGTTCGCGTACCACGTAGAGTGGTATCACTCGGGAGTACTTCATGAGAAGACCGATCACCCCCGCATTGGTCTTTGTCCTTCTCCTGGGGGGCGCCGTGGCCGCGCATGCAGCACCGGCAGTCGCGGCGCAGCCGACGTCGGTGACGGGCGGAACACGCACGGTCACGCTTATCACCGGCGACCGGGTCACCGTGTCGCAGACGCCGAGCGGTCAGCCCTCGGTCACAGTCGCACCCGGCACGTCCGGGAACTTCCAGGTGCTCGCGACGGGAAGCCACCTGTACGTGATCCCGCAGATCGCGGCGGGGTACGTCGGCGCGCCGTTGGACCTGGGCCTGTTCGACGTGAACGCCGGCCCGACGAACAATGCGCTGCCGTTGACCGCAACCGGCGCCGTACCCCCAGGTACGGTCCAGACCGCTGACGGCCTCGTGGTGCGCGATCGCGCCGCGTTCGGGCAGGCGCTGGCTCGCGACTGGACGGCGGCCAAGCACGGCGCAGCAGCCGGCCACCTCTTCGACGGCGTCACGCCGCTGCACGGCAAGCCCACCCCGACCGGCAAGCTCTACACACTCACCGTCAAGGCGTACGACCGGCTCGGAAACCGCGCGTCGGGGGACCTCGGCGTCGTCATGAACGCCGACAACATCGACAACTTCCTGGCCGGGCAAGGCTTCTTCAACCGCCAGTTCGCGTTCAGCGTCCCGGCCGGCCACTACAGCATCACGTCCTATATCGGCACCGGCTACCCCGACGGCAGCGTCGACTACACGCTGGCCGCCGCGCCCGAGGTCACCGTCACCCGCGACACGACGGTAGTGCTCGACGCGCGCAAGGGAACCCGGCTCGGCGCGGACGTCGGCACACCGGCACCCCAGCTCACTGCACAGCTGAACGTGCAGCGCAATCCGGCGACCGGCGTCAGCTTCACCGACTCGTTCGTCGCGTTCGGCACGACGCCGCTCTACGCCACGCCCACCGCTCCAGTAACCACAGGGCAGCTGTATTTCTATCCGGGCATGCGCCTCGGGGATCCACAGACAGACCTGTACGACATGGAATTCCCGTACGTCGGAGCGATCCCGCAGACGCTCACCCATACCCTGTCTGCCGGCGACTTCGCCACGATCGACG
This sequence comes from Actinomycetota bacterium, assembly GCA_046734315.1. Lineage (GTDB taxonomy): Bacteria > Actinomycetota > Actinomycetes > Mycobacteriales > Jatrophihabitantaceae > DASXRA01. The sequence goes on along the minus strand of JBKPQY010000192.1, from coordinate 8,119 downwards.
CCCACTTCCACAGCCCCGTGCCGGGACGTGCGGAGTACGAGGCACGCGAAGGCGCGCAGCCGTGGCAGGCCGCGCAGGTATTCGCCGCCAACGAGGTCGTAGCACCCGACACGCGCACTGAGCACGTGCTGGCCACGCCGGGCATGAGCTGGCTACAACAGGTCGTCCTCGACGAGGCCGACTTCCTGGGCATGGCCTCGGACATCCTGCGCACCTACGAACCGGGCGAGCAGCTCTCCAGCGACTGGGCTGCACAGCCCGTTGCTCCGGGCGTCGAGCAGGAGACCGAAGCGCCGCAGGCCTGTCCGGCGTGCCGGTCCGGCGACACCCTCAACCTGACGCTGTTCGGTAACACCGACGCCCAGGGGCATCTCCTGCTGCCGGATCCCTCATCGGTCGAGTCGCTCACGCTCTATCAGGACGGCACGCAGGTCGGCCAGACGCCGGACGGGTTCGCCGCATTCCCCCTCGACCCGTCGCCGGCAAGCTACCGGCTGGTCTACGACACCGCGCGCGACGCAGCCTGGTGGCCGACCTCGACGCGCACGCACACCGAATGGACGTTCACCTCCGCGGAACGCCCCGCCGATCAGCTTCCCCCCGGCTGGACGTGCGGCGGCAAGGGCGGCGGGGGCGGCGGCAAGGTGGCGCCGGCCGCCGCGGACGGGTGCAGCTTCGAACCGCTGCTGTTCACCCGCTACGCGACGGGCGCCGGCACCGACGACGTCGTTCCCGCCGGCCACCCGGCGAGCGTCGAGGTCGACGTCGCACACCAACTCGGCGCCTCGGCCGCACCGATCACGCAGTTCAGCGCGCAGGTCTCCTATGACGACGGTGTGACCTGGGCGGACGTACCGGCCACCCGGCTCGCCGACGGCCGCTATCGCCTCGACTACAGCCAGCCTGCACTCAATGCCACCAACGGCTTCGCGTCGCTGCACGTCACCGCGGCCGACGCCAATGGCTCGGCGATCGAGCAGACGATCACCCGCGCCTACCCGCTGGCGGTCACCGCTCCTGCTGCGCCGAGCGGCAGCCCCACAGCGCCGCAGCAACGAGCGTGTGCTGCGGCCGCCCCGCCGTACCTATCCTGTATGGCGATCATCAATGCCGCGGCGGGCACCGCGACGACCCCCCAGGGCTACGGGCCGGCCGACATCCAGGCGGCGTACGCCATCCCGCAGCACATCGGCAAGGGACGCACGATCGCCGTTGTCGACGCCTACGACGACCCGAACGCCGAGGCGGACCTCGCGGCCTATCGCGCCCAGTACGGCCTGCCGCCGTGCACCACAGCGAACGACTGCTTCCGCAAGGTGAATGAGCACGGCGCCGCTACGCCGCTGCCCGATCCCGACCCGGGTTGGGGGCTCGAGATCTCCCTCGACCTCGACGCCGTCTCGGCCGCCTGCCCCGACTGCCACATCCTGCTGGTCGAGGCCGACAGCTCGAACCTGGGTGATCTGCTCACCGGCGTGTTGGCCGCCGACGCAGCGCACGTCGACGCGATCTCCAACAGCTACGGCAGCAGGGGCGAGTTCTCCGGCGAGCAGCAGGGCGAGCATTACCTCCACGCACTCAACGCGCCGGCGCTGTTCGCCACCGGCGACTATGGCTATGGCAACGGCGCGATCCTGATCGGCGGCATCAGCTACCCGGCAGCATCGCGCTACACGATTGCCGTGGGCGGCACGTCGCTGCTGCGCGACAACAGCGCGCGCGGCTGGACGGAGACCGCCTGGGACGGTGCCACCAGCGGCTGCTCCGCGTACATCCACAAGCCGTCGTGGCAACGGGACGACCTCTGCGACATGCGCACCGTCGCCGATCTATCGGCCGTCGCCGACCCGGCCACGGGGCTCGCCGTCTATGACACGTTCGGCTATACAGGATGGCTGCAGGTTGGCGGCACGAGCCTGGCCACGCCGATTGTGGCCAGCGTCTACACGACCGACCTTCGCGATCTCTACCGCCACCCCGAGGAGCTGTACGACGTGACGAGCGGCAGCAACGGTACGAACTGTTCCGGCACGTACCTGTGCACGGCGGTCCCGGGCTACGACGGCCCGACCGGGCTCGGCACGCCGAACGTGAGCGTGTGGTGAGGCGCGCCGTCGCGGCGCTGACCCTGCTGGCGCCTCTGTTCGCCGTCCCCGCGCAGGCCGCGGCCGTCCCGCCGCCCGCAGCGAGCCGCGTGATCGTGCAGTTCACCGGGACACCCGCCATCGGCGCGGGCGCACAGGCGCACGCCCGGGCGGCAGCGCTGCATACCGATCACGCCGATTTCGCCCGCCACGCCGGCGTCAAGATCACGCACGACTTCACCCAGACGCTCAACGCCGTGGCCGTGACCACTGATGCGGCGGGCGTCGCTCGGCTGGGCGCCATGTCCGGCGTCGCCGCCGTCTACCCCGACCGGCCGATGCACGCCAGCGTCGACCCGGACGTCTCACTGATCAACGCCCCACAGGTGTGGCAGACCCAGGACCTGCTGGGCAATAAGGTCCAGGGCAGCGGCGAGACGGTGGCCGTGGTCGACACCGGAATCGACTATACGCATCCCGACCTGGGCGGCGGGTTCGGCGCCGGCTACAAGGTGGTGGGCGGGTACGACTTCGTCAACAACGACCCCGACCCCATGGACGACAACGGCCACGGCACGCACGTCGCCGGAATCATCGCCGGTGACGGTATCCGCACCGGCGTTGCGCCGAAAGCCAGCCTGACTGCATACAAGGTCCTGGACTCATCGGGCAACGGCTTCGAGTCCACTGTGATCGCCGGGCTCGACGCCGCCGTCAGTGCCGACAACCCGCACCGTGCCGATGTCGTGAACATGAGCCTGAGTGGACCGTCCACAGTGGACGACCCGCTCGAGCAGGCGAGCGAAGACGCCATCCACGCCGGCGTGGTCGTGGTGGCGGCCGCCGGCAACGACGGACCGGGCGAGAGCACGGTCGGATCGCCCGCCGAGGCGCCGGACGTGCTGGCCGTCGGCGCCAGCATCAGCGGCGTCAACGTCCCGACTATCACGGTCACGTCGCCGGTGCAGCACAGCCTTGCTGTACAGCGGCTGGACCTGTCGGCCAACCCGCCGGCCACACCGCAGGATCTCGACCTGATCGATGTGGGCAACGGGCAACCGGACGACTACACGGGGGTAGACGCGGCTGGCAAAGCGGTGCTGGTCAACTACAACGGGTTCCTGCTGACCCAGGCACTGCTGACCGCAGCGCAACACGGCGCCGCGGCGGTGCTGTTCAGCACCGCGAACTTCTACAGCAGCGTCGGCAGGCAACCCGGGCCCGACTTCGCCACCGGCACGCCGGACGACCCCGACAAGCTCGACGTCGTCGCCACCGTGATCAACGGCACGGACGGCACGGACCTGCGCCAGTGGCTGGCCGAAGGGCCCGTGCGGCTGCGGCTCGCCGGCACCGACGCCACCGACGAAATCGCGGCATTCAGCGCGCACGGGCCGGCGTTGCACAGCTACGCGCTCAAGCCCGACCTGGTAGCGCCTGGCGTCGAGATCGGCTCGACGTGGCCGGGCGACCAGTACCAGGACGACAGCGGCACCAGCATGGCTGCCCCGCACGTCGCCGGCGCTGCCTTGCTGCTACGTGAGGCGCATCCGGACTGGACGGCAGAGCAGGTCGCAGCCGCCCTCACGGGCGGCGCCAAGACGCTGAGCGGCTACGACGCCGTTACGCAGGGCGCCGGCCGCCTCGACGTTGCCGCCGCCGACAACGCACCCGTACTGCCGAGCCCGCGGGTGGCCGATCTGGGGCTCGGCCAGGCGACGGCCACCACGGTCACGTTGACCAACGTGACCGGGCGGGCGCAGAACGTCAAGTTCACCGTGCAGGGGCCTGCGCAGGTCATCCCCGCCGCGGCACGGCTGGACCCGGGCGGCCGCGTGAGCGTGCGCCTCACGATCACGAACACGCAAGGCACCGACATCTCCGGATGGCTGCGCGCGACGACCGGCGGCAGCACGGTCACGGTGCCGTATCTGCTGGTACGCCGTCCGCTCGACCTGCACGCCGATCCCGACCCCTCGCCGTCCGGCGCCACCGTGTACGTGCACGCCGAGCCGGACCTCGCCGGCGCGCCGACCGTCACCGTCAGCGGCCCGGCCGGCCGAAGCACGCAGACCGCCGCGTTCGACCACACCGGCTGGTGGCGCGCCACCGTAGCGGGCGGACCGGCCGGCACGTATCGCGTCACCGCGAGCGCCCAGGCGAGCGCCGGCGCCACGCTCACGGGCAGCACGTCCTTCGAAGAGCTCGGCACCTCGTCCGGCACGTGGCAGCCGGTCGGCCCGTTCAGCGAGGGCGCGTACGAGCTCGCGGGCACGTCCCTACCCCGGCGGATGTTCGCGCTGCCGAGCCGCTCCACGCATCCTGGGTTGTTCCGCACGGACGACGGCGGCGCGACGTGGCACGAGCTGCGCACGTTCCCGGTCGGCGACGGCGTCAACCAGGGCCTGGCCACCGATCCCACGAAGCCCGGCATCGTGTATCTCGCGGTCAGCGGCGGCGCCGGCACCGGCGATCCGACCTATCAGGGGCGCATCCTGGCCAGCCGCGACGCCGGCGCCACATGGACGACGCTGCCGTTCCCCGACATGTCGATGCACGATATCTCTGTTGATGCCACCGGTCGCATCCTCACCGTGCCGGCGTTCGACGGAAACGTCTACGTCAGCGTCGACGCCGGCGAGACGTGGAATGCGTATCCGAGCCCGGGCGGCTTCGCGCAGCAGGCTCGTGTGGTCGGCCATGACCTCTACATCGCCGACGGTTCCGACCTGTATGTGATCCGCGACGTCGACGGCATACCACGGCCCGTCCAGACAATCTTCACTGCTCCGGGCGAGTTCCAGAGCGTCATGGACGTCACGGGCAACGCCGACGTGCTGCTGACCCGCACGCTGCAGCAGGTGTTCGCCTCCCACGACGGTGGCGCCACCTGGCAGTCCGTGTTCACCGCGCCGGACGACGATCCGTTCCTGTCATCGATGCAGCTCGTCGACGGCGACGTCTACGTCGCGGGGAGCTCCCACATCTGGATCGACCACGGCAGCGGCTTCGTCGAAATGCCGGCCCCGGCGGATGAGGACTTCTTCCACGTCGCGGCCCTAGGTGGCCGGCTCCTCGTTTCGGCCGAGGACACGGGCCTCTTCCTCACCGCGGATGGCGGAACGTCCTATCGACGGGTCGGGCTCCCGGCAGCGGACGTGCATGCGCTCGCCGTCGTGAGCGGCACATCGCTGCTGGCCGGCACCACGTTCTCGACGTTCTCGGCACCGCTCCCCGAGCGCACCGTGAACCAGGATTGGGGGATCACGGACGAGCAGTCCGCGATCGGCGAGCGCGTCGTGTCGCTCTCCGTCGCCCCGGACGGCAGCGTGTATTCGGTCGTCGCCAACGCCTTCTCCCGCGTCAACATCGAGCGCTCGACGGACGGCGGCGCCACCTGGGAGACCGTCGAGGGCGTGCGGACCACCTCGCGAGGCTTCCAGGTGTTGGCCACGGGCGCCCGCGTCTATGTGACGATCCTTGATGGGCAGAGCCCTGGCGTTCTGGTCAGCCGCGACGGCGGCTCGACGTGGCGCAAGAACGACCTGCCGGAGGTGGTCACGGCGATCGCCGCCGACCCGACCGATCCGCAGCGCATCTGGCTTGGCGGGCCGTCCGGGTTGTACCGCTCCGACGACGAGGGCCAGACCGCGACGCAGCTGTCGAGTGCGCCGGTCGGCGCGCTGGCCATCGATCCGCGCGACCCGTCCCACCTCCTGGTGGGCGGCGACGGCCTTTTCGAAAGCCACGACGGGGGGCGGCACCTCAGCGCGGCGATCACGTCCGGGTTCCGGCTCGGCGTCCGTGCGATCCAGTTCGGCCCGCACGGCACCGTGTATGCCGCCGACGCCGCGGCAAGCGACAGCTCCGGCCTGCCGGTGGGTGGGCGAGGCGTGCTGGCCAGCCGCGACGGCGGCCACAGCTGGCAGAACGTCTCGGACGGGCTCGCCAACCTTGACGTGGAAAGCCTCGCAGTCTCACCGGACGGCCAGTGGCTCTACGCCGGCACCACGGGCGGCAGCGTGTACCGGTACCCCACCGGCTGAGCGTTCCGCATGCGTTACCCAAACCCCACTAGAACCGGCGCGCCTTCTGGGTGAGTATGGAGGGGTGGCTAGTTCGCACGCAGCAGGGTGGACCGCGGTCGCGCAGCGATCTCAGCCGGGCGCACGCCGACGCCGCAGATTCAGCGTCGCTCAGCTTCGAGCGATGCGGCGGATCCTCGGTGTCGTCGTCATCGTCGAAGTCGCCATTCTCGGCGCGCGGCTGCTTGACACGGCCGGTTTCAACAGCAGGCTCACCGTCGCGACCATGACGCTCCTAGCGGTCAACGTCCTCGCCTGCTGGGGCATCATCGCGCACGCCAACCGGGGGCGACGGCAGCGCAGATACCGGCACAGTCGGGCCTGAGCGCCGTCCAGAGGGGGTGGGCAAGGGGGGAGTTGAACCCCCACGTCCTTACGGACACACGGACCTGAACCGTGCGCGTCTGCCATTCCGCCACTTGCCCGGGCGACGTTCGAGGCTAGCACGCGCACTGACACTCTTCGGTGGCCACAGGTTTTGCGGGCGCCGTGCGCAAGTACCATCATTCGAGCGCGCGGAGACGACGCGACGGTGAGCTATGCCGTAGCAAACCCCGTGCGACGGACCACAGGCCTGGCAACGGGCCGCGATACCCAAAGCAGGAGGACCGCGATGGACGTGCGGAGCGCGCAGGCAGTCCGGACCGGTGCGCGCGCCGCCGGTGTACTCGCCGCCGACCGCGACGCGCAGGCGACCTGCCGCGGTAGAAAGCGAGGGCGGGGATGAGCTTGGTACAACGCTTCGAACGACGTCTGGAGAGTGTCGTGGGCTCGGCGTTCGCCCGGGTGTTCAAGGGGCAGGTCGAGCCGGTCGAGATCGGCACCGCCCTGCAACGGGAGGCAACCGACAAGCGCAATGTGATGCCCAGCGGCGAGGTGCTCGCGCCGAACCGGTACCGGGTCACGTTGGCTCCTTCCGACTACGAGCGGCTGGTGCCCTGGGAGTTGCAGCTGACGAACTCGCTGGCGGAGTTGGTCCAGGAGCACCTGGACGAAAACGGCTGGCGCACCGCCGGCGACATCGAGGTCTACCTGGCCCGCGACGACTCATTGCACACCGGCGTGTTCGGCGTCGCGTCGCGGATGGAATCCGGTGTCGGGCCGCGCCGCCGCCCGTACGACTCGCTGTCGCTGCCGGCAGTGCCAGGGCACGCGCCGAACGACTACCCCCAGCCGTACAGCAGCGCCCCGCCCCCGCCCCAGGAGTTCGTCCCGGGCTTCGGCGCGCAAGGCGGCCCTCCGCCCCACGAGGCCGACCCGTATCTCGGCGGTGGCACCGCCGCTCCGCCGGTACTGACGCCGCCGCCGGTGCCGTCGTACGGGGTGGCCGCGACACCGCTCGACGTCCCGCCGCTGGCGAACGGGCCGTACCTCCCGCCGGCCCCGTACTCGCCGAACGCCCAGTCTCCGTCGCGGCAGGGCTACCCGCTGCCCCAGCAGGGACCGAGCCAGACGGGTACCAAGGGTGTACTGGTCGTCGACGGCACCAACCGTCGCTTCGAACTGCGGCAGGGGAGCAATCTCATCGGCCGCGGCACCGACGCGGACCTCCAGCTGCTCGACCAAGGCGTGTCGCGCCGGCATGTAGATGTGCAGTTCGACGGCAGCTTCGCCACCGTGTACGACCTGGGCTCGACGAACGGCACGTCGGTGAACGGGCACGAGGTGAAAAGCCAGCTGCTGCGGCACGGCGACGTGATCCGCCTCGGTCATACCCGGCTGGTGTACCAGCAAGAGCACGGGTGAGCCGTGAACTCACCGCTGGCGATCCAGCTGATGCGGTTCGGCTTCCTCGTTCTGCTGTGGCTCTTCGTACTTGCCGCGATGCGCGTGGTCCGGGCCGACCTGCGGGCAAGCGGGCAGCCCCGCGTCGCCGTCCCGCCACCGGCCCGGCGCCGCGGTCGTGGCCCTGCCCAGGCGCCCGCGCCGCGCCGCGCCAGCATGCTGGTC
>JBKPQY010000191.1:0-7773 GCA_046734315.1 Actinomycetota bacterium | reverse complement strand
CCGAGTCATCCGCCCGGCAAGGAGACCTGACATGGCCAGGATCAGCTATGACGAGCAAACCGCTGCGGCGTTCAAGGCGGTCCGCGAGGTCCCGCGCGACGGACTCTCGGAGTGGCGCGAGGCAGTACGACGTCACCTGCGCCCATCGCACGGGATGACCCTGGTTGACATCGGCGCTGGGACCGGTGTGTTCGCCGGTGCCTTCAGTGACTGGTTCGACGTCAACGTCCTCGCAGTTGAGCCGTCGCCCGCGATGCGGGATCAGATCCCGCGGACACCGGCCATCCAGGTGCTGGAGGGAGATGCGAGCGCCCTACCGCTGCCGGATGAATCGGCAGACGCCGCATGGCTCTCCCTCGTCATTCACCACATCCCAGACCTGAAAGTCGCCGCACGCGAGATCCGCCGCGTGCTCCGGCCCGGTGCCCCGGTGCTCATCCGGCAGGGCTTCCCGGGCAGAGTCGGCAAGGTCGAACTCGTCCGATGGTTCCCTGAGACCGCCCGGGCGGTCGATACCTACCCTTCGGTCAAGGAAACGTGCGAGGCGTTCGCGATCGCAGGATTCCACGAGGACGCTCTTGAGCAGGTTCGTGAGACGTACCCGACCAGCCTCGCGGACTTCCTCGGCCAGGTGGACACTTTCCGCGACGCCGACACCACGATGCGAAGTCTCACTGAGGACGAGTTCCTGCGCGGCAAAGAACGTCTCCGCCGTGCTGTACGACATGCCGGGGACGCAGCGGACCAGGAGACCAGAAGCAACTGGCTTGACCTCTTGGTTCTGCGCTGACCATGCGTACATTACCTGGCTTGGTAAATGACGGTCATAGCTCCCGACTCGTACGGTGTCGCGCTAATGAACTTGAGCCGTGTGCGCTGGGGGAAGAGCGGCTTGCCGGCACCGAGCGCAATCGGACAGACATCCAAGCGGTACTCGTCGACCAAGCCGTGCTTGATGAAGGTCCGAGCGGTCTGAGCGCCACCATATAAGAGTAGATACGTGCCCGGTGACGACTTGAGCTCCGTCAACTTTGCGACCAGGTCTGCATCATCTTTCACGAGGAGTTGCTCGCAGTTTTCCCACGTAAGTTCTTCCGGGGTGGTCGAGATGACGATCTTCGGCAAACGGTTCATAAGCTTGCCGAACTCAGCCTCATTGCTTGCGGCGTCGGGGTTAGCCACGACCTGGGGCCAATATCCCGCCATGCCCCGGTAAACGGTGTGGCCGATGAGGGCGGCGTCGGCGCCCTCCGCAAGCGTGAAGTGCGCCTCGCCCATAACTGGGTCGTCGTCGATCCAATCAAGCTCATCGTTCGGGCCGGCAACGAATCCGTCGAGTGTGATCATCATTTGCAAGATGATTCTAGCCATCTCGTCCCCTCTCGAATTTTCGACAAGATATAGCGTCGATCGAGACCGTCATGTCGATTTGAGGCGTGGTGCACGTCGCGGCGGCACCTGTCCGGACTCGACGAGCCAGCGGACCGTGTCGGTGATAGTTTGCCGGAAGGGCACCGGGTCGATGCCGAATTCGGCGCGAGCGGCAGAATCGTCGAATCGGGTATCTCGGCGCACGATCTCGACACCCTCGCGATCGGCCGGGTAATGCCACCGCTGCGGTAGCGGTCGCTGGAGTGCTCCCATGAGTGAAACGGACGGACCAATCATCCGGCCCGGGAGAAGGAGGTGCGGCAGGCGGCGGCCGGCTGCGTCAGAGAGGCTGGAGTAGAGCTCGTCACCACCGACGTGATGCCCGGGCACGATGTAACGCCGTGGCCCACCGGGCTGTGAGAGCACGGCCGTGATCAGGGTGGCGACGTCGCGGACGTCGACGACGTGTTGGGCGCCACGGGGATATGTTGGAAAGCGGCCGAGCAGCATCCAGCGCAGCTGTTCGGTCAGCGGCCCGTGATATGGGTCGTTGGGGCCATACACGGCGCCGGGATACACCGTCACCACCGGCGCGCCGGCCTCCTGCAGCTGCCGGGCGACCTTCTCCGACGCGATCTTCGACTGGGTGTAGGGGCGGTTGACGTCGCCGAGGGGCAGGTCTGGCCCGCTGCCGCCGTAGCGGGCCAGCGCCACGTGCGACGACACGTGCACGATCGGATCCAAGCCACGCTGTGACGCACTGTTCAGGACCAGTTCGGTGGCCCGGGCATTGGTGCGACGCATCTCCACGGCACGACGCGGATCCAGTGAGAAAATCCCCGCTGCGTGCACCGCGGCGGTGCAACCATCGACGGCGCGCGACACCGCGCCCTCGTCGAGTACGTCGCCGACGACGATGTCTTCAGCCGCAACCCCGAGCGGGTCCAGCGACGCGGTCACCTGCTCCGGCCGGCGGACCAGCAGACGCACGTCGTTACCGCCACGCGTCAGCGCCGCCACTACGTGCGAACCGACAAAGCCGGTACCGCCGGTCACCAGGATCTTCATGGCGAGAAGGATGCCCCCTGAATCGGCTCGTCAGGTCGGATTGTGCTCGTCACGGCCGGCCGGCCGGTCCGGCTGCGCGCCGCGACGCTGCGACACGCCTGCGTGCGTCTGCCCATTTCGGCGGCAACTCGCTACCCGCAGCCGTCCACTGGACGAACGTCGTCGCGAGTATGTACGGACGGATGTCCGAGATCTGGGACCCGTGCGGGTCGGCGTGGCTGAACCTTCGCAGCATCTCGTCGCTTTCCCAGGCGGACAGTGTCCAGAAGGTCTTAGCAATCGGCTTCGCGTCGAGGCTGTAGCCGAGCACGCCTTCCGTCGCTGCCAGTTGGCGGCGGACGGCCCTGCTCGCCCGCAGAAATGCCGGAATGCTGCGATACCCGCGCAGCGGCAAACGGGATGCGAGCACGACGTAAGTCCGGTCGGGCTCTGGGTCCGCCAGGCGAGTCCACGGAAGAGCAGGCATGGTGTCTCCTCGGTTGCGGACGATGTCTGTCGAGGGCTCTGGCTGGGACTCGCGATAGGTGCAGCGTCTCCCTTGGACTATTGAATGACGAGGCAGCTACCCGGCAGTTGGCAGGCAGGTTCAGGTGTGCTGCTTGGAAGTCATCGCACGAACATCTCCGCTCTCGGGTGGTGCGTGACAGAGCCTTAGGTGATGCCTGACGTCGCGAAGTCCGAAAGTGGATATTGCCAGCGCGTGGTCGGTTCTGCGCAGAATCAACCCGCACGAGCTGGTTTGATGCGGTAGGCCGTGTGAAGCATGGATACTGTGTGCCTGCGGGCAGGAGGCCTGGCGATGGGTGTTCGGGAGGGGTTGCGGGATCGCCTGACCGCTGGCCGGATGTGCTACCTCGGCCTGACGCTCCTGATCCTTGTCGGCTACGCCGTGGCGGCACGGGCGCTCTGGGCCGGACGAGGCTGGGATTCCACCGGCCCGCTGTCCTTCACGGCGGCGCCGAGCACGTCCGAGTCGCCGCTGTTGTTCGACGAGGACGACACGCACGTGGCCTGCGCCTTCCGGGTGCCGCGACCGCAGCAGGTCGTCCGTGGGGCGGTAATCGACGGCAGGCGATGTATGCCTGCTACAGCCTGGACACGTCCGGCAAGGTCACGGACGCGTGGGTGATCCGGGAGACCGGGGATCTGGTCGAGGATCCCGCGGTGCTCAAGCGGGCGGGGGCCTGGCAGTGGGTAGGGCACGCTGAATCGAAAGGCACCATCGTCAGCAGGGCAGAGTTGTTCAACGTCGGTGTCATCATGGCTCTCGTGCCGGTGTTCTGGCTGAGCTATTACTGGCTGCCCCGCCCTGGCCGGCCGGCAGATGCCAGCCGGTGGTGGCAGCGATCACGCGTGCTGTTTGGGTTCGCGTTCGTTCCCTCTTCGGGCTCGTGTTCCTGCGGTACCTGCCGGGCATCAGCCGCGGGCGCGCGTTCCGGGCCCTGTGGCAGGCTGCTGCCGCGTGGATGGTCTTCGGCTTCCTCATAACCTTCGGGGACAGTACGCAGGACGAGTTGACCGTGCTGGTCGAGGTGACGCTCGCCAGCGCCTATGTCTTCGGCGTTATCGGCGGGCGACTGCTGGTGGCTCCGCCAGGGTTCGGGTTGCCGGAGACGGACCCCCGATACAACTGGCGCCTGACGCTGTCCGGATCTCGCGAATACCGGATCGGTGACGTGGACGCCGCCCCGAAGCAAGCCACGCCACCGGTCGATCGACCGTCTTAGGTGCCTTCTGACGGCGCCAAGCTGGCGGCGTCCGCAGTCACTCACAGCAGCTGGCGGCAGGTGGTCGCGGGTCAGCTGTCGGGTCACGGCAGGCAGGTTCAGGCCGTCGTCGACGGCCAAGAGGCCAACCTGATGGCCGCCGCGATCAGGTCCTGGATGGGGCCGGGAGCCGTCGCACCTGGTCTAGCCCCGCGCTTCGGGTCCGCCGAATGACTCGTCTAGGCCCAGAGTGTCAGCTTGGCGTAGCCGGGCTGCCACTCGTCACGGTAGGCCTCCCGCAGCGGCGGAGGGAGCAGGGTCAGCACCGCCGCAGTCACCTCAGGTGTGGCATCGTCGAGCATCCACGGCAGGTACCGGTGCACATCGCCGGCGATACGCTTGCCGCCCTCCGCGCCGAACGCCGCCCACTGTTCCGCCGTGAGCGTGGCGTCGATCAACGGCAGGCCTTCGGCCTCCTCGTGGTCGAGGTGCCGACGCAACGCGACCTCCAGCGCGTCGGTGAGCTCACCCAGCCGTTGCGGACCGGCGTCGCGGTCGACCAGCGCCGCATCGATCGCAGCCAGCAGCGGGTCGATCGCGGAGTGCTCTTGCTCCATCGCATCCAGCAACGCCACCCCATCCGAATCGTCGGCGAGAGCGTTGCGCATCGGCGGCCACAGCAGGTCGTCCTCGGCGGTGTGATGCACCTGCAGATAGGACTTGAACATCTCCCAGCTGGCGGCAGTGCGCAGGACGTGCTTGGGGTTGTCGTCCGGGCGTGCGGTGATGTGAGCGATGCGTTCCAGGTCGCGGCGCAACGCGTCATGCATCGCGTACATCATGGTCATGTCGTTCTTGAATGGCATTCGAATCGGCTCCTTGAATGGGTCTAGGCGGTTCGCGGCACGTCGGGTTCGAAGACCTCGTCGACGGCTATCCCCACTGGCCGGGCTGATAGTCACCGCCGGGCTGCCGAGTGATGATGTTGAGGCGGTTCCAGGCATTGATGCCCGCAATGAGCGCAACCAGGGCGGCGAGCTGCTCGTCGTCGTAGTGCTTGGCGGCATTCGCCCAGGCCTCATCGGTAACACCAGCTGCGGCGTCGGCGAGTCGGGTGCCCTGCTCGGCGAGTTCCAGCGCAGCCCGCTCGGCCTCGGTGAAAACCGTCGCCTCACGCCACGCGGCGACCAGGTTGAGCCGCACCGCGGTTTCCCCGGCGTGCTCGGCCTCCTTGGTGTGCATGTCGACACACACAGCACAGCCGTTGATTTGACTCGCCCGGATCTCCACCAGCGCCTGGGTCGCGGACGGCAGTGGCGAGTCCTTCACGACCCTGCCCGCGGACACGAGGTACTTCGCGAACTTCTCCCCGGTCGCGCTGCTGACATAGTTCAACCGAGCGTCCATGGTGATCTCCCTACTGTTGGGGCGAACGCTTTCGCTCACATGTATGCGACGAGCGAGCCTCCGTCGTGGGGACAGCTCGGTCGAGACGTGTTGGAGGCGGCGAGCGCGTCGGCTCGTTGGTTTCGGGTCGGTTGGCATTGCGATCGCCTGAGAGGTCGCGAGATTCGTGCACGTCGCTCCGGCACGTCCCGGAGCCGCCATCAACGTGGCCCGCGTGTGGGCGGTGTGGTGCTGATACCACACGCGCCTGGCTGCCGGCACCTGCCCTGAAAGTGGTGCTTGTTGCCTCGCCGGTGCCCGGGCGATAGCTGCAGTCTGTTGGACGCGGCACGCACGCGTCACCGGATGCTGTTCCGACTGGCGTGTCGTCATGCCGTCACCCGCAGATACGCCCGGGAGTCTTCGTGATCTCACCTACCTCTGTGTCGGAATCGGTTCTGACGCACTGCCCGTACTGCGCGCTGCAGTGCGGGATGGGATTGCGCTCCGGGACCGTGGTGGCACGTGACTTCCCGACGAACCGAGGCCGGCTTTGCCAGAAGGGCTGGACCAGTGTCGATCTGCTCGGCTCCCCGGAGCGATTGCGGTCCCCGCTGGTGCGGCGCGACGGCGTGCTCAAGCCGGTCGACTGGGACACCGCGCTGAGGTTCGTCGTCGATAGTGTGCGTGCGATCCAAGCTGCCTACGGGCACGATGCCGTCGCGGTGTTCGGTGGCGGTGGCTTGACGAACGAGAAGGCGTACACGCTCGGCAAGTTCGCGCGGGCGGCATTGCGGACCAAGAACATCGACTACAACGGCCGGTTCTGCATGTCTTCGGCCGCCGCGGCGGCGAATCGCGCGTTCGGCATCGACCGAGGACTGCCCTTTCCGCTGAGCGATCTGGCCGATGCCGACCTGATCTTGCTGGTGGGCAGCAATGCCGCCGATACCATGCCGCCGTTCATGCAGTGGCTGACGGCACAGCGTGCTAACGGCGGTGAGCTGATAGTCGTCGACCCCCGCCGCACGCCGACGGCCGCGGCCGCATCAACCCATCTGGGCGTGACGCCGGGCACCGACCTTGCCCTGGTCAACGGGCTGCTCAACGTGCTGATCGAGGCCGATGCGATCGACCACGACTACATCGTCCGCAGGACGACGGGCTTCGCCGAGGTGCAGCGAATCGTCAGCGGCTACGGGCCGGACCGGGTTGCGGAGCTGACCGGCGTGCCCGCGCGTCAGGTACGAGACGTCGCGGAGCGAATCGCCCGAGCCGAGCGAGTCATTCTGCTTACGGCTCGCGGTGCCGAGCAGCACAGCAAAGGAGTGGACACGGTCAGCGCGCTGATCAACCTCGCTCTCGCGCTGGGACTGCCGGGCAGGCCGGGCAGTGGCTATGGCTGCCTGACCGGTCAGGGCAATGGCCAGGGTGGTCGCGAGCACGGCCAGAAGGCCGATCAACTCCCCGGCTACCGCGACATTCGCGACCCGGCTGCGCGTGAACATGTCGGCAAGGTATGGGGAATCTCGCCCGACGACCTGCCGGGTCCTGGGACATCGGCCTTCGAGTTGCTCGACGAGCTAGGGACGGAACGCGGTCCGAGGGCCTTGTTCCTGGTCGGCAGCAACCCTGTCGTGTCGGCTCCGGACTCGACGCGAGTTTCCCAGCGGCTCGCGTCGCTGGACCTGCTCGTCGTCCACGACATCGTGCTGTCGGAGTCCGCTGCCCTCGCCGATGTGGTGTTGCCTGTGACCCAGTGGGCTGAAGAGACCGGCACCATGACCAACCTCGAGGGCCGCGTGCTGCTGCGCCGGCAAGCAATGCCTGCGCCCGACGGCGTGCGCAGTGATCTGCAAATCCTGTCCGATCTCGCACGTCGGCTGAACGCGCCGGGCGAATGGAGCGACGACCCGGAAACCGTCTTCGACGAGCTGCGCCGCGCCAGCAGCGGAGGGATCGCGGACTACACCGGCATTACCTACCGCGGGATCGCGGACCGCGACGGGATGTTCTGGCCCTGCCCGGCGCCCGGACACCCTGGCACACCCCGGCTGTTTATGGAGACGTTCCCCACCCCGGACGGGCGTGCCCGCTTCATCGGCGTGGAGCATCGCCCCGTCGCCGAGCCGACCGACGCGGACTATCCGCTGTTGCTGACGACCGGGCGCGTGCTGGCGCACTACCAAAGCGGTGCTCAAACACGTCGGATCAGGGCTCTCAATGCTGCCGCCCCCGAGGC
>JBKPQY010000190.1:0-10414 GCA_046734315.1 Actinomycetota bacterium | reverse complement strand
GACGCGGGCGCGCACTTCGGGGCGCTGTTCTGGCACAAAGACGGGTTCTCGACGGCATGCGGCCACGGCACGATCGCGCTCGGCGTATGGGCGCTGCGGTCGGGGCTGGTGCCGGCCGACCCCTCGGGTACGACCGACGTGATCATTGACGTGCCTTCGGGGCGGGTAACGGCCCGGGTGCACGCCGACCACGTGGACTTCGTCAACGTGCCGAGCTACGTGCTTGCTTCGGATGTGCCGGTGGCCGGCACATCCGCGACCCTGGCCTTCGGCGGCGCGATCTACGCCTGCGTCGAGGCGACGACGCTCGGCCTGACCGTGACGCGCGACCGCCTGCCCGAGCTGATCAGTGTCGGCCGGGAGATCAAATGGGCGCTGGACCCCGCCGCCCGCCATCCGAGCGACACGCGGCTCGACGGCGTCTACGGCACGATCTTCTTCGACGACCTCGGCGATCTGCACCGGCGCAACGTCACGATCTTCGCCGACGGGGAGGTCGACCGTTCGCCGTGCGGATCGGGCACCTGCGCCCAGGTCGCCACGCTCGCCGCCACCGGCCGACTGCGTCCCGGCCAAGAGCTGCTGTGCGACTCCATCGTCGGGACGCGCTTCACCGCCCGGGTGCTCGCCGACGTCGTCTCCGACGGCCGGCCTGCCGTCGTCCCCCAGGTGTCGGGCATGGCGTACCCGATCGGGGAGTCGGTGTTCACCGTCGACCCCGACGACCCCCTCGTCCCGGGCTTCGTGCTGCGCTGAATCCGCCGACTCCACCGATTGCGCAAGAATTCCTCTTCTGGGACGAAGGATTCTTGCGCAATCGGGTTAGTCGTATTCGGCGGTGAGCGCCCAGCGCGCGCCCGGGGTCGTGCACGTGACGAGGTAGGCGTGGCCGGCGACGTCGACGAGCTGGAAGCGCGCCACCCGGCTCGTCGCATCGGGGGCCCACCAGCGCTCGTCGACCGGCCACGGCCCCGCCCAGTGCTGGATTGCCAGCGTCCGGTTCCCCAGGACGAACCGGGCCGGTGGCCGCGGTACAGCGCCCCGGTCGGTGACGGTGACCGGACGGCCCGCGTCGTCGAGCACCTGGACGGGACGCGGCGGGTCGATCAGCACCGACGGAGCCGGGGCGGGCAGCCGTCCCGGCCAGGGTTGCTCAGGAGAACGCTCCGGCACCGGCTCGTCACCCCACGGCACGTAGCGGGTGCGCTGCAGCGGATCGCGGCCGCCGTCGCGCACCGGGATGAGCACCGACCCGTGCCCGAGCAGCGTCTGCACCCGAGCCAGCGCACGGTGCGCCCGCTCGTCGTCGTCGCCGGACCCACCCCACAGCGCCTGCTGGTGCACCCCGAGTGGAACCGTCTCGACGGGCACCAGCTGCAGCCGGGTCACCCCGCCGGTGGGCCGCCGGTCGCCGGCAAGCCAGCCCTCGAGCTGCCAGCGGATCCGGTCGACGACGTCGACGGTCGACAGCACTCCGGCGTGCCGCCAGCGGCGTACGGTCTCCTCGCCGTTTTCGGTGAGCGCCGAAAGTTCGAGGCACGCGCAGGCCAGTCCGTGCCCGGCGAGGTCGGCAATGAACTGCTCGGCGGTGGCCCGTGCGGAGAACGCCACGGTGTCGATGCGGTCGACGGGGGGTTCCAGGTCGAGGGTGGCGACGAGCTCCGGCGGGGGCTTGCGAGCCGCTAACGGTCGGTCGTCGCGGCCCCCGGCCTGGCGGTGCGCCCACAACCCGTCCGGGCCGAACCGCGCATGCACCTCGCCGGCGGGCAGCGCCGCGAACGCGCCCAACGTACGCAGCCCGAGCCGCCGCAGCAGGTCGGTCAGCGGCAAGTTGCCGGACGGGTCGAGCGTGCTCACCGGCAACTCGGCGAGGTAGGCGGACGATTCGCCGGGCGGGACGATCACCCCGCGCCGGGCGGCCTGCTCGGCGGCGAACGATCCGTCGGCCACCCCGATCAGGAGGTTCGTGTCACCGATCGCCCGGGACAGCGCGTGTAGCACCGCCGTCTCGTTACCGAAGTAGCGAGTGGGGCCACGTACCCCGATCGCCGCCAGCCCCGGACGGGTGACCTCGACCCCCGGCGCGATCGACTCGAGTGCCAGCACTACCGGTTCGAACAGCCGGGCCTCGGCCATCTCATTGCGGGGCAGCACGACGAGCTCAGGGCAGCGCGCCTGCGCCTCGCGGCGGCGCAGCCCCCGGCGTACGCCGAACGTCCGGGCCTCGTGCGAACACGCGACGACACGGTTGGCGGTGAAGACGGCGACCGGCGCCTCGTCGGACGTCCCGGCCTCGGCGCAGGCCGCGGTGACCGGCCAGTCCGGGCACCACACCGCGATCATCCTCGGCGGCATCGCACTATTTCTCGAGCCTCCTTCCCGCCTGCAGGGGGCGGGTCGTCGGCCCGAGCGCGCGTCCGCGCGCCCTTCTGATTCGCTCCGCAAGCGTCGCTCATCCCGCCGCCCGCAGCGCCACCACATTGGTATCGACCGATTCGACGCCGCCGCCGTCCGCGGGCAACCACAGCTGCACCGACCGGGCCCGAGCAGCCTGCCCGCGGCCCTCCACGGTGACGCTGACCCGTCGCCGGCGCAGCCGCCCCGTTCCCTCGCCGATGCCGTGCCACTCGGCGTCGTGCAGGTTGAGCCTGACGTCGGCGCCTGGCCAGCTGCCGTCGCCGAACGGCATCAGCACCGCGTCGCGGGTGCGGGCCCGGGCTGCCAGCCGGCGCACGTCTCCCGGGACGACCCGCGCCGGCGGACAGGTCGCCACTACGTCGACGGCGTCGAGCAGCGCCCCCACTGCCCGGGCCCACCCCTCGCCCGGCTGCGGCACCACGGCCAGGCGGGCGAGGTCGATGCCGTACTCGTCGGCCGCTTCGGCGCTGAGATGCGGCAACCCGACCAATGCGCACCAGGCTCCATCGGCGGACGCGGCCCCGAGCACCGCCAGCAGCAACGACATCGACCCGGACACGTTCACCGTGCTGCCCCGGCGCAGTCCGGCCGGCAGCAGTGATTGCAGCGCCGGCGTGACCGGTAGCGCCGGGACACGCCGATGCCCTCTGTCGGCCACACCGGTTAGGGTCTCCCGGAGCGCGAGATCGAGCACCCCTCTATAGTCGAACAAGCGTTCGATCCCGTCAACTTCTGGTGAGGCGAGAATTCCTCTCGCGGGTCGAACCGGACCAGCCGAGGTCACGCACGGTGCGGACCTGGTGATCGTCGCATTGCCGCACAAAGCAATCGGGACCTTCAATGGCGATCTGCTCGGCCGCTGCCCCCGAGCGTGCCCGTCGTCGACCACCAGCAACGGCTGCGCAACCAGTCTGACCCGGCTTTGCGCCGTCGCGCCTGAGACCCTGTTCGCGGTCAGGCAGGGTCGCGCCACTCACTGGCGAGCACCGCGTACACCAGCTCATCGGTCCATTCGCCCCTGATGAACTCGTTCTGGACGAAGTGCGCCTCGCGCCGCATACCGAGTCTCTCGAGCACCCGCGCCGATCCGGTGTTGCGCGCGTCCAGGCGCCCCACAATGCGGTGCAGCCCGAGTTCGTCGAAGCCGAGCCGCAGCAGCGCCGCACCCGCCTCGGTGGCATAACCGTTGCCGAAGAAGTCCGGATGGAGCACGTATCCGATCTCGCCGGCGCGCTGCTCTCGGCTGTGCCACATCAGCACGACGTCACCGACAAGTACGCCGCTCTCGCGTTCCAATACAGCCAGGCTGAGGTTCTGTCCTTCGTCGGTGAGCTCGGTCGGACTGCCCGCGAAACGGGCGAAGATCTGTTCGCTGGTCTGCGGTGAAAACGGCAGATAGCGGCAGACGTCCTCGCGGGACCGGTACCGGAGCATTGCGTCGGTGTCGCCCGGTTCGAAGGGGCGGAGCAGTAGACGCTTGGTCAGGACGGGATACGTGGGTCGCAGTTGCACCCGATCATCGTCGCAGAGCCGTCATGCGGGTTTCGTCTCGGCGAGCACCCACTGCGCGTACGCCGGAGCAGCGTCGACGACGGGCAGCGCGATCACGCACGGAACGTCATAGGGATGGTCGTGATCGGCCCGCTCGACTATGGCTGCAACGAGATCGCGACGCGTGTGCAGGGCCACGCGCGCCTCGGTCGCGTCCTCGATCGCGCCCTGCCAGCGGTAGATCGACCGGATCGTGCTGGTCTGCTGGCCGCACGCGGCGAGCCTGTCGGCGATGAGCGTGCGAGTGAATTCGGCCAGCCAGCGGGCGTCCGGCCCGGTGATGATCACTTCGCAGATCTCGTCATCGCTCATACGCCTCTCCTTGACAAGCAGCCGGGTCAGCGGCACGTTAAGCGCACACCCCCAGCGCGACAAGCCGGGTCTCCCGCTAGGAGCCCACGTGGCACGGCACCGTATCCAAGAACGACATCCCCACCACTCGCGCCATTCCAGCGCGCGCACCGATACGCCGGACGTGGTCGCCTGGAGGGTGGACGGCACACCCGACAGCGTGGTCGCCGCCATTCAACGCTACTGGGCCGACGGGCTCGACGCGCACACGATCGCCGAGCGTCTGGCGTACTACGGCGTGACCGTGCAGGACGTTCTCGCCACGCGGTATCTCAGCCCGGGCTAGCTTTGCAGCATGGGCTGCACGGCGGCGGTCGTCTGGGACGAGGCGTACCTCGGCTACGACTTCGGCGATCACCCGCTCAATCCGGTGCGGCTCGACCTCACCATCCGGCTGGCCCGTGAGCTCGGCGTGCTGGACGGGGTTCGCCTCGTTCCGCCCACATCGGCGGACGAGAGACAGCTGCTGACCATCCACGACGCGGGCTACCTGCGCGCGGTGCGCCGTGCGTCCGACGACCCGACGTTCGAGGGATACGGCCTCGGTACGACGGACGATCCGGTCTTCCCCGGCATGTACCACGCATCTGCGCTGATCGCAGGCGGATCGGCGCTCGCGGCGCAGCTTGTCTCGGACGGCAGCGCGCAGCACGCGGTGAACATCGCCGGCGGGCTGCACCACGCCATGCGCGACCACGCGTCCGGCTTCTGCATCTTCAACGACGTGGTCCTCGGGATCCGTACGCTGCTCGCGGGCGGGGCAGCCCGCGTCGCGTATGTGGACGTGGACGTGCACCACGGCGACGGGGTGCAGGCGGCGTTCTACGACGACCCTCAGGTGCTGACGATCAGCCTGCACCAGGACCCGCGCACCCTGTTTCCCGGCACCGGGCTGCCGTCCGAGATCGGCGTCGGCGCTGCCGAGGGGACGTCGATCAACGTCGCACTCCCGCCGGGCACCGACGACGCCGGCTGGCTGCGCGCGTTCCGGGCGGTGGTGCCCGGTGCGGTTCGGGCATTCCGGCCCGACGTCCTCGTCACCCAGTGCGGCTGCGACACGCACCGCGAGGACCCGCTCGCCAATCTGGAACTGACCGTGGACGGGCAGCGCACCGCGATCGCCGAGCTCCACGCGCTGGCGCACGACGTGACGGGCGGGCGCTGGGTGGCCTTCGGTGGTGGCGGCTACGGGCTGTTCCGCTGCGTGCCGCGCACGTGGACGCACCTGATCGCCGAGGCGTCCGGACAGCGTGTCGCCCTGGACGCCCCCGTCCCGCCCCGCTGGACAGCACACGTGCGTGAGCTTGGCGGTCGGCCGCCGGAGCGGCTGGGCGAGCGCGACGCGCCGCCGGACGTCGTGGCGTGGATGCCTGGCGGTGAGTCCTGGCTGGACCGGATGATCCTGGCGAGCAGGCGTGCCGCGTTCCCGCTGCTCGGCCTCGACCCCGACGACCCCCGTGACTGAGCAGGACAGCGTCGAGCGCGAGCGGACGACCTATCCTCCGCACTGGGAGGCAGACGTCGTCGTAGCGGACGGCGGCATCGTCCACCTGCGCCCGATCGAGCCGTCCGACGCCGACGCGCTGGTCAAGTTCCACGGTGGCCTTTCGGCACGCACGCGCTATCTGCGGTACTTCTCCGCGTACCCCCGCATTCCGGAACGTGACCTGTACCGGTTCACGCACGTCGACCACCACGACCGGGTCGCCCTCGTCGCCTGGCTCGGCGGCGAGATCATTGCGGTCGGACGTTACGAGGGCATCCCTGACACCGACGAGGCCGAGGTTGCGTTCGTCGTGGCGGACGCTCACCAGGGCCGCGGCATCGGCTCAGTGCTGCTCGAACATCTCGCGGCGGCGGCCCGCGAGCGCGGCATTGCACGCTTCACCGCCGTGGTGCTCGCCGAGAACGACGCGATGATCCGTGTGTTCCGTGAGGCCGGCTACCAGACGACGCGGCACCTCGAGTACGGCGAGATCTCGCTCACCTTCGACGTGGACGAGACGGCGCTGACCGAGAAGGTAATGCGCGAGCGCGAGCAGCATGCCGAGGCGCAGTCGATCAGGCGGCTGCTCTTCGCCCGGGCGGTTGCCG
The DNA here is from genome assembly GCA_046734315.1 of Actinomycetota bacterium. Taxonomy (GTDB): domain Bacteria; phylum Actinomycetota; class Actinomycetes; order Mycobacteriales; family Jatrophihabitantaceae; genus DASXRA01. Next base: position 4,000 of record JBKPQY010000190.1, on the reverse strand, counting down.
TCGTCGGGGCGAGCAACGACCACGGCAAGATCGGCAGCGTCGTCGTCCGCAACCTGCTCCGCATGGGCCTTTCGGGCACGCTCTATCCGGTGAACGAGCACGCCCGGCACGTCTCCGGCGTGCGTGCCTACACGTCCGTGCTGGATGTGCCGGATCCGGTCGATCTCGCGGTGCTGTGTATCCCGGCCGATGCGGTTCCCCCTGTCGTTGAGCAATGCGCCGCCAAGGGCGTGCACGCACTGGTCGTGATCAGCGGGGGCTACGGCGAGAGCGGCGACGCGGCCGGACGCGACGCGCAGCGCGCCTTGGTCGCCGAGGCGCGCCAGCACGGAATGCGGGTGGTCGGGCCCAACTGCCTGGGTGTGATCAATACTGACCCGGGGGTGCGGCTGAACGCGTCGCTGGCGGCGACTCCGCCGCTGCCGGGACGCGCCGGGTTCTTCTGCCAGTCCGGGGCTCTGGGGATCGCCGTGCTGGGCGAGGCTGCCCGATACGGGCTGGGTGTGTCGACGTTCGTCTCGGCGGGCAACCGCGCCGACGTCTCCGGCAACGATCTGCTTCAGTACTGGGAGACCGACGAGGCGACCGACGTCGTGCTGCTCTACCTGGAAAGCTTCGGCAACCCGCGCAAGTTCGCCCGGCTCGCGCGCCGACTCGGGCGCCGCAAGCCGATCGTCGCCGTGAAGAGCGGCCGCGGGCTGGTCTCGGCCGGCCCGGCCAGCACTGCTGTGGAGTTGCCCGAGGTGACGGTTGCCGCGCTGTTCGAGGCGTCCGGGGTGATCCGGGTCGACACCCTGGGCGACCTGCTCGAGGTCGCGCTGCTGCTCACTACGCAGCCGCTGCCACCCGGCGACCGCGTGGCGGTCGTGAGCAACTCGACGGCCGTCGCCGTGCTGGTCGCCGATGCCTGCGCGTCGTCGCAGTTGCCGCTCGCCCGGCTGACCGATGTCGGCGCCGACGCCACTCCGCACGCGTTCGAGACGGCGGTGCTGGACGCGGCGCGGGCAGACGACGTCGATGCGGTCGTCGCCGTGTTCGTACCGGCATTGCAGGACATCGCCGCCGACGAATATGCAGCAGCGCTGCATTCTGCGGTGGGCGACAAGCCGGTACTGTCGACGTTCCTCGGGTTCGAGGGCATCCCGACGGCGCTGGCGAAGCCGGGTCCGTCCGCGCCGGCGCCGGGCTCGGTGCCGTCTTACCGAACGCCGGAGCGGGCGGTGCGCGCCCTGGCGAGCGTGGTGCGGTACGCACAGTGGCGGCGCCGTCCGGCCGGCCGGGTGCCCGAGTTCGACGTGGACGTGGTGCGAGCCCGCTCACTGGTCGCTGCGGGCCGGGTCGACGCGGCGGCGCTGCTGGCCTGTTACGGCATCGCGGTCGATGCAGGCGGCGAGGCCGCGGGCGTTGAGGTCGTCCTCGGCGTGCATGACGACCCGTCGTTCGGCGCTCTGGTGTCGTTCGGGGTCGGTGGGGTAGCGACGGAACTGCTCGGCGATCACGCGTACGCCACTGTGCCGCTCACCGACGTCGACGCGGACGCGCTGATCCGCGCGCCCAGGGCGTTCCCGCTGCTCGCCGGATACGGCGGGGGCCGGCCGGCAGACCTGGGCGCACTCGCCGACGTGGCGCTGCGGCTTTCCGCGTTGGCCGACGACCTTCCCGAGGTGGCCGAGTGCTCGCTCACCGCGTGGGCGGCTCCCACCGGCGTGCGCGTTGCCGCGGTGCAGGTGCGCGTCGCGGCGCCCGCCGCCCGCGCCGACACCGGCCCACGGCGTTTGCGCGGCTTGTGACGCGCCTGCCCACTCGCCACCCTCACCCACCGAGCGTGATCTTGGACCTGTGGCTGAACAGCAGCCTCAACTCCAAGATCATCGCCGACGGCGGGGGCGAGAGCCACCTGCGACGGTCCTGGGCTGTGGCTCATCGGTGACTGGGCATCGTGGGCATCGGTGACGTCACGATGCCCTTGGACAGCTCGTTCAGCAGTTCGGCGGCATCGCGGCTCGCCGTCCCGTCGGAGACCGTTCCGCAGCCGCTGATGCGGCCGATGACCGCCGGCGCCGGGCCCCTCGAGGTCATCGGCAGCATGGCGACGGTCGTCTGGTCACGTATTGCGGGCAGATCATGCCGCGCACGGTGCTGCCTCGAACCGCTGCGTGTACCGGCCTGCGACGGTGCCGGTCAGCACCCTGGAGGCGGTCAGCCGGTTGACGGTGTACACACAGACGTTGACGTCACGTCGGCCGGGAACAGCGGGCCGGAACCCTTGCCCAGCGACACTGCCGGGACACTGCCCGGGCAGGTCGCCGCCTGCGCTGTCGAACTCGGCCCACCTGCCGGCGTGCCGGAGTGCCGGTTGAGCTGGACGGCGGTCACGACGCCGGCGACGGCGAGCACGGCAGCGGCGGCGCCGGTGATCGCGGCGGCGTTGCGCCGCCGGCTCCTGCGGACGGCCCGTGCGCGTGCGACGACGGCGTCGACATCGAGCCGCCAGCTTCGAGCCGTTGGCCTCGACGAAGTCACCGAACGCGATGGCGCTCATCACCACTAGTACTGCAGCCGTAGTTCGTGATCTTCGGTGCTGATGGTGTCTTGGAGCGGCGTGTCTGCCGGGTCGAGGGCGGCCACCGGGCGAGCATTCGGTGTTTGTGTCGAACAACGAGATCGCCGCGGTGGCCGCGGCACACAGCGTAGATCCTGGCCGGTGGTGGATGGCGTACTGCGAGGTGATCGATCGGATCGCGTCGCGGTTCGCGCGCTACGAGCCGCTGCGACACGCGGGCAGGCTGATGCTCGGGATGTTGTGCGGGCTGGAGCGCAAGAACTGCTGGACGATCGCCGAGCATTGCGGTGACTTGACTCCGGACGGGCTGCAGCATCTGCTTGCTCGAGCGCGCTGGGACGCCGAGGCGGTGCGTGATGACCTGCGCGGCTACGTTATCGACGCGTTCGCCGAGCCTGATGCGGTCCTCGTGGTTGATGAGACGGGCGATCTGAAGAAGGGCGAGCACTCGGTCGGGGTGCAGCGGCAGTACACCGGCACCGCCGGGCGGATTGAGAACGCCCAGGTCGCGGTGTATTTGACCTACGCCGCCCGGCGCGGGCACCGCGTTGATCGACCGTGCCTTGTATCTGCCGTGTTCCTGGACCGAGGACGCCGAGCGCTGCCGGCGGGCCGGGGTCCCGGACGGCGTCGGGTTCGCGACCAAACCGACGCTCGCGACGACGATGATCACCCGTGCCGTCGACGCGGGCGTGCCGGCAGGCTGGGTGGCCGCCGACGAGGTCTATGGCGCCGACCCGCAGCTGCGCCGCACGGTCCGCGCGCACGGCCTAGGTTATGTGCTGCAGGTCGCGGCGAACCGTCGAGTGCCCACCCACGCCGGGCCAGTACGAGTCGACGAACTCGCCGCGACGGTGCCTGACTCGGCGTGGCATCACTACTCCTGCGGCCCTGGCAGCAAAGGCCCGCGCTACTACGCCTGGACGTGGATCGCCCTGCTGCCCGAAGACGAGCACGACCACGGCGAGCACCATCTGCTCATCCGCTGCAACGACACCACCGGCGAGCTGGCCTACCTGCGCTGCTACACGCCGCACCACGTGCCGCTATCCACCCTCGTGCGGGTAGCCGGGCAACGCTGGTGCATCGAGGAAAACTTCCAGACCGCCAAGGGCCTGGTCGGTCTCGATCAGCACCAGGTCCGGCGCTGGGTCTCCTGGCACCGCTGGACCACCCTCGCCATGCTCGCCCATGCATTCCTGGCGGTCGCCACCGCCATCGAACGCGACCACACACCGGCGCCGACCGGGCTGATCGAATTGACCGTCAACGAGTTCCGACGACTATTCGACGCCCTGCTGCTCGGCGCAAAACACAGCCTCGACACCCTACTGGCCTGGTCACGATGGCGCCGACGACACCAAGCCCGAGCCCGCCAATGCCACTACCGCCGACACCTCGCACTTCAATGATCACGAACTACGGCTGCAGTACTAG
>JBKPQY010000189.1:0-10280 GCA_046734315.1 Actinomycetota bacterium | reverse complement strand
TCGTAGTACTGGTGCCAGTTGGGGTCCTGTGGGTCCGGGTACCAGCCGGGGCTTGCCATGGGTTGATCGTTTCACCCGGGTCGAACGGGGGACAATGCGCATATGCGCGATCGTGATGCAGCGGGGCGTCCCCAGAACGCTCGGCCCCGGGACGCGCTCGGCCGGCCGTTGCCGCGGGGAGCTACCGGGGTGCCGCGACAGCCCGGGGGGGTGGCCCGCACGCCCGATGAGGCGCTCGACGAGGCGCAGCGGCTGCTCGACGAGGGACTGCCGTTTCATGCGCACGAGGTGCTCGAGGACGCCTGGAAGGCGGCCGCCGCGCCGGAGCGTCCATTCTGGAAAGGCTTGGCGCAGCTCGCCGTCGGAGTGACCCATGCGGCGCGCGGCAACCCGGCGGGCGAAGCGGCGCTCCTGGAGCGGGCCGCCACGGCTATCGAGCCGTACCGGGGCCGCGACCCCTATGGCGTGGACGTGGCCGGACTCATCGTCTGGGCACACGGCGGCGGGGCCGGCGCACCCAGGCTGCGCCGCAGGGGATGATAACCTGGGCGGCTGCGCGGTTCAGCGGATCAGCGGCGGCGCGGCGGCCGCTCTCCGGAGCCGCGCGTCACTAGCCGGGTCGGCAACAGCATCCGGCGCGCCGGCTGCTCGTCACCGCTGAGGCGGCTGAGCACGAGCTCGGCGCCGAGCTCGCCCATCCGCTCGGGGTCGTGCGCAATGACCGTGACGTCCAGCAGATCGGCCAGGTCGAAGTCGTCGAAGCCGACGAGCGCCGGCGGGTCGTCGCGTCCGCGCAGGGCGCGCAGCGCGCCGATCGTGATGCGGTTGTTCGTGGTGAACAACGCGGTGGGCGGCGGCTTCAGCGCGAGCAGATCGTCTACCGCGTGCCGGGCGGTCTCGACGTCGTGCGATCCGGCACGCACGTACTTCTGCCAGTTACCGATGCCTGCCTCGGTCATGACCTTCTCGAACGCGGCGATACGTTCGCGGTGCGTCTCGAGCCGGCTCAGGTCGCCGACCAGACCGATGCGGCGGTGCTTTTGCTGCAACAGGTGCTCCACCGCTTGGCGCACGCCGCTGACATTGTCCAGCAGAATCGTGTCGGCGACGATGTCCTCGGGTGGCCGGTCCAGGAACGCGACCGGCAGGCCGAGGCGACGCTCGGCATCAAGATAACCGTGGTCGCTGCCACTCGTCACGATCAGCAGCGCACTGACCCGTCGTTCGAGCATGTCCGAGACGAGGACGTGCTCGAGCTCGGGGTCCTCCTCGGTGCTCGCGGAAATGAGCTGCAGGCCGCCGGGACGCAGCCGGCGCTCGGCGCCACGTGCGATCCGCGAGTAGAACGGATTGGCCAGGTCGCCGATGATCAGCCCGACTGACGACGACCGCGCACCCGAGCGCAGCTCGCGAGCGATCGTATTGCGCCGAAATCCCAGCTGCGCCGCTGCGGCCCGCACCCTCGTGGCAGTCGCCTCGGCGACGTACTGCTCGCCGTTCATCACCCGTGATGCCGTCTTCAAGCTCACGCCGGACAGCGCCGCTACCTGCCGTAGCGTCGGTCGGCTGGGTACAGCCCGATCAGTAGCCATATGACATCGTTATCCCGATCGTCGGCTGCTCGCGTTCGGCACGCTGGCAGCATAGGCCACGCAGCGTACCGACAACGTTGTCTCTTGGCGATGAGCGCGTGTGCTCAGCGGTGGCAATTAACCACAAGAAGCGCAGCCCAGCCGGATTAGATAGTTGCCCGCACCGCCCGTGCTGCCGCCACGAGGTTCGCCAGGGCCGGCAGCACCTCTGTGTAGTCACGCGTCTTGAGGCCGCAGTCGGGGTTCACCCACAGTCGCTCGGCCGGCAGGGCGCCGAGCGCCATGCGCAGTAGCACGGCGATCTCGTCGGACGACGGGACGCGCGGCGAATGGATGTCCCACACGCCCGGGCCGACTTCGCGCGGATAGCTCGCCCGCGCAAGATCGCGCACGATCGCCATGCCGGAGCGCGCGGCCTCCAGGCTGACTACGTCCGCGTCCGTAGCGGCGATCGCATCCAGAACGTCGCCGAACTCGGCATAGCACATGTGCGTGTGGATCTGGGTGTCGTCGGCGGCGCCACCGGTCGCGAGGCGGAACGCGTCCACCGCCCAGCGCAGGTACTCCGGCTGCCCCGTTCGGCGCAGCGGCAGCGACTCACGCAGCGCCGGCTCGTCCACCTGGACGATCGCGATACCCGCCGCCTCCAAGTCGGCCACCTCGTCACGCAGCGCCAGCGCAACCTGCCGCGCCGTGTCAGCGAGCGGCTGGTCGTCACGGACGAACGACCACGCGAGCATGGTCACCGGGCCGGTGAGCATTCCCTTGACGGGACGAGACGTCTGCTGTTGTGCGAACCGCGCCCACTCGACCGTCATCGGTGCCGGCCGGGACACGTCGCCGACGAGGATCGGCGGGCGCACGTACCGGCTGCCGTATGACTGCACCCAACCGTGCCGAGTGGTCACGAACCCGCCCAGCTGTTCGGCGAAGTACTGCACCATGTCGTTGCGCTCGGGTTCGCCGTGCACCAGGACGTCCAGGCCCAGCGCCTCCTGGCGCGCGATGACGTCCTTGATCTCCTGCGCCATCACGGCGCGATAGGCCTCCTCCGTGATTCGCCCGGCGGCGTTGTCGGCGCGGGCGCGGCGCAGCTCACGGGTCTGCGGGAACGAGCCGACCGTCGTCGTCGGCAGCAGCGGCAGGCCGAGCCGGCGCTGCTGCGCCTCGCGCCGCCGCTCGTAGGCACTTCGCCGCTTTCGGTCGGCTGGGGTCATGGCGGCGACCCGGGCCCGCACGGCCTCGTCGCGCAGCCTCGTCGAGCCCGCACGCTCGAGCACGCGCGCCCGGCTCTCGGCGAGTTCGTCAGCGATCGCGTCGCGCCCTTCGCGCAGACCCCGGGCCAATAGCACCACCTCGTCCAGCTTCTGCCGGGCGAACGCCAGCCAGGGCGCGACCGGAGTTTCGGCGGTCACGTCCAGCGGTACGTGCAGCAGCGAGCACGACGGTGCGACGTCGACGTCGCCGAGGCGTTCCAGGAGGTCCAGCGAGCGTTCCAGGTCGTTGGCCCACACGTTGCGCCCGTCGACGACGCCGGCTACGAGGCGCTTTCCGGGCAACGGTTCGATGCGTTGCGGTACGGTCAGGTCGACGGCCAAACCATCCACCGGCGTATGGGCGAGCACCGGCAACGCCTCGCCGAGCGGGCCGAAATACGAGGCCACGAGCAGCTTCGGTCTACCGGACGCCAGCGCATGGTAGGTGCGCTCGACGGCGTCGAGCACGGCGTCGGGCTGATCCTGGACCAGCGCCGGCTCGTCGAGCTGCACCCATTCGGCGCCCGCGTCGGCAAGTTGCCCGAGCACGTCCGCGTACACCGGCAGCAGGCCGTCCAGCAGCGACAGCGGCTCGAAGCCGTCCACAGTGGACTTCGACAGCAGGAGGAACGTGACCGGACCGAGCAGCACCGGCCGGGTGACCATACCGAGCTCTGCCGCCTCGCGAAACGCACCGACCGGCTTGCCGGCATCGGCGTGGAACTGCGTATCAGGGCGGAGCTCCGGGACCAGGTAGTGGTAGTTGGTGTCGAACCACTTCGTCATCTCCAGGGGCGCCGCCTCGGGGGTGCCCCGCGCCATCGCGAAATAGGATGTCAGGGGGTCGGTGTGCCGATGCCGGGGTGGGATCGCTCCGAGCATCCACGCCGTGTCGAGGACGTGGTCGTACGGGGAAAAGTCGTTGCTGCAGACTTCGTCGATGCCGGCCGCACGCATCTCGAACAGCCGTTGCGCCCGCAGCCGGGCGGCTGCCGCCTGCAATTCGGCTGCGGGCAACGACCCGGCCCAGTACTGCTCGAGCAGCGTCTTCAGCTCGCGGTTCGGACCTTGTCGCGGGTAGCCGGAAAGGGTCGATCTGGTCACGGAGCTCTCCTTCGCGAGTCCGGTGGCTGCCACGCGACGGTCGCCGCGTGGACGGCTGGCAGGTCTTCGGACTCGCGGGCGTGCCGGGTATCCGGCGCCTACTGGCCGTCGCTTCCCAGGGCCGCGCCCCAGTGCTGCTCCGATGCTCGACTCCGCGCTCGCTCCGCTCCTCGGGCCTTCGGCCCTGCGATGCTCACTCGCTGTCGTCTTCGGAAGACGGCGGTCGTTCCCGCTCACCGCTGCGAGGCAGTCCCGGATTCGCACCGGGTTCCCTCTTGCTCCGAGGCATCAGCCCCGAACCAGCCGTATCGGAATGCTACGGGACGACGGTGACGGGCCACCGCGCATCACGTACGAGGCGCACCGCGAGCGAGCCCATGAACCGGTGGCCCCGCTGCGCCGAACGGCCCACGACGACCGCGTCGACGCGCATCTCGTCGGCGAGGCGGACGATCTCGGTGTACGGGTCGCCGCGCCGCTCGACGAACGTCACGTCGACGCCGGTCTCGGGAGCCCGCTCGGCGATCTGCTCGCGCAGGCTGCGCGCGATGCTGTCGTGCATCTGGATCAACGCGCCGACCGCGGCCGGCACGCTGGCCGCGATGCCGGCGATCTGGCCGACGTACACGCACACGATCTTGGCACCCTGGCGGCGGGCCAACCCGGCGGCGTATGCGCCCGCCCGCATCGACGTCTCGGAGCCGTCGACTGCGACGAGGATCAATGCCGGGCCGTCGGTGCCGAGCTCGTACATCGCAGGTTCCGCTTCCATCAGCCCTTCCGGCAATCATGCCCGTTGGCGTGTGATGCTGTCTCAGGTGACGGAAGAGCGCAACGTCCTGGGCGGCCCGCTTGCGGAGTGCGGCGCCGACCCGCTGACCGGTTTCTACCGGGACGGCTGCTGCAGCACCGGCCCGGACGACATCGGCAGCCACACGGTCTGTGCGGTTGTCAGCGCCGAGTTCCTCGAGCACCAGCAGCAGATCGGCAACGACCTGAGCACGCCGCGTCCCGAATTCCGCTTTTCGGGGTTGCGGCCCGGCGATCGCTGGTGCGTGGTCGCGCTGCGGTGGCTTGCGTCCTACGAGGCCGGCGTGGCCGCACCGGTCGTCCTGGAAGCGACGAACGAGCGGGCGCTCGACGTCGTCCCGCTCGAGGCGCTGCGCGAGCATGCGGTGGACGTCCCACCCGACGCGAGCGCGCTTACCCGATGAGGCACAGACCGGCGGCTTAGCTCAGCAGCTTCTGCCACTCCGTCATCTGGCCGATCGGCTGGAAGCCCAGTGCGCGGTTTACGCGCAACATCGGCTCGTTCTCGTTGGCGTTCCAGGTGTGGACGCAGCGCACGCCGGGCAATTCGGCAAGCAGCGCCTGTAGGTTCGTTGCCTTGAGCAGCATCCCGAGACGGTGCCCCCGGTGCTCATGCAGGACGAGCGTGTCCCACTGGTAGGCAACGTCGGGCGTGTGCTCGGCGACGCCGATCGTTGTGTAGCCGACCAGCCTGCCGCTCGCCCGGTGCCGCGCCACGGTCTCCACGACACGCCGCCGCTGCTCGCGGGCGAGTCCGAAGATGCGGCGTACCCGCTCGGTGTCCCATGCCTCCTCCGCGTAGTCGAGGGCGCCCATGGGCGGGTCCGTGCTCATCCGCTGCGACAGCAGCGCCCGGTCGACGAGCCACTCGTCGGGTATGCCGTCCCAGGACGTCAGCACCTCGTAGCCCTCGGCGTGCTTCTCTGCCTCGGCGCGGGCTGTATCGACGTCGACCGGTAGCACGAGGCGGCTGCGCAGCTCGCGCTGGGCGGCCGTAAAGCCGTGCCGTGCGGCGAAGCCCGCGGCCGGATCGTCGTGCCCGGTCGCGACATCCGACTCCGCGCCGAGCACAGCGCGGTGCTCAGCGCGGGCAATGCGCTCGACGCGCTCGAACAGCGTGCTGCCGATGCGCCGGCGCCGGTGCTCAGGGCGCACCGCAACGGTGAAGTCGAGGCGGTGGGTGTTGTCTGTCACGGCCAGTGCCACGTCGAGGTGTCCGGCGACGGTGCCGTCGCAAACCGCGGCCCAGGCCAGGCGCCGCTCATAGCGCTGGTCGCGGAAACTTGCGCGGACCTCGTCCAGCGAATGGATGGCGTGCTCGTCGCCGTACTCGACGCGTTGGGATGCCTCCAGGACAGCCCGCCACGCCTCGAAGCGAGCTGCATCGCCCGGATCTACCGCAACGATCTCGAGCGCCATGACGACGACCGTCCCAGTGGCGTTCCCGTGGCGGCAACCTGTTTTCTCCGCCCGGCTATGTTTCCTGGCATGAGCGAGTTGCTCCCCGCCACTCGGCACGCCCTGCTGCACCGGATCGCCACCGCGCAGGTCGAGGGACGCGCTCCGTCGCTCGTCGGCGCCGTCGTGCGCGACGGCGCGCCGGTCTGGACAGGCGGGTGGGGAGCGGTCGGCGATTCGCCCGACGACACGCAGTACCGCATCGGGTCGATCTCCAAGACGTTCGTCGCGGTGCAGGTGATGCGGTTGCGTGACGAGGGGCGGCTCGACCTCGCCGATCCACTCGGCAAGCACCTGCCCGGGATGCCCGTGGGCGACGTGCGCATCGCCGAACTGCTCGGGCATACCGCGGGGTTGGCGTCCGAGTCCGCCGGAGCGTGGTGGGAACGGGTGCCGGGCGCGCCGGCGCTGTCCGATGCGCTGGGCGCCGACCCCCTGCGCCATCCCGCCGGGCGGCGGTTCCACTACTCCAACCCGGGCTTCGGGGTGCTCGGCGCGCTGGTCGCGCAGCTTCGCGGCACGCCGTGGGGTGAGGCGCTGCGGCGCGACATTTTCGAGCCGCTCGGCATGACGCGCACAACGATCATGGCGCGGCAGCCGCACGCGTCCGGGTGGGCGGTCCACCCCTGGGCGGACGTACTGCTGCCGGAGCCGGCAGAGGACGCCGGGCCGATGGCGCCGGCCGGCCAGCTTTGGTCAACGGTCACCGACCTGTGCAGGTTCGTGCGCTTCCTGGCCGAGGGTGATCCGGCTGTGCTGCGACTCGAGACATTGGAGGAGATGCGCGCGCCGGCCTCTGCAAGCACGGAACGCACCCAGGGGTACGGCCTTGGCATGCAACTGCTCTACGACGGTGACCGGACCCTGGTCGGGCACACCGGGTCGATGCCCGGTTTCCTCGCCGCGGTGTGGATCAGCGCAGACGAGCGGCTCGGCGCGATCGTCCTGGCAAACGCGACCTCCGGCATCCAGATCGGCAGCCTGGCTGGCGAGCTGATCGGCATCGTCGCGTCGCACGAGCCCCCGCTGCCGCGGCCGTGGCATCCGGTGCAGACGTTCGACGACGAACTGCTCGCCCTGACCGGCGCCTGGTACTGGGGCCCGACCGCTTACGGCGTGTACCTGCTCCCCGACCGGCAGTTGCGGCTCGAACCGCTGCGCGGTTCCGGGCGAGCGTCGCGGTTCCATCCCGAACCCGACGGCACGTGGACGGGCCTAGAGGGCTACTACGCCGGGGAGCGGCTGCGGATCGGCCGGGACGCGAGCGGCCGGGTCACCCACCTCGACGTGGGCACTTTCGTCTTCACCCGCACGCCGTACGACCCTGCCGCGCCGGTTCCCGGCGGCGTCGACCCGGACGGCTGGCGCGGCCTGCCCGCCTAGCGCCCCGACGTCGACGAAAATCCGCGTGATCTTGGACTTCTGGTCGGGTGGCGACCACAGGTCCAAGATCACGGCGGCGGCGGGCGCCGCAGACGCCCCCGCGATGGCAGCGACACCACGAACTAGATGTGGTGCGTGCCTTTGTCATCGCCCCTACATATGGTGGTCAACGCACTGATCCGGCGCCTCATCCAGGGGTGTCGGCGTAGACCGGGCACGTCGATGCGTGCGCGGCTGCGTGCTGTCCGAAACCCGATCAGCGGGCCGCCCGACGACGGCGCGCTGTCCGACGCTGTGCACGAACACGCCGCGGTGCGCCCGTGCCGTAGCTCTAGGAGGACGTATGACCACGACCGAGGCACCGAAGCGTACGACGATGTGTGTCCGCAAGCGCAACGGTGACGCCGAGCCCGTAGACGTGAACAAGATCGTCCGTGCCGTGGAGCGCTTTGCGGTCGGGCTCTCCGATGTCGACCCGCTGCGGGTCGCGACCAAGACGATCAGCGGCCTGTACGACGGTGCCACCACCGCGGAGTTGGACCGTCTCTCGATCCAGACCGCCGCCGAGATGATCGGTGAGGAGCCGCAGTACTCGAAGCTGGCCGCCGGACTGCTAGCCGGATACATCGGCAAGGAGGTGCGCGGGCAGGGCATCGCGTCGTTCAGCCAGGTTGTGAAGCTCGGCCACGCCGAGGGCTTGATCGGCGATGATATGGCGGCGTTGGTCAAGGACAACGCGCGCAAGCTCGACGACGCAGTCGCAGTCGATGCCGACCGGCGCTTCGAGTACTTCGGGCTGCGCACCGTCTACGACCGTTACCTGCTGCGCCATCCACGCACTCGCCTGGTGATCGAGACACCGCAGTACTTTCTGTTGCGCGTTGCATGTGGCTTGTCGAGAACGCCGTCCGAGGCGATCGGCTTCTATCGCCTCATGTCGTCGCTGGCCTATCTGCCGAGCTCGCCGACGCTCTTCAACTCCGGCACCCGTCACATGCAGATGTCCTCCTGCTACCTGCTCGATTCGCCGCGTGACGAGCTCGACTCCATCTACGAGCGGTACGCGCAGGTCGCGCGACTGTCCAAATATGCCGGTGGTATCGGCATCTCCTGGTCCCGTGTGCGCTCGCGGGGTGCGCTGATCCGGGGAACGAACGGCCAGGCGAACGGCATCGTGCCGTGGCTGCGCACGTTGGACGCAAGCGTGGCGGCCGTCAACCAGGGTGGCCGACGCAAGGGCGCGGCCTGCGTATACCTCGAACCATGGCACCCCGACGTCGAGGAGTTCCTCGAACTGCGTGACAACACAGGCGAGGACGCGCGCCGCACGCACAACCTCAACCTGGCGAACTGGATCCCCGACGAGTTCCTGCGCCGGGTCGAGGCGGATGAGACGTGGTCGCTGTTCGACCCGGACGAGGTGCCCGACCTGCCCGACCTGTGGGGCTCGGCGTTCGACGAGGCATACCGGCGCGCCGAGGCCGAGGGCCGGTATGTGCGGCAGGTCCGGGCCCGCGACCTCTACGGCAGGATGATGCGGACCCTCGCCCAGACCGGCAACGGCTGGATGACCTTCAAGGACGCGGCAAACGCCAAGTGCAACCAAACCGGCGCGCCCGAAAATACAGTGCACCTGTCGAATCTGTGCACCGAGATCGTCGAGGTGTCGTCGGATTCCGAGACAGCCGTGTGCAACCTGGGCTCGGTGAACCTCGCGGCCCACCTCGGGCCGGACGGCCTCGATTGGGCGAAGCTGCGCGCTACGGTGCGTACCGCCGTCACGTTTCTCGACCGTGTGATCGACATCAACTACTACCCGACTACGCCGGCCGCCACGTCCAATCCGCGATGGCGCCCCGTCGGGCTCGGCGTAATGGGCCTTCAGGACGTCTTCTTCGCGCTGCGGCTTCCCTTCGACAGCGCCGCCGCCCGGGAGCTGTCGACGCGTGTCGCCGAGGAGATGTTTCTGACCGCCCTGGAGACCTCCGCCGGCCTGGCTGAGCGGTTCGGGCCGCATCCGGCGTTCGCCCAGACACGAGCGGCGCAGGGCGAGTTGCAGCCTGACCTGTGGGGTGCGAGCGTCGGCCAGGCCGAGCGGTGGGCAACCGTACGCGCGCGCATTGCCAGAACGGGCTTGCGCAACTCATTGCTTGTCGCGATCGCGCCCACGGCCACCATTGCATCGATCGCGGGCTGCTACGAGTGCATCGAGCCGCAGGTGTCGAACCTGTTCAAGCGGGAGACGCTGTCCGGCGAATTCCTTCAGGTGAATACCGCGCTCGTCCGTGAGCTGAAGCAACGCGACCTGTGGACGCCCGAGATCCGTGATGCGATCAAGCGGGCCGACGGGTCGGTGCAGGGGATCGAGGCGTTGCCGGCCGACGTGCGCGAGCTGTACCGGACCGCGTGGGAGCTGCCGCAGCGAGCGCTGATCGACCTCGCCGCAGCTCGGGCGCCATTCGTCGACCAGAGCCAGTCGCTGAATTTGTTTATGAGCGCACCGTCCATCGGCAAGCTCAGCTCGATGTACCTGTATGCCTGGAAGTCCGGGCTGAAGACCACGTACTACCTGCGCTCGCGCCCGGCCACGCGCATTCAGCAAGCGACGGTAAGCGCGGTCGCCTGCAACCTGGAGAACCCCGAGTCGTGCGAGGCCTGCCAGTGAACGGCCGGCGTC
>JBKPQY010000188.1:0-32745 GCA_046734315.1 Actinomycetota bacterium | reverse complement strand
CCGTCATCTGGGGTGTCAACTTCGTGGTGATAGACGAGGGTTTGCGCGACCTGCCGCCACTTTTGCTCACTGCGTTGCGCTTCCTCGCGTGCGCGCCCCTCGCGCTGCTCGTTCCGAGGCCGACAGCCAAGCTGCGCTTCGTGCTGGGTTACGGCCTGGTGCTCGGTGTGGTCAAGTTCGGCCTGCTGTTCACGGCGATGGCAAGCGGGATGCCGGCCGGGCTCGCGTCGCTCGTCCTGCAATTGCAGGCGCTGTTCTCGCTCGGCCTTGCCTCACTCCTGCTCGGCGAGCGGCCGACACGAGGGCAGGCCGCCGGCGCCCTGGTCGCTACGGCGGGCATGGGCCTGCTGGCCAGCGGGGGCACCGGCGGGAGTGTCGCGTTGACCGGAATGCTCTTGACGATCGGGGCCGCCGCGGCGTGGGCACTCGGGAACGTCATCGTGCGAGCCAGCGGCGAGAGCCGGCCGCTGTCCATGCTCGTCTGGTCGAGCCTGGTGCCCCCGCTGCCGCTGCTCGGGCTGTCCACGATCGTCGACGGGCCACACAACGTCGCCCATGCGCTCAGCCACCTCACCGTGCGTGCCCTGCTCGCGATCGGCTATGTCGCCTATCTGTCGACGCTGGTCGGCTTCGGGCTGTGGAACCGGCTCATCGGCACGTACTCGGTCAGCCGCGTCGCGCCGTTCAGCCTGCTGGTGCCGATCTTCGGTCTCACTGCCGCCTGGGCCGCCCTCGGCGAACCACTCACCTGGCGCCTCGCGGGCTGCGCCCTGCTCGTGCTCGCCGGTCTCGCGCTGGTCATCCGCAAGACCTCCGTGGGACAGTCGGTACATGGCAGAACGCAGCTCCTACACACCCGGCACCCCATGCTGGATCGACCTGAACACAAGCGACCCGTCCGCGGCACGCGGGTTCTACACCGAGCTGTTCGGCTGGCAGTTCGAGACGAACGAGGAGTCGCACTACGCGACGGCTAGGAAGGACGGTAAGCGGGTGTGCGGCCTCAACGACATGCCCATCACTGAGCAGCCGCCCGCCTGGCTCACATATTTCGCGACAGACGACGCCCAGAAGCTTGCCGAGTCGGTCACCGCCAACGGCGGTGCCGTCATCCTCGGGCCGATGCAGGTGCGCGACCAGGGCAGCATCCTGCTCTGGCTGGACACAATCGGAGCCGTCGCCGGGGCCTGGCAGCCCGGTCTGCACACCGGCGCCGAACTCGTCGAGGAAGCCGGGACGATGGCCTGGCACGAGCTCGCCACGCGCGAGCTCGGCGGGGCCGTCGCCTTCTATACAGCCATCCTGCCGGTCAGCGCCCACGACATGAGCGACGGCGAGTTCCGGTACCAGACGCTGCGCGTGGAGGACCGCGACGTCGCCGGCATCTGGCAGATGAGCGCCGACGTGCCTGCCGAGACGCCCCCGCACTGGTCGGTGTACTTCACCGTCGACGACACCGACGCCACCGTCTCGGCGGCCACCGCCCACGGCGCGACGGTGAACGTCCCGGCGAAGGACTCCCCGTACGGTCGATTCGCCGGGCTGGCCGACCCGCAGGGCGCCGCGTTCTACGTGATTCAGCCAGCAGAGGCAGCGTAATCAAGAGGTGTAAGCCGCGTGCGCGGCCCGGCACGCAACACGTTCGACGGCAGTTCCTTGCCCACGTACCGCTGAGCGAGCGCAGCCACGTCCAGCAGCATGTCGATGTCGACACCTGTGGCGATGCCCATGTCCTCGAGCATCGCCACTACCTCCTCCGTCGCGATGTTGCCGGTGGCGCCGGGGGCGTATGGGCACCCGCCCAGGCCGCCCACCGATGCGTCGTAGTGGGTGACGCCGAGCTGCAGGGCGGCGTAGAGGTTCGCGAGGCCGGTGCCCCGCGTGTTGTGGAAGTGCAGGGCGAGCGGTACGTCGCGCATCGTCTCGCGGGTACGCGTCACCAGGTCGATCACGCGGGTGGGCGTCGCCATGCCCGTCGTGTCGCCGTACGTCAGCGTATCCGCGCCGGCGTCTGCCGCGCGCCGCGCGACGTCGACGACGCGCGACACGGGGACGTCCCCCTCGTACGGGCAGCCCCACGCGGTCGAGACGATCACCTCGAGGTTCCCGCCTGCGTCGTGGACCTGCTTGATGATCTCGGCGATGTCCGACAGGGACTCATCTGTCGAGCGCTTGACGTTCCTGCGGTTGTGCGCGTCGGAGGCTGAGACGACGACCTCGATGTCGGTGAATCCCGCGTCGATGGCCCGGGACGCGCCGCGCGAGTTCGGCACCAGCGCCGAATAGGTCACCGCGGGGTTGCGCTCGACCCGTGCCCACACCTCGTCCGCGTCGGCCATCTGCGGAATCGCGCGCGGATGCACGAACGACACCGCCTCGATGCGCGACACCCCGGTACGCGACAGCTGATTGATCAGTGCCACCTTGGCGTCGGTGGGGACGGGATCCTCGTTCTGCAAGCCGTCGCGCGGGCCGACCTCGCGCAGGCTCACTGCGGTCGGAAGCGTCATACAGCTACGGTACGACGCGGGCGAGGAGCGCTCGCGCCATGAGCCCGCCCATGCGGGGATGCATCGATTACGGCTGCGGCGGCTGCCCCGGTGGCGGATACGGCGGCTGCCCGTAGAGCGGGTGATGTTCGTAGGCCTCGCGGGCCCGCCGGTCGGCGTCCTCCTCGATGAGCCGGTTCAGCAGCTGCTGCTGGCGCTCGGAGTTGGGCACGTCGACGAGCGTCTCCTGGCCGTGCTCACCGGCCGACTCGATGGTGAGCGTCCCGGCGCGGACGATGCGGTCGAACAGCGACTGGCTGAACGCCACGTCATTGATGCGCTGCAACGCGATGTCCCGGCCGGTGTGCCTGAGGATGCCGCGCCGGATGAGCACCCGGTGCGTGGTGAAGATGTAGTGCGACGTGCGCCACCGGATCAGCCCTGCGACGGTGCGCCAGCACACCAGGATCAGCGCGACGACGAGTATTGCGATCAGCAACGGCGTGTGCGCGCCACCCGACGGCAGGAACGCGATAGCGGCGCCGGCCGCGGCGCAGACCACGATGAACCAGAACACCGGGGCCACGAGCGTGATCCAGTGCGGGTGCAGGTGCGCGACGACTCGCTCGTCCTCGGCAAGGATCTTCTCCGGGTAAGCCATGGCGCGCCTCCCTTCGTATTGCCCGAAACCCTAGCGTGCCCGGCGATGAGCGCTTGCGCGAAGAGCCCCGCCGCCGCCACGCGGCCCGCGCCGGAGGCGCGGAGCGGAGCCGCGGGTCCACCCGAGCGGAGCGAGTGGTGGGGACGCGGATCCGCGTAGGGCGGGACTGGATCAGCGCGAGCGCTCATCGCTCGTGGGTTCCGGCGCGGATGTGCTCGACGTCGCCGGCAGCTACGACATGCTCGCGGCCCTCGGCAGTGACACGCAGCCGACCCTCTGCGTCGATATCGGTGGCAAGGCCGCGCAACGTTGCCCCGCCGGCGGTGGTGACTGTCACGTTCTGTCCCAGTGTGGCGCAGCGCTCGCGGTAGTCCGCGGCGAGCCCGCACGCGTCTGCGTTGCCTCCTGCGTCGCGCCAACGCAGGTACTGGTGCCCGAGCTCGGTCAGCATCGTCGCGAGTAGCGCGCTGCGCTCGACCTCGCGGCCTTCGGTAGCCAGCGACGCGGCCGTGGGCACCGGCAGCTCGTCCGCGGTGGTCGAGACGTTCAGCCCGATGCCGATCACGGCGGCCTCGCCGGCGACCTGCACCAGGATGCCTGCCCCCTTGCGCTGCTCGGCGCCGAGAAGCAGGTCGTTCGGCCACTTGAGCATCGCCTCGAGGCCCGCCGCGCCGACGGCGTCGCATACCGCCACCCCGCTGAGCAGCGGCAGCCACCCCCAGGTGGTCGGCGGCGTGCCGGGACGCACCAGTACCGAAAACGTCAGCCCGGACCGGGGCGGCGACGTCCATGCTCGGTCGAGCCGGCCGCGACCCGCGGTCTGGTGCTCGGCCACGAGCACCGTCCCCTCCGGCGTGCCCTCCGCCACACCGAGCAGATCGGCGTTGGTCGAGGTTGTTTCGTCGACCACGCTCAGACGCACCCACGGCGGATCGAGGCCGGCCGAAAGCGCGGGAACGTCGAGCGGGGCACGGCTCACGAACCCCAGCCTAGGGTCGAACGGGCCGATACGGCCCGCGCACTATCGTTGGCTGACATGGCAGCTCCGCCGCTCCCGCAGGCTCCCGACCCGCACACCACCGCGGGCAAGCTCGCCGATCTCGAGCACCGGTACGACGAGGCCGTTCATGCCGGCTCCGCGCGGGCGGTCGAGAAGCAGCACGGCCGTGGTAAGAAGACGGCCCGCGAGCGGATCGCGGCGCTGCTCGACGAGGGATCGTTCATCGAACTCGACGAATTCGCCCGGCACCGCTCGACGACGTTCGGCATGGATCGCAACCGTCCCTTCGGCGACGGCGTGGTCACCGGCTACGGCACCGTCGACGGCCGCCCGGTGTGCGTGTTCAGCCAGGACGTCACGGTGTTCGGGGGCAGCCTCGGCGAAGTCTATGGCGAGAAGATCGTCAAGGTCCTCGACTTCGCACTGCGCAACGGCTGCCCGGTCATCGGCATCAACGAGGGCGGCGGCGCCCGCATCCAGGAGGGTGTCGTCAGCCTCGGCCTGTACGGCGAGATCTTCTACCGGAACGTGCAGGCGTCCGGCGTCGTCCCGCAGATCTCACTGATCATGGGCGCCGCTGCGGGTGGGCACGTCTATTCACCGGCGCTCACCGACTTCGTAGTGATGGTCGATCAGACCTCGCAAATGTTCATCACCGGACCGGACGTCGTGAAGACGGTGACCGGCGAGGACGTCACCTTGGAGGAACTGGGCGGCGCCCGCACGCACAACACGACGAGTGGCAACGCCCATTACCTCGCCTCCGACGAGGACGACGCGATCAACTACGTCAAGGCGCTGCTGTCCTACCTGCCGAGCAACAACCTGGACCCGCTGCCGGCGTACGACGCTCCCGCGGACCTCGATGCCGACGACTCGTTCCTCGACAGGATCATCCCGGACTCGGACAACCAGCCCTACGACATGCACCAGATAGTCGAGCACCTGCTCGACGACCGGGAATTCCTCGAGGTGCACGCCCTGTTCGCCCCGAACGTCGTGGTGGGATTCGGCCGCATGGACGGACATCCCGTCGGCATCGTGGGCAATCAGCCGATGCATTATGCAGGCTGCCTGGATATCGACGCATCCGAGAAGGCGGCCCGGTTCGTTCGCACATGCGACGCGTTCAATATCCCGATCATCACGTTCGTCGACGTGCCCGGGTTCCTGCCCGGCGTCGACCAGGAGCACCGGGGCATCATCCGCCACGGCGCCAAACTGATCTACGCCTACGCCGAGGCGACCGTTCCGAAGATCACAATCGTGACGCGCAAGGCGTTTGGCGGCGCGTACGACGTGATGGGGTCCAAGCACCTGGGCGCGGACGTCAACGTCGCGTGGCCCACGGCGCAGATCGCCGTCATGGGCGCACAGGGCGCAGCGAACATCTTGTACCGGCGCGAGCTCGCGGCGGCGCCCGACCCGGACTCCATGCGGGCCCGCCTCGTGGCCGACTATGAGGACACACTTGTCAATCCGTACATTGCCGCCGAGCGTGGCTACGTCGACTCGGTGATTCCGCCGTCGAAGACGCGCTCCTACGTGATCCGCTCGTTGCGCATGCTCCGCAACAAGCGCCAGGCGCCGCCGCCCAAGAAGCACGGCAACATCCCGCTATGACCTCCCACCCCCCATCCCGATCGAGCAAGAATTCCTCGTCTGACGCGAGCGATTCTTGCTCGATCGCAGGGCACCTGCGGATCGTGCGCGGCGAGCCCACACCGGAGGAGCTCGCCGCACTCACGGCGATCGTTACGGCCGCCGGCGCGGACTCGGAATCGGCAGCCGATGAGGCACCGCGGCGGGGCCGGTGGAACGACCCCGCGTACGCGCATCGGCAGCTGTGGCCGACCGGGCCCGGAGCATGGCGCGCCGCACTGCGCTAACGACCGATTGCGCAACGTCCGGCGGTCCTGCGCCGCCGAACGTTGCGCAATCCGAGGGGTCAGGCGGTCTCGACGGCCGCTTCCGGCCGCGGGCGTGGGCGTAGCCACGCGGCGGTCACCAGCAGACCCAGCACCGAGACGCCGACCACCACAGTCAGGGCCGTTGTCATGTGCGGCAGCAGCCGATGGTCGTGCGTCGACCCGCTACCTCCGTTGCCGACGATCGCGGTGATGATTGCCAGGACGATGGCGCCGCCGATCTGGATGCTCGTGTTTACCAGTCCGGACGCGAGCCCCTGCTCGTGGTCGGCCACGCCGGCTGTCGCCTGCGCGTTGACTGCCGGGAAGCACAGGGCGAAGCCGATGCCGAGCAGCAGCATCGTCGGCAGCAGGAAGCTCGCGTACGGCATCGACGGGTCGACGCGCAGGAACAGGGCGTACGCCGTGACGAACGCGAGCAGCCCAAGCATGATCAGCACCGTGGTGCGCAGGCGCTCGAGCAGGAGGCCGATCCGCGGCGCGCTGGCCACCACGATCAGGCCGGCGGGCAGGAAGCCCAGCGCCATCTCGATCGGCGACCATCCGAGTGAGTCCTGCACGTAGAGCGTCACGAGGAACTGGAACGCAACGTACCCGCCGAACATCACCGCTGCGGACGCGTTCGCGTGCAGCAACGACGCCGACCGCAGCATGCCAAGCCGCACGAGCGGTTGCGGGTGCCGCTGCTCGATGAACACGAACACCGCCATGAGCACGATGCTCAACGCCAGCAGCCCGATCGTGCTCAGGCTTCCCCAGCCGCGTTCCGGGGCTTCGACGACCGCGTACACGAGGACGAGAAGGGACGCGGTGCTGGTGAGCGCGCCCGCCAAGTCCAGGTGGGCCCAGTGCACCGGCTCGCGCGGCACCCGCGGGATGACCCGGAAGCCGACCAGCACCAGCGCGATTGCCACCGGTCCCGGCAGCAGGAACGTCTCCCGCCAGCCGAGTTCGGTGAGCAGCCCGCCGAATACGAGGCCGAGCGAGAAGCCGCTCGCCCCGCACATCGTGTAGATCGACAGTGCCCGGTTGCGGGCGGGACCTTCGGCGAACGTTGTGGTGATGATCGACAGGCCGGCCGGCACCGTGAAACCTGCCGAGGCGCCCTTGACGAAGCGCAATGCCACCAGGGCGAAGTCGTTGCTGAGCACCGAGCTGACTACGGACGCTGCGCCGAACACCGCGACCGCGGTGAGGAACACCTGCCGCCGGCCGAGCAGATCCGAGGCCCGGCCGCCCAGCAGCAAAAAGCCGCCGTAGCCGAGTACGTACCCGCTCACGATCCATTGGAGTGAGCTCGCCGACATACCCAGGTCCGAGCCGATAGATGGCAGGGCCACGCCGACCATGGAGATGTCAAGGCCGTCCAGGAACAGCGCCCCGCAGAGGACCACGAGCAGCAGCCAGGTAGTCGCCGTCCACGTCAGGTCGCGGACCACGGACGGCGTGGTTCGATTGGTAGATGGTGTCTCAAGATCGAGTGCCATGGTCGACAGTCTATGCATGTGCATAGGATGTTTGCACATTAATTTCTCGTACATTTTATGTTTCAGCATGTGCTACGATGCGGTCATGTCGCGGGTGAGCGATGACCAGCTAGCCGCGGTGTGGCACGACCTGATGGGGCGCTACCACCGGGCGATCTGCACGTTGGACCGCGAGCTACTCGCTAATCACCGGATCTCGGCAAGTGACTTCGAGGTACTCCAACAGCTGTACGAGGCCACTCCGTCCCGATCGATGCGCCTTTCGGAGCTGGGCGATCGAGTGCACCTGACGCAAAGCGCACTCTCCCGGCTCATCGCCCGTCTGGAGCGCGACGGCCTGGTCGAGCGATGCATGTGTCCCGACGACCGCCGCTCCGTCATCGCCGCAATCACCAAGGACGGCGTCAGCCGGTACCGCGAGGCCAAGCCGACCCAGCGCGCCATCCTCCGCGACCAAGCGGTCGTCTAATCGCAGGTCGCTAGCACCGCCTCCCCGATCGCGCAACAATCGCTCGCCTCATGCCGACAGATCTTGCGCAATCGCAAACAGTGGGACTCATCCGGCGCATTCAACCTGAGCATCAGCCCAGTCGCCGTGGTCGTTGCCGTTCCCGTTGCCGCCGTCGCCGACGACCAGGTCGAGCAACTGCGTCCCGGTGATGTGGACATCCAGGTTCACCGACGCCGACGAACCGGTCAGGACCGGCGTCGTGACCAGCGTGCGGCCGTCCGAGACGACGCTGAACGTGACCGACCCCGCCGAGCCCTGCTCGTCGTCCACGCCGACCACCGCGGTGAACCGGGTGCAGTTGCCGCCGAGGTAGAGCGCCACGTCGCTGATCGAGTTCGTGCCGAGACCCTTGGCGTAGACGACCCCGTTGAGCGTGATGGGATGGCCGTCACCGGCCGCCTGCTCACCGTTGCTGGTGTCGCGCTCGACCGGACCCCAGCCGTTCGTCGCCGAGAAGAACGGCAGGTCACTGACGTAGCTGTCGCTGGTCGGCGGCGCCGGTAGCGCGTGCACCACCCGGGTGTCGCTGAGGCTCTGCGACTCGCCGCGCTGCTGGTAGCCGGCCGTCACGGTCAGCACTGACGCGTTCGGCAGATCACCCGACGGCGCGGTCACGCGCCATGTCGCGGTCGCCGAACCCCCGCCCTTCAGCACGTCGACGGTGGTGGGCGACGTAGGCGTCGCCGACCATCCCGACGGGACCTCCAGGCCGAAGTTGATGGACGACGCGGGCGGTGCGCCTGCCGGAACGGAGAACGTCGCGGTCACGTCCGAGGTCTGCCCCGGAGTGGCCGTGTCCGGCGCATCCAGGCTGACCGACGCATCGTGTGCCGGCGGCGTCGCGTACGTCGCGTGGTCGTAGCGCGGACTGTCCACTGTGGACACTTGGAGCGGAGACGCGTAGGAGCCGAACGACTCGAGCGACATGGCGCCGAGCCCACCCGTCGACGCGTCCGTATCCCACACCGCGATCGCGATCGTGTTGGTGCCGTTCGGGTCGAGGATGCCGTTCGGAATCGGGAAATCGTGCTGCGGGCCCGTGTCGTTGATATATCTGCCGAGCTGCCAGCCATTGACGAAGATCAGTGCACGGTAGTGCCGGCTCGGGACGTCGCTGATCTTCAGGCCGACCGAGGTGTCCTGGCCCTTCGGCAGGTCGAGGGCCACCGTGGTGCGGTACCAGGACACGCCCGGCGTGGTGTCGGAGGTGGGCAGGGAGACCGAGGCCCACGAGTCGTCCGGGAACCCGGGCAGCGACCAGCCGGCTCGCTCGCCGTACAGCCCGCCTGTGTTCATCGGTCCACGTACCGGGTCGATCAGGTCCTCGCGGCCGCGCGAGCCCTGGATGCGCCAGCTGATCGACGTGAGCGGTGAGCCCGCTACGGTCGCGCCGGTCAGCCCGCGCGCTTCCTTGTTGGAGTCGGCGGCGTTGTAGTCCTCGCTGTGGCCCATGTTCTCGACCAGTACGGACACCTCGTTGTCCGCGCCGACATGCAGCACGCCTGGTGGGAACGCGAACGTGTGCGGGCTGCTGCCGGTCGTACCGACGAACGTGCCGTTCACCCAGACCGAGTACGCGCCGGCCCGCCCGGTGATCGCCGACACCGTAAGGCCGGTGGCCGCTGACGCGCCGCGGAAGTGCCCGCGGTACCAGACGTCGCCGTGGTGGAAGCCGTAGTCGTCGGCGAACAGCACCGGTAGCGTGCCCGGCGGCGTCGTGCTGTTCGAGCTCATCTTGTCGGCCACCTGCCACGACGAGTCGTCGAACGACGGCCGCGCCTCGGGCGTCTCCTCCTGGTGCCTCCAGTTCGTCAGCGCCGGCAGTGTCACCGGCTGCGCGCCGGGCAGAATGCCGAGTTGCGAGCCGCTGATCGTCGGCGTCGTCTCCAGCGTCTTGCCGTTCCACGTGATCGAGGCGGCCGGTGCGGCCCAAACCTCGACCGGCCCGGCGCCGGCGGTGTCGCCCGTCAAGGCCAGCGCACCGGCGTCCGAGGATGCCGAGCGCAGCAGGTGCGAGCCGTAGACAAGCACCGGTCCGGTGGCCGTCGACGCCTGCCAGAACTTGGCAGCCTCTTGATCCGTGCCAATGAGCAGCAGCAACGGCCGCGCCCCGCCGGTGATCAGCACGCGCGCAAGGCCCGTGTGCGTGTAGTCCAGCCGCAGGTCGCCCGTTGTCGCGTCGTACGTCGACGACGCATTGCCGGACAGCACCGTGACCGTTGGCGCGCTCGGGTAGTTCAGGACGGTCTCGCCGTCTTGCCCGTCGCGGCCGTAAAGCACGCCGACATCGGTGCCGCTGATCGTCTGGTTGGTAAGGATCTCTGACGTCGAGTACTGCAACTGCGACGCACCGAGCTGGTAGTTCGCGACGATGATCTTCGAGTCACGCCCGGCGAACGTCAGCGCGCCCTGCTGCGGAACGCTCGGGTAGACGCGCGCCCCGGTCGGCGGCACGTCGATCGCGTCCACGGGGACGAAGAATCCCGACGACGACGCGTTCTTCTGGCCGGTCACAACGATCTTCAGCGTGTGCGGGCCGTCGGCCAGGCCGGACGTGGACCACTGCACTTGCTGGTTGACGGTGCTCGGCCCGTAGGTGTCGACGGTCGCCACCTTCGTGCCATCGAGGTACACGTCGGCGAAGCCGTGGTTGCCGGCCTTCGACGCGATCCACCGGATGCCGGTTCCGGTGAACGGCACGGTCAGGCTGTCACCCGTCGTGTTCGAGAACGACTCGGTCTGGTGGTATTCGCCGGCGGTGTAGCTCTGCTCGGCGCCGACGTGTGACCACGAGCCGCTGTATTGCAACGCGGGATCCGCGTCGTCGTAGGTGTAGGTCGTACGTGCACCGAGGTCGATGGAGATGTGCGTCGAGTCCGTCGACGTCGACGTGGAGTTGGTATGCCGCAGCACGTGGAACTGCGTGCCCGTATCAGGATTCTCGCGCGCTGTGTCGATGATCGCGGAGTTCTGTGGCGGCGTTACGGCCAGCGCGTCGGTCTTGGTCAGCGGTGCGACGCTCTGCGTGAAGTAGCCGATCAGCTTGTCCTCGTTGTACTTCGCCGTGAGCTGGCGCGATTCGGTGATCGGCGCACCGTAGTCGTAGGACGTGTACACCTGGCTCGGGTCGGCCTGCCACCCCCACGACGTCCCCCCGTAGGTCATGTAGAAGCTCTGCGCAGTCGCTCCGACGGCGATGTTCTGCTTGTAGAAGACGTTGGCGAACTGGTCGTTGATCAGCTGGCCGCACTTGTCGTAGCCAGGGCCGCCCCACGGGTCGAACGAGCCGCCTTGGAACTCCGGCGTGTAAAGGGGCTTGCCGGCCGGGTGGTCGTAGGAGATGTCCGGGACGCCGCTCCATCGCGTCGGGTTCGAGCAGTTGAACCCCTGGGGATACGAGTCCGGGCCGTCGATATCGAGCGCCCCGACGCCACTGTTGAACGTGCCGTTGTTGTTGCCGGTCAGCGGAACGGTGATGCCATCGGCGTGGGCGACGTCCTCCAGGTGCTGCATGTACCGGCGAGCCTGTGTCGAGCTGTCGTAGAACTCGTTCTCGATCTGGTCGAGGATGACCGGTCCGGTGCCGTTGGTGAGCTGGTGCCGCGCGAGGATCTTGTCGATCTGGTGCATCCACTCGTCTGCGGCCGCAAGGTAGGTCGGGTCGTCGGAGCGGTCGCGTCCGGGCATGGTATCCAGCCAGGCCGGGAATCCACCGCCGTCGACCTCGGCGTTGATGTACGGCCCGGGACGGGCGATGACGTAGATACCCACCTGCTGCGCGATGTCGAGAAGCTTGTCGACGTCGCGCACCCCGGTGAAGTCGTACACGCCGGGCGCGGGCGAGTGATAAGCCCAGGAGAAGTAGATGGACGCGGCATTGAAGCCGGCCGCCTTCATCTTCTCCAGCACGTCACGCCACAGGTCGGGGCTTGGCAACCGGTAGTAGTGGAACTCGCCCGACCAGATGTAGGTGCGTTTGCCGTCGATCATCAGCGAGTAGTGGTCGTAGGTGATCGTATGGCTGGCCACGGGCGCAGCGGCCACCGTGGAGGGGGCCGCGGCGGCCACGACCCCCGGGAGGACGGCCGCGGTGGCGGCGAGCGCCGCGACGAGGCGGCTGATACGGCGAGCGGACCGTGCCATCGTCGACCTCCGGGGGCTGGAGTGCGGGGGAGCGCCTGTTGAGTTCTGTTGGAATGCCAGTTCCGATGTGGGAGCGGGATGTGAATCGAACGCTATCTCCCAGGAGGTCGACCCGTCAATTGCCGCGATCGCACCACATACCCCATGACCGGATGTGGTCACGTCGTTGACACGCTCCTCACGCCCAGGCAGCATCCGACGTAATCCAACAAATTTTGACGGACGCGATCAGCCGTCCCGTCGCACTGCTGGCAGCACCGATGAGATATCGACTCACCGTGCGGCGGCCGCACTGCTGCTGGTCGCTGGACTCGTCAGTGCGCCGGGCGGTAGCGACCCCAGCCGCCGAGCCCCGGCACCACACCGTCACGTTCGACAAGTACTCGCTCATGATCGACGGACGTCGTACGTGCATGCCAGTCGGGACCTGTGGCGTGACGTGCTGCGGAAGATGAAGGCCGACGGCTACGACGCGGTGTCGATCTACTTCGACTGGGGCTACCACTCGCCGGCCCCGGGCGTCTACGACTTCGCCGGCGTGCGCGACATCGACAGGTTGTTCGACATCGCCGCCGAGGTCGGCATCTACGTCATCGCTCGCCCGGGCCCGTACATCAACGCGGAGACGACCGGCGGCGGCTTCCCCGGATGGCTGACGACGCAGGCCGGACGCGCACGCGGCGACGCCCCCGACTACCTCGCGGCCGCCGAGGAGTGGCTGCATTATGTCGACGCGATCATCAAGCGGCACCAGCTCATCGACGGCACAGGCACAGTCATCCTGTACCAGATCGTGAACGAGTTGGCCTCCACTAGGACGTCGCAGCGCAACATATGCAGAACCTGTACGACACCGTGCGCTCGGACGGCATCACGGTGCCGATCTTCCACAACGACAAGGGACGCAACGGGATCTGGGTGGCTGCTGGCGACACGGTCCCGGGCACGGTGCCCGGACCTGTCGACATGTACGCGTTCGACAGTTACCCGGGCGGAATCTGCCACACCGACGGGACAGTCGGCGGGGCGAGCACCGCGCCGGACTACGGCATGTTCGGACCGGGTGGCGCCACGGGTGGGGCCAGCGCCTCGCCGAACACGCCCGGATTCACCGCGGAATTCGGCGGCGGCTGGTTCGACTACTGGGGCAGCGTGTGGCGCGCGGGGGCCAATCCGCGCAGCACCTCGCCGCCGATGTGACCGGCGCGCACGTGCTGACGCTGAATGTCGGCGACGCGGGCGACGGCAACGGGCACGACAACGCCGACTGGGCGGATGCACAACTCCATTGCGCGGGATGAGGCGCGCTCTTCGCGCGAGTGCTCATCGCCCGGTGGTTGCGTCGCTCGTTCTTACAAACCTCGGAAACCCGCCACCGCCCGGCGGGCGCGAACCTAGACTTCGGGTGTGGCGCGTGTGCTGGTCGTCGACGACGACCGGACTGTGGCCGGAGTGGTCGTCGGCTACCTCGACCGCGCCGGCCACCATGCGCTGCATGTCGCTGACGGGCAGAAAGCTCTCGATGTCATCGCGGCCGATCCACCCGACCTGGTGGTGCTCGACCTGATGCTCCCGGGAGTGGACGGGCTGGAAGTGTGCCGCCGCGTCCGCACCCAGCACCCCCACCTGCCGATCATCATGCTCACCGCTCTCGGGGAGGCCGACAACCGCATCGCCGGGCTCGAGCTCGGCGCCGACGACTACGTCGCCAAACCGTTCTCGCCGCGCGAGCTCATCCTGCGAATCGAGTCCGTACTCCGGCGTACGGGCGAGTCGCCGGAGCCGGCCCGGATGCTGACCGCCGGCGCGCTCACGCTCGACACAGCGGCACGGGTCATCACCCGCGATGGGACAGAGCTGGCACTGACGACGCGCGAATTCGACCTGCTGGCCTACCTGATGGGGCATCCGGGGCGAGCATTCAGCCGGGCCGAGCTCATGCACCGTGTGTGGGGCTGGACGTTCGGCGACCAGTCGACCGTCACGGTGCAAGTGCGGCGGCTGCGCGAGAAGATCGAGGACGACCCGACCGCGCCGTCGCTGATCAAGACCGTATGGGGCATTGGCTACCGGCTCGAGGCACCGTGACCCACACCCTGGCGATCGTCGCGACCGCCGCCGTCTGGGCAGTCGGCGGCGGCGCGCTGACATGGCTCGCAACCATCCCGCTACACCGGCGCTCGCTGGGCGGGCTGCTCGCGTCGGTCGTCCTCACCGGCGCCGTCGCATCGATTGCGGCGATGGTCGGCAGCGACCGGGCGATGTACCTGCAGATGCACGACCTGGGCGTGGGATTGATCGTCGCCGTGGTGGCCGGGCTCGTCGGCGCGGCGACCGCGGCGCTTGCAGCGACCCGGCTCTCGCGCGAGAACCGGGCGCTTTCGGAGGTGGTGGCCCAGATCGGCGAGGGACGGGTACCGCCGGACGACGGCCGACGGCTCACCGCTCAGCTGGAGCAGCTGCGCAACGAGCTCGCCGCGACGGCCCGGCGGCTCGCCGAGTCACGCGAACGGGAACGTGCCCTCGAGGCGTCGCGCCGGGAACTCGTCGCCTGGGTCAGCCACGATCTGCGCACGCCGCTGGCCGGGCTGCGGGCGATGTCCGAGGCGCTGGAAGACGGTGTCGCCGACGATCCGGCGTTGTACTACAAGCAGATCCATGCATCCGTCGATCGGCTGGCCGGCATGGTCGACGATCTGTTCGAGCTGTCCCGCATCCAGGCCGGGGCGATCAGCACTGCGCCGGAGCGCATCGGACTGGACGACCTGGTATCCGACTGCCTCGCCGCGCTCGCCCCGCTGGCCCGGGCCGGGGGCGTGAGCCTTGACGGGCGAGGTGCCGGGCCGGTGGCGGTCGCCGGTAACGGCGCCGAGCTGAACCGGGCGATCACCAACCTCGTGGCCAACGCCATCCGGCATACGCCTGCAGGCGGAAGTGTCGACGTGCAGCTGAGCGCGAGCGATGGTCACGCCCGCGTGGCCGTGCGGGACGAGTGCGGCGGCATCCCGCTCAGTGAGCTGGCCCGGGTGTTCGATGTGGGGTTTCGCGGCGAACCGGCCCGCTCGCAGTCCTCGGGCGGCGCCGGCCTAGGCCTTGCAATCACTCGAGGCATCGTCGAGGCGCACGATGGTTCGGTCGACGTGACCAACGTCGGCGGCGGTTGCGCGTTTACGGTATGCCTGCCCGTGGCCTAGTCCATCTCGCCTGAGCGAATCCGTGTCTGCACCGCTCGCTTCGCTCGGGCGCATCCCCGTCTCCGCACGCGCCTTCGGCGCGGCCGCGTCGCGGCGGCGAGGCTCTTCGCGCGAGCGCTCATCGCGAACGCCTCGGCTAGCAGTCGCAGCGGACGGCGGCCACGACGGTGGTCAGCGGATCGGGGCGTCCGGGGCGCATGCCCTCGTCCGTCTCGACGGCCAACCCTTCGCGTACCCAGTACTCGAAGCCGCCGATCATCTCGCGGACCGGGTAGCCGAGCCGGGCGAATTCCAGCGCGGCTCGGGTCGCCCCGTTGCAGGCGGGCCCCCAGCAGTAGGTGACGATCGGCGTGCCCTGCGGGATGAGCGCGGCGGCGCGATGCGCGATCTCACGGGTCGGCAGATGCAGAGCACCCGCGATGCGGCCCTGACCCCACGCCTGGTCACCCCGCGAGTCGACGAGGACGAAGCTCGGCCCCGCCTCGAGAGCGGCATGCACGTCCGATACATCTGTCTCGAATCGGAGCTTGGCGCTGAAGTAGGCAAATGCTGTCATGCGATCGACGCTAGGTGGCCGGCCCTGCCCGCGGCAGTGACACATCCCGGTATCCGTGGCGGTCGACCGGGAATTTCCAGGTATATTCACGGAATGGCCCTGGACGCTACTGACTGGGCGTTGCTCCGGGAGCTGCAGCGCAATGCGCGCGTCCCCATGAGCGAACTGGCCCGCACCGTATCCATGTCCGCCAGCGCCGTCACCGAGCGGGTGCGCCGGCTCGAGGAGACGGGCGTACTGCGCGGGTATCACGCCGAGGTCAGCCTCCCCCGCGTCGGCCTGCCGATCCTAGCGTTCGTCCGGCTGCGATACCCGCACGGCAACTACAAGCCGCTCACCGACCTGGTAGACAAGCGCTCCGAGATCCTCGAAGCGCACCACGTCACCGGCGACGACTGCTTCGTGCTCAAGGTTGCCGCCCGGTCGATGCCCCACCTGGAGGAGGTCGTCGGGGCGATCTCGGGGCTGGGCGGCGTCAGCACGAGCATCGTCTACTCGACGACGCTCACCGGCCGGGTGATCGACGGTCAGGGCAGCTCGAACGGCGGCGGCGCGTCGGCGTAGGTGCGGCCGCAGTCGCAGTCGTCGGGCTGCTCAGTGGGCAGCCGCTTGGCCGTCTCGACCAGCAGTTCGCGCATCCGGGGCAGGTTTGCCGCGAACTGCTCGAGCACCTCGGTATGAGTGACGCCGGTGCCCGCCTCGACGCCGGCGTCCAGGTCGGTGACGAGCGCCAGCGTTGTGTAGCACAGCGCCAGCTCACGGGCCAGCGCAGCCTCCGGCATCGCGGTCATGCCGATGATCGTCCAGCCATGCCGCTGATATTCGAGCGACTCGGCGCGTGTCGAGAAGCGGGGACCGCTGATCACGACCAGCGTGCCGCCGTCGGTCACGGGCAGGCCACTGTCGAGCGCCGCGGTTCGGCCGTGCGGGCAGTACGGGTC
Organism: Actinomycetota bacterium; assembly: GCA_046734315.1. Classification (GTDB taxonomy): domain Bacteria; phylum Actinomycetota; class Actinomycetes; order Mycobacteriales; family Jatrophihabitantaceae; genus DASXRA01. Next base: position 15,835 of record JBKPQY010000188.1, on the reverse strand, counting down.
GGCGAAGCTGGCGTGGACCACGCCGTTCGCGGCGTCGAACAGCGTGTGCGGCCGGCCACTCGTGCGGTCGACGATCTGGTCCGGGACGACGAGCCTGCCCGGCCCGAGATCGGCCCGTAACGACCCCACCGCCGAGAGCGACACCACCTGCCGCACGCCCAGCGAGCGAAGCGCCCAGAGGTTGGCGCGGTACGGAACGAGATGCGGCGGGAAGCGGTGACCTACCCCGTGCCGTGGCAGGAATGCCACCTGCCGTCCGGCCAGTTCGCCGACCGTGATCGGGGCGCTCGGCTCGCCGTACGGCGTCGACGCGGGCACTGGCTCCGCCCCTTCGAGCAGCGAGTAGAAGCCGGAACCGCCGATCACTCCGATCACACGTGCGACCGTACCGGAGCGGTTCTTCTAGGCTTTACCCATGCACCGCGGGCATTACGAGGCCGAGCACACGGCGTTCGCCGAGGCAGTGCGCATGTTCCTCGAAAAGGAGGTCGTACCGCACTACCTCGACTGGGAGCGAGACGGAATCACGCCCCGTGAGGTCTTCACGGCCGCGGGGCGGCAAGGCTTCCTGGGCATGGCGATTCCGGAACGGTACGGCGGTGGCGGCACGACCGACTTCCGGTTCAACCAGGCGCTGGGCGAACAGGTCGCTTGCGCCGGCGCGACCGGCACCGGCCTTGGCATCACGCTGCACAACGACATCTGCCTGCCGTACTTCCTCGCGTACTGCTCGGACGAGCAACGCGAGCGATGGTTGCCCGGCATCGCGTCCGGGGCGCTCATAACCGCGGTGGCCATGACCGAGCCTGGCGCCGGATCCGACCTGTCCGGCATCCGGACCAGTGCGGTGCGCAGCTCTCCCAGTGGCGATCACTACATCGTCAACGGCGCGAAGACGTTCATCACCAACGGCATCAACGCCGATCTGGTGATCACCGCCGCCCGTACGGCCGAGGCAAAGCACCGCGGCCTGACCCTGCTGATCCTGGAGCGCGGCATGGCCGGCTTCGAGCGCGGCCGCAACCTGGCCAAGGTCGGACTGCACTCGCAGGACACCGCCGAGCTTTCGTTCACCGACGTCCGAGTCCCCGTCGCCAACCGGCTCGGTGACGAAGGCGCCGGCTTCGGCCAGTTGGTGGCCAACCTCCCGCAGGAGCGGCTGTCGATCGCGATAGCGGGCATCGCCGCGGCCCGCGCGGCGTTCGACCAAACCGTGGCGTACGTACGCGAGCGTCGTGCGTTCGGGACCTCGATCGGGGCGTTCCAGAGCATCCGGTTCGCGCTGGCCGAGATTGCTACCGAGATCGACATAGCGCAGGCGTTCGTCGACAAATGCGTGGTCGCGCTCAACGACGGTGACCTCACTGTCGAAGACGCCGCCAAGGCCAAGTGGTGGTGCACCGAGCTACAGGGCAGGGTGGTCGACCGCTGCGTCCAACTCCACGGCGGCTACGGCTACATGCTCGAGTACCCGATCGCGCGGGCGTACGCCGATGCGAGGGTCACACGCATCTACGGCGGCGCCACCGAGATCATGAAGGAGATCATCGGCCGCTCGCTGCCGCTATGATCCGGTTCGTCCTCGCCTCGGCGTCGCCGGCCCGCCTTGCGACCCTGCAGGCGGCCGGCCTCGACCCCGATGTGGTCGTCTCGGGCGTGAACGAGTCCGCTGTCGAGGCTGCCGATACCGCCACGCTGGTCGTCCGGCTGGCTTTCGCAAAGGCGTCTGCCGTGGCGCGTACCCGCCCGGACACGCTCGTGCTGGGTTGCGACTCGCTGCTGGAATTGGACGGCTCGATGGTCGGCAAGCCGGCCTCGGCCGAGGAGGCGGTCGCCCAATGGAAGGCGATGCGTGGCCGCACAGCCGTGCTGTATACCGGACATGTGTTGGCGTACGGCGATCGCACCCTGACCGAGGTGGCGGGCACGACAGTGCGCTTCGCCGAGCCCGACGACGCCGAGATCGCCGCCTATATCGAGACGGGCGAGCCGCTCGCCGTGGCCGCGTCGTTCACGGTCGACGGCCTGGGCGGCTGGTTCGTCGATTCCGTCGACGGCGATCACCACAACGTGGTCGGCGTCTCGCTTCCCGTACTGCGCCGTATGGTGCGCGAGCTCGGTCTATCGCTGGCCGACCTCGGCTGGCCCCGGCGTTAGCCGCTGGATCGGGACGTCGATGCGGAACGGCTGTTCCAGGTGGGCGGTCTGCCCGGCCCTTCCACGTGCCCGCCTCGGCGTAGACGCCCGCCTCGCCGGGCAGCACGTATGCAGTGAGGCTCACTTCAGGAGACGTCTCCACACGCCAGTACGCCGGGATGCCGGCGGAGGCGTACTGGGCCGGCTTGGTGATCCGATCTGTGGTGACCGAGCTTGGGGATACGACCTCGACGGCCAGCAGCACGTCGCTCGGCGGTATCGGCCTGGTCCGGAGCCCGACCAGCGAGGTGCGGACCACGGCCAGATCCGGCGTGCGGTAGGACGGGTGGAGGTCTATGCCGATCGGACCGGCGACGAGGTAGTCGGGTCCGAGGGCGGTCTGCAGCAGCAACCTTAGGCGCGCGCTGGCGAACTCGTGATCGATGTCGGGCTGCGCGTCACGACCAGCGCGCCGTCGACGATCTCATAGGAGTGCGGGTTGACGTCGTGCGGCAGCGATTCGACATAGGCGACGAGGTCGTCGTACGTCCACTCCCGGGGCATGTCCAGCTGCGGCTGCATGACCGTCTCCTTCGGCAAGTGACCAGTCTGACCGACATGCGGCCAGCATCGCCAGCGCGGCGTCAGCGCCGCACGGTCCCGGCAGGATCTGTGGACAACCTGGGCGGCTGTGGACGGCGGACTTGACAAGGCCGCGGTGCCGGCTTGTCCGCCAGCCGACCGCGGGCAATGACGGCGATCCGCGAGCGCCGCCACTGCTCGTAGCGATCGCCCATCGGGGCCGGCCGGCGCGCCAGCGCCGCGAGCACGGCGGCCAGCTCGTCCGGCGTCGCCGTCCCGCGCACGCCGATCACGCGATCGAATGGCGGAGCGCTCATGTCGGTGGCACGCCGTGCCGTTTGCTGGCCAAGTGGCGCGACTTGCCGACCAGCACGCGGTAGCGGCGGATCAGCTCCTCACGCAGCTCACCGGGATCGATCACTGCATCTATTACCAAGTCCGAGGCGAGCCGCATCAGGTCGACGTCCTGCTCGTACTCGGCGCGGCGTTCCGCGACGTACGCGGCGCGCTCGTCGGGATCTTCGATCGACACGATCTTGTTGGCGTACACGGCGTTCACCGCCGCCTCTGGACCCATGACCGCGATCTTGGCGGTGGGCAGTGCGATGCACGCGTCGGGCAGGAACCCCGGACCGTCCATGGCATACAGCCCGGCTCCATATGCCTTACGGGCGATCACCGATACCTGAGGCACGGTGGCCTCCGAGACCGCTGTGATCATCTTGGCACCATGACGGATGATGCCCTGGCGCTCGACCTCACTGCCGATCATGAAGCCCGGCACGTCCGCGATATACAGCAGCGGAATGTTGAAAGCGTCGCACAGCCAGATGAAGCGCGCCGCTTTGTCTGCAGAGTCGACGAAGAGCACACCACCGCGCACGGCGCTGTTGTTGGCGAGCACACCGACGGGGCGGCCATCGAGGCGCGCGAAGCCGGTGATCAGTTCGGCAGCGAACAGCGGCTTGACCTCGAAGAACGAGTCGGCGTCGACAATGCCTTCGATGATCTCGTGCATCTCGAACGGCACGTGCTCCTCGGCCGGGATCGCGTCGTCGGCCAGAACGCGCGCCGGTAGCTCGGCTTGCGAGTCGGGTGGCTGCTCGCGCCAGCACGTCGGAAGGTAGGAGAAGAAGAGTTTGGCCTGCTCGATGGCGTCCTCATCGTCGACGGCCAGGTTGTCGCCGCATCCCGACACGGTGGCGTGCATGCGCGCGCCGCCCATCTCCTCCAGAGTGACCTTCTCGCCGACCACCATTTCTGCCATGCGCGGCGAACCGAGATACATCGAGGCGTTGCCCTCGACCATGATCACCACGTCGCAGAAAGACGGGATGTACGCGCCGCCGGCGGCGGACGGTCCGAACAGGCAGCAGATCTGCGGCACCTTGCCGGACAGCGCCACCTGGTTGTGGAAGATGCGCCCGGCACCGCGCCGTCCCGGAAACATCGCGACCTGGTCGGTGATGCGGGCCCCGCCGGAGTCGATGAACCAGAACAGCGGCAGTTCCTCGGTAAGTGCGCGCTCAGTGGTGCGGATGATCTTCTCGACGGTACGGGCGCCCCACGAGCCGGCCTTGACGGTGGAGTCGTTGGCGACGACCAGCGCAGGACGGCCGTCGACCAGGCCCTGCCCGGTGACGACGCCGTCCGCGGGCAGCGTGCCGGCAAGGGCGTTGGCGAGCTGGCCGTCCTCGACGAACGTCCCCTCGTCGAAGAGCAACCCGATGCGGTCGCGGACGTACAGCTTGCGCTGAGCGGCCAGCTTGGCGGCGCCACTCGCGGACGGTCGCAGCGTTGTTTCACGCGCGGCCGCGACCTCCTTGGCGCTCATGACACCGGCAGACCCATGCCGCGGGCGATGATCAAGCGCTGCACCTCGGACGTGCCCTCGCCGATCTCGAGGATCTTGGCGTCGCGATAGAAGCGGGCTACCGGAAACTCCTCCATGAAGCCGTTGCCGCCGAACACCTGCGTAGCGGTGCGGGCGGCGGACACCGCGGCCTCGGACGAAAACAGCTTGGCACGGGCGGCAGCCTGCTTGATCTCGATGGCCGGCCGTCCCGAATCCTTCAGCCAGGCTGCCTTGTAGGTCAGCAGCCGCGCCGCCTCCACGGCAACGGCAACATCCGACAGTGAGAACGCCACCGCCTGCCGCGACCCGATCGGTGCGCCGAATGTGTGCCGCTCATTGGCATACCGCAGCGAATGGTCCAGGCAAGCCTGCGCGAGCCCGACGGCCAACGCTGAGATCGCGATTCGACCGTCGTCCAGCGCGGCCAGGAACTGGCGGAATCCCGCGCCGCGCTCGCCGAGCAGGTTTTGCTCGGGAACGCGGCAGTCGGTGAACGTCAGGCCATGCGTGTCGGAGATGTGCCAGCCGAGCTTGTAGTACGGCGGTTCGACCACGAACCCCGGCGTGCCGGACGGGACTATGAAGGACGAGATCTCCGCTGAGCCGTTCACAGTGCCGGTTCGGGCCGTGATTGTGACGAGCGATGTGATCTCCGTCCCGGAGTTGGTGATGAACGCCTTCGCGCCGTTGATCACCCACTCGCCGTCCACCAGGTCAGCCCGGGTACGGGTTGCGGCGGCGTCCGATCCGGCCTCCGGCTCGGTCAGCCCGAATCCAGCTAATGCCCGCCCCGCTGCGAGGTCCGGGATCCAGCGCTGCTTCTGCTCCTCCGTGCCGAACGTGAGGATCGGGTTGATGCCCAGGCCCATGCCGGCCTCGAGCGTGATGCCCAGCGACTGGTCGACCCGTCCGAGCTCCTCGATCGCGACGCATACGGACGTGAAGTCGCCGCCGCTGCCGCCGTACTCCTCCGGCACCGCCAGCCCGAACAGTCCGAGCTCGCCCATCTTGCGCACCACGTCGACGGGGAAGTGGTGCTCGCGATCCCACCGCGCGACGTGCGGCGCAATCTCTTGCTCCGCGAACTCGCGCACCGTCTTGCGAAACAGCTCGTGCTCTTCGGACAGCTCGAACATCACCAGCTCCTTGACGTTTACGTCAACGTCAACCACCATAGCCCCGTGACGGCGACGAGGGAAGCACGATCCTGGACGGTCGGCGAGCTGGCAGACGAGCTTGGCGTCACCACTCGCACCCTGCGCTTCTACGAGGCCGAGGGGCTGATCTCGCCGCGGCGCGTCGGCGCACAGCGGGTGTACGGCGCGCGGGACCGCACCCGGCTCAAGCTCATCCTGAGAGGTAAGCGGTTCGGCATGACGCTGGCCGAGATCCGCGAGATCGTCGACATGTATGACGGCGCGGCCTCCTCCGAGCACCGGCAGCTCGAGAGGCTGCTGGCCCGGCTCGACGAGATCGCCGGCGACCTTCGCGCCCGGCAGGCCGATCTGCGGCGCACTCTCGCCGAGGTGACCGATGTGGCCGAGCAGTGCCGGACGCGCCTCGAAGAACTCAGCGCGACCGCCGGCCCGGCACGGCCATGAACCTGGGCGATCCGGCCCACAAGCCGGGCGGCTTCGCCCGCCGCGGCGGGTAGTCTGCCGCCGTACGGCACACCAGTGGAGGCCCGAACGTGCAGAAGGTGCTGATCGCTAACCGAGGCGAGATCGCCGTCCGGGTGATCCGAGCGTGCCGCGACGCGGGCTACGCCTCGGTCGCGGTGTACGCGGAGCCGGACCGCGACGCGCTGCACGTCCGGATGGCCGACGAGGCCTACGCCCTCGGCGGCACAACGCCGGGCGACTCGTACCTGGTCATCGCCAAGGTGATCGACGCGGCCCGCCGGTCGGGCGCCGACGCTGTGCATCCGGGCTACGGCTTCCTCTCCGAGAACGCCGAGTTCGCGCAGGCTGTCCTGGACGCCGGACTGACCTGGATCGGCCCGTCGCCGGAAGCGATCGTGGCGCTCGGCGACAAGGTCACCGCCCGGCACATCGCGACCCGGGTCGGTGCCCCGCTGGTACCCGGCACGCCCGACCCCGTCTCCGGCCCGGACGAGGTCGTGGCGTTCGCGCGACAGCACGGACTGCCCGTCGCCATCAAGGCGGCGTTCGGTGGGGGTGGCCGCGGGCTGAAGGTCGCCCGCTCGCTCGAGGAGATTCCCGAACTCTATGCCAGCGCGGTGCGCGAGGCCGAGGCGTCATTCGGGCGAGGCGAGTGCTTCGTGGAGCGGTACCTGGACCGGCCACGGCACGTCGAGGCTCAGGTGCTTGCCGACACGCACGGCAACGTCGTCGTCGTCGGCACCCGTGACTGCTCGCTGCAACGCCGGCATCAGAAGCTCGTCGAGGAGGCGCCCGCGCCGTTCCTGACAGACGACCAGCGAGCCCAGATCCACTCGTCGGCGAAAGGCATCTGCCGGGAGGCCGGCTACCACGGCGCGGGCACGGTGGAATACCTGGTCGGCACGGACGGCACCGTGTCCTTCCTCGAGGTGAACACGCGGCTTCAGGTCGAGCACCCGATATCCGAGCAGACGACGGGCATCGACCTGGTACGCGAGCAGTTCCGCATAGCGTCCGGCGAGGTACTGCGCTTCTCTGAGGATCCGACGCCGCGTGGGCACGCGTTCGAGTTCCGCATCAACGGCGAGGACCCGGGACGCGACTTCCTGCCCGCACCCGGCGTCGTGACGCGCTACGTCCAACCCGCCGGGCCCGGGGTGCGCGTCGATTCCGGCATCGAGCCGAACGCGGTCATCGGCGGGGCGTTCGACTCACTGCTGGCCAAGCTGATCGTCTGGGGTGAATCACGCGACGAAGCACTTGCGCGCTCGCGGCGGGCGCTCGGCGAGTTCGTGGTGGAGGGCCTCGCCACGGCGTTGCCGTTCCACCGCGCGGTAGTCGACGACCCTGCGTTCACGGCGTCGCCGTTCCGGGTGCACACCCGGTGGATCGAGACCGAGTTCGACAATCAGATACCGCCGTTCGCTGCGCCCGCCGCCCCCGGCGCCGAGCCCGAAGAACGCGAAACGATCGTGGTCGAAGTCGGCGGCAAGCGGCTGGAGGTGTCGCTGCCGGTGGGCTTCGGCGGCGGCTCCGCCACCTCCCGCAAGGCGGCACCCAAGCGGTCGGCCCGGGCCAGGTCGGGCAGCGCGACATCCGGCGACACGCTCACCGCCCCGATGCAAGGCACCATCGTGAAGGTCGCGGTGAACGAGGGCGACGTGGTCGCCGCGGGTGACCTGATCGTCGTGCTCGAGGCGATGAAGATGGAGCAGCCGCTTTCCGCCCACAAGGCTGGGACGGTCACGGGGCTGAGCGCCGAGGTGGGTGCCGTCGTCACGTCCGGCGCCGCCATCTGCGACATCAAGGATTAGCGCCCCCGGCCGCTGAGGCGAGCAGTATGGGCACTATGGCAAAGCGGCCGCCGCCCTGGCGCTGGCTGCTCTACGCAGTCGGGTTCGGGCTCCCCGATCGGTACGACGAGTGGGTCTTCCACGACCTGAACGACCGGGGCTGGCGCATCCGTGAGGTCGGCCGGATCATGCTGCTCGCCGTCCCGTTCATCGCCGGGGTGATGTTCCTGCCCGGCGGCATCGGGTTGCGCTTGATGACCGCGTCGTTCCTGGTCGTGGGGCCGCTGTTCGTCGGTGGTGCGTATGCGGACGAGTTCCGGGCGTACCGGCTGCGCCAGCACGGCCTACTGCCGCCGTCCGGCCCCGATCCGGACCCGCCATACCGCCGCTAGCCCGGGGCCGCGCCGCGGCGCGCGACGATCCGATTGATGGCGTCCATGCGCTGCCGGGCGATCGACGCCATCTCGGCCGTACGCCGGCGTATGCCATCGGCGTCGGCGCCGGGAGAGAACACCATTGCCCAGCCGCCGTTCGCTTCCAGGGCCGGCACGGCGTCGACCAGCTCGTCCCTGCTGACAGCGTGCGTGCCGGCAAACTCATGCGTCTCGTCCACCACCGCGACGAGCACATGTCCTGCCGACACCTCGGCAACGGCCGCCGCGATCTCGTCCGCATTCGCTCCGAACACCTCGGCGACGGCGATCGTCGCGCGCGCCCGCTCCCTGGCTTGCGGTGAAAGATCCGGCATGCGCTCCTCCGTCGAGTCGGTCGAGTCAATCGAGATCGTCGTGGTGCATGAGCCGGCGGGCCGCCTCGGCCACCGACCCCGACAGCGACGGGTAGACGCCGATCGTCGCGGCGACGTCGTTGACGGTGAGGCCCCGGTGCACCGCCAACGTCACCGGAAAGATCAGCTCGGACGCGTTCGGCGCTACGACCACGCCGCCGATCACCACGCCGGTGGCGGGACGGCAGTACAGCCTTACGAACCCGTCGCTGTGGCCCTGCATCTTGGCGCGCGCATTGGTGGCCAGCGGCAACGTGACCGTACGCGCCGGTACGGAACCGGACGAGATCGCCTGGTAGCCGATGCCCACCGTCGCGATCTCCGGATGAGTGAACACGGTCGCGGCGACCGTCTTGAGCCGCAGCGGCGACACGGCCTCGCCCAGGGCATGCCACATCGCAATGCGCCCCTGCATGCCCGCCACGGACGCCAATTGCAGCACTCCTGTGCAGTCCCCGGCGGCATACACGCTGGGGACATTCGTGCGCGACACCCGGTCGACGCCGATGTAATTGCGGTCATCGAGCGAGACACCGACGTGCTCGAGGCCGAGCCCGTCGGTGTTGGGCACCGAGCCGACGCAGACGAGAGCGTGCGAACCACCGACCGTCCGCCCGTCGACGAGGTCGACGACGACTCCGCCGTCGCCGCTCCGGATCGCGGTCGCCCGGGCGTGCTTGACCAATGTGCCGCCCCGGCTCGTAAACACGTGCTCGATCACGTCGGCGGCGTCGGGGTCCTCGCCGGGCAGCACCCGGTCGCGGCTGGACACCAGCGTTACCGGAACGCCCAGCTCGCAGTAGCCACTCGCGAACTCCGCCCCGGTGACGCCAGAACCGATCACGACCAGATGCTCCGGCAGTTCCTTGAGGTCGTACACGTCGCGCCAGGAGAGGATGCGGTCGCCGTCCGGCAGTCCGTCGGGCAGCGGCCGAGGCGTCCCACCGGTCGCGAGCAGCACCACATCGGCCTCGACGGTGCCCGTCACCCCGCCGAGCTCGTCGAGGACTTCGATGACGTACGTGCGCTCCCGGTGCGTTGCGGCAAAGCGGCCCGCACCGGGCACGACGCTGACTCCCTCGCGAACGAGCCGGGAGCTGATGTCGTCGGACTGCTGCCGGGCCAGGCTCTTTATCCGCTCGTTCACCTGGACCATGTCGACACCGACCTCCGTGGTGGCCGTGCGCAGGCCCAGGCGCGGGGCGTCCCGGAACGCGGTCACCGCGTCGCTGGTGGCGATGAGCGTCTTGGACGGCACGCAATCGGTGAGCACGCATGCCCCGCCGACGCCGTCCCGGTCGACGAGTGTGACGTCCGCGCCGAGCTGCGCGGCGACGAGCGCGGACTCGTAACCCGCGGGGCCGCCGCCGATGATCACAATGCGCGCTGCTGTACTCACACCGACATTGTCCCGTCTTGACGGGCCGGTCGGTACGCTCCCCCGATGTGGGGCTCTACGGCGCGTACGGATCCAACATGGATCCCGAACAGATGCTCGAGCGGTGCCCCCACTCGCCCGCGGCCGGCACCGGCTGGCTCACCGGCTGGCGGCTGACGTTCGGCGGCGAGGACCTGGCCTGGGAGGGGGCCCTCGTCACCATCGTCGAAGACACCGACAGTGCCGTGTTCGTGGCGCTCTACGACGTGTCGCCGTACGACGACGAACTGCTCGACCGCTGGGAGGCCGCCGACACCGGCATATACCGCAAGATCCACGTAAGGGTGTCGACGCTCGACGGCGACGTGCTCGCGTCGGTGTACGTGCTGAACGCCTATGAGGGTGGGCTGCCCTCGGCGCGCTATCTCGGGCTGCTCGCCGAAGCTGCGTACAAGGCAGGTGCGCCCGACGAATACGTCATCGACTTGCGCGCCCGTCCGTGCCGTTCCGTCGACGAGTGACTCTCACACCAGCGCGGTGAGCGCTGTGTGCACCATGAATCGCACACCGACCTCGAGTGCCGTCTCGTCGATGTCGAACGTGGGCTGGTGCAGGTCGTAGGAAGACGTGGCCGCTCCCGGCGTCCGCACCCCGAGTCGCGCCAGGGCGCCCGGCGCGTGCTCGAGATACCAGGCGAAGTCCTCGCCGCCCATGCTCTGCACGGTCTCGTCGAGTGCAGCCGGGCCGAACGCGGCGAGCACCGCGGCGCGCTGTACCTCGACGGCGCGGGCATCGTTCACCACAGGCGGGACGCCCCGCTCGTATTGGACGATGGCCTGGGCCCCGGTGGGATGCACGACCTCGTCGACGAGCCGGCGGACCAGCGACTCGGCGGTCTCCCATACGTCGTGGTCGAGCATGCGCAGCGTCCCGCGTACCGAACCCTCCCGGGGGATCGCATTCGGCGCGTTGCCTGCCGTCACGCTGCCCCACACCAGCGACAGCGCGGCCCGCGGGTCGACTCGCCGGCTGAGCATCCCGGGCAGGTCGGTGATCAGCTGTCCAAGCGCGTAGACGATATCGGCGGTGAGGTGCGGACGCCCGGTGTGACCACCGTCGCCGAACAGGTGTACGTCCAACGTGTCACAGGCCGCCGTGATCGGGCCGACTCGCAGCCCGATGCGCCCCACGTCCACCCGCGGATCGCAGTGCAGCGCGAAGATCGACTCGACTTCCTTCATGGCGCCTGCGGCGATGATCCCGAGCGCGCCGCCCGGGATCCGCTCCTCCGCCGGCTGGAAGATCAGGCGCACCCGTCCGGGCAGATCCATACCGGCAAGTACTGCAGCCGTACCAAGGAGTATTGCCGCGTGTGCGTCGTGCCCGCATGCATGACACGCTCCCGGAACCGTTGACCGATACGACACGTTCTTCGCGTCATCGATCGGCAGTGCGTCGATGTCGGCGCGGAGCGCCACGACTGGGCCGTCCACACCGATGTCGCACAGCACTCCCGTGCTGCTGGCCGGCACGTACGGTCGCAACCCGAGTTCGCGCAATCGCGAGGTGATGACACGCGTCGTCCGGTATTCGGCGAACGCGATCTCGGGATGGGCGTGCAGGTCGCGCCTGATAGCGACCAATTCGTCAAGATTCACAGGCTTAGACCATCGCGCATCTCAGCGATCAGTGAATCGACGACCGGCGCCAGGTCACCATTGTGCGCCGCGGCGACGGCGCGCTGCCGCTGGTAGCTCGCGCCACGGTCGATCAGCCGCGGTATCGCCTCGAGCTCATCAGCGCAATACAGGCGCCGAGCGATGGGCAGCAGGTCTTCGACCAGATCGACGATCGCGTCGGTGACTGGCTGCACGCGCCCGGCGTTGTCGACCACGATCTCGGCATCAAGGCCGTAACGCGCCGCGCGCCACTTGTTCTCGCGTACAAGCCAGGGCCGTGGCTCGGGCAGCGTGTAGCCGTGGTCGAGCTGCCGGTCGAACCGCTCGACGAGGCACTGCGACAACGCCGCGACGCACGCGATCTCGTCGAGACTAGGCAGACCGTCGCAGATGCGCAGCTCGACGGTGCCGAACCCGGGGTGCGGGCGGATGTCCCACCACACTTCGCGGATCGACTGGATCGCGTGGGACGAGATCAGCGCCTCCATGTATTTCTCGAAGGCGTCCCATCCCGACAGTTGATACGGCAGCCCGGCTGTAGGCAGTGCCTCGAACACTTTGCTGCGGTAGGACGCCAGACCGGTGTCTGAGCCGATCCAGTACGGGCTGGACGCAGACAGCGCCAGAAAGTGCGGCAGGTATGCCAGCAGCGCGTTCACGATCGGGATCGCCTTCTCGGGCGCGCGGACACCGCAGTGCACGTGCACGCCGAAGATTTGAAGCTGCCTGGCCATCCACTGATTGCGCTCCACGAGCGACTGATAGCGGACATTCTCCGTGATGCGCTGTGTCGTCCAGTCAGTGATCGGATGGGAGCCCGAGCACATCACTCCGATGTTGCGCTCGGCCGCCACCTTCGACACCTCGGCCACGGTCTCGGCTAGGTCCTCGCGCGCCTGGGCCACCGTCTGGCAGATACCTGTGATCACTTCGACGCACGACTGCAGCAGCTCGTGCTTCGCCTTCGGGTGCTCGCCGTTGGGCGAGATGGCGGTGAGCACGTCGTCGGACGCGCTGATCAGCTGCCGGGTATCGAGGTCGACCAGTTCGAGCTCCCACTCGACGCCGAGACTGGTGCGCTGCGAGGAGCTGAAGTCGATGTGCACGCTTGAAGGGTAGCGATGAGCGCTCGCGCGAACAGCACGATGAGCGCTCGCGCTAAGAGCCGCCGGCCGCTATGCGGGCTGCGCCGACGGCGCGGCGTGGCTCGAAGTTGTCCGCCAGCAGGGCGGCGCCGAGGGACACATCCGGTCGATTAGGTACGTACCGACCAGCCGCCGTCCACGTCGATCGTCTGCCCGGTGACCCAGTCCGACATGGGCGACGCCAACCAGACGATCGCCGCGACTATGTCGCCCGGCGTGCCCCATCTGCGCTGCGGATGTGCCGCGGCAACGGCGGCCCGGGCCACATCGTCGGCGTAACCGGTGTCGACCGGCCCGGGATTGACACAGTTGACCGTGATGCCCCGCGGGGCAAGCTCCAGGGCCAGCGACGGCGTCAGCTGCTGGATCGCCGCCTTCGATGCGATGTAGGGCAGCTCATCGGGCATCGGCTCACGGTGCTGCCCGGACGAGAAGGTGATCACCCGGCCGTGCTCGCCGGTGAACCCGGCCGCGAACTCACGCACGAGCAGCAGCGTCGCTCGAGCGTTCACCGCGAACGTCACGTCGAGCTCCGCAGCGGTCAGCTGCGCCAGCGACTGAGACGACGACCGGGCGTGGACGGCGAGCAGCACGTCGATGCCGCCGAGCTCGGAGCGTGCCGCGGCGACCAGCCGGGCCGGCGCTTCGGGGTCGGCGAGGTCCAGCGACAGATCGGCCGGCGCGACATCGCGCGCACCCCAGGGCTGCTCCGCGTCGTGCGGCGCCCAGCCCGACGTGAACGTCCGCGCGCCGTGGTCAACCAGTCGTCCCGCCAGCGTGTATGCGATCCCGGCCCGGCGGCTTACCCCAGTGACCAAGACACGCCGGCCGTCGAGCTGACTCATGCGCTAGAAGGTATCCGGCGGGCGGTAGGTGCCCCAGACATCGCGTAGTGCGTCGCACACTTCGCCGACCGTGGCCCGCGCGCGCAGCGCGTCCTTCATCGGGTAGAGGACGTTCTCCGAGGTGCTCGCCGCGGCGGCACGCAGCGTGGCCAGCGCCTTGTCGACGGCGGCGTTGTCGCGACCGGCCCGCAGTTCGGCCAGCCGCGCCCGCTGCTGCGCCTCGATGGCCGGGTCGACCCGCAGCGGCTCGTACACGTCCTCCTCGTCGAGCGTGAACCGGTTCATGCCGACCACCACGCGCGAGCCGTCGTCGATCTGCTGCGCCACTGCGTAGGCCGATCGCTCGATCTCCCGCTTCTGGAAGCCCTGCTCGATCGCCGCGACCGCGCCGCCCATCTCGTCGACCCGGTTCATCAGCTCGCACACCGCAGCGTCGACGGCGTCGGTCATCGACTCGACCGCGTACGAGCCGGCGAGCGGATCGACGGTGGCGGTCACGTCGGTCTCGTAGGCGAGCACCTGCTGCGTACGCAGCGCCAGCCGCGCCGCCTTCTCTGTCGGCAGTGCGATCGCCTCGTCGAACGAGTTGGTGTGCAGCGACTGCGTACCTCCCAGCACTGCTGCCAGCGCCTGTACCGACACCCGGACGAGGTTCACCTCGGGCTGCTGAGCGGTGAGCTGCACGCCGGCGGTCTGGGTGTGGAAGCGCATCGTCTGCGACCTCGGGCTTGTCGCCCCGAACCGGTCGCGCATCACGCGCGCCCAGATGCGCCGCGCCGCGCGGAACTTGGCGACCTCCTCGAGGAAGGTCGTCCGCGACACGAAGAAGAACGCCAGCCGCGGGGCGAAGTCGTCCACGGCAAGGCCCGCCCGCACAGCGGCATCCACGTACGCGATGCCGTCGGCGAGGGTGAACGCCACCTCCTGCGCCGGCGTCGCGCCCGCCTCGGCCATGTGATAACCGGAGATCGAGATCGTGTTCCACTTCGGAATCTCCGCCCGGCAATACGCGAACGTGTCGGTGATCAACCGAAGCGACTCGGCCGGCGGGTAGATATACGTGCCGCGCGCGATGTACTCCTTGAGTACGTCGTTCTGGATCGTCCCGTTCAACTCGAAGCCCTGCACTCCTTGTTCAGCGGCGACGAGCTGGTAGAGCAGCAACAGCAGCGACGCCGGCGCGTTTATCGTCATCGACGTCGACACCTCGCCGAGCGGGATGCCGGCCAGGAGCGCTCGCATGTCGTCGATCGAGTCGATGGCGACGCCGACCTTGCCGACCTCGCCGGAGGCCGCCGGGGCGTCACTGTCCAGGCCCATCTGCGTCGGCAGGTCGAATGCCACGGACAGGCCCGTCGTGCCGGCGCGCAGCAGCTGGTGGTAGCGGGCGTTCGACTCCCGGGCGGTGCCGAATCCCGCGTACTGGCGCATCGTCCAAGGACGCCGGGTGTACATCGTCGGGTAGACGCCGCGTGTGAACGGGTAGTCGCCGGGTGCACCGAGACGTTCGGCGAGCCCGTCGGCGACGTCACCGGGCCGGTACACCGGAGCGATCTCGAATCCGGATTCGGCACGCCTATTCATGTCGTCAGGGTGCCAGCCGCTCGCGTGGACGGGTACGAGTTGTGAGCAATTCGGCTGAGCGTCCTCTGAGAGTACGCCCGGTGTTTGCAACTTCGCCCGCGCGGCGTGCGTCAATATGGGCATGGACGTCAGGCGTCGCAGCCGGCTGCGCGCCATGGTGTGCGTCGGGCTTCCCGCCCTGGCGCTGGCCCTGTGCGCCGTGCTGGGCCTGGGCGCAGGAGCTGCCCACGCGGTGTCCAGCGACCGCAGCCACGCGGCCGTGACGCCGGTGCGCCACCAGCTGCCCGACGCGTTCCTGCGCATGCACGACCCGATCGCTTTCGACGTCGTGGCGCCCGAGCAGCCGGCCCAGACGTCCCGCACCGCCGAGCGCACCGCGCCCCACACATCAGCGCGCCAGGACAGCGTGTCAGGCGGCAGCGAGCACAA
>JBKPQY010000187.1:0-10997 GCA_046734315.1 Actinomycetota bacterium | reverse complement strand
GTGATCATCGCTCACGGACGCCTGATCACCCACGAACCGGTCGCCCGCCTGCTCACGCGGGCCGACACGGCATCACTCGAGCACGCCTACCTCGAACTCACCGACAACCGCATCAAGGAGTCATCATGAGATCCCTCATCGCCGCAGAATTGCTCAAGCTGCGCACCACCCGCATGCTCGCGGTGTGCGTCGGCGTAGTGGTCCTGTTCGCCGCCACACTGCCGATCTTCGCCGGCGCCGTGGCCGGGCACCGTGGCGAACCCGCGCTCGCACCGTCGAGCCTCGCCGACTTCCTACGCTCTCCCGCACAGCTCAGCGGCGCCGCCGTCCTCCTGGTCGGACTGCTCGCCGCAGCCGGGGAGTTCCGCCACCGCACGATCGTCTCCGCCCGCCTGGAAGAGCCACGCACCACACGGCTGCTCGCCGCCAAAGTCATCACGCTCGCCGCCGTCGGGGTCGTCGTCGGCCTTGCCATGGACCTCGTCACCACCGCCGTCGGGGCAGTCGTGCTGGCACGGCACCACGTCGCAGTCGAGCCGTTGGCCCACGGCGTACCCAGACTGGCCGTCGTGCTCCCTGCCGTGATCGCCCTTCAGGGCGTTCTCGGCGTCGCTATCGGAGCGCTGGTGCGTAACACTGCGGCGGCCGTCGGGGTCACCCTCGTGTGGGCCTTCGTCGTCGAAGGCGTCGTCCCGGTCGTCACCGGGCAGCCCCACGTGACGAACTGGCTGCCGAGCGGGGCAATCCGCGAGGTGATCGCTGGCCACACCCAAGCCGGCCAACTCCCGCCGATCGCCGGCGCAGCCGTCGTCATCGCCTACACCGCCGTACTGATCACGGCAACCGTCATACTCGACCGCGTCCGTGAGCTCTGAATCAGGAGCACACCCACCCAGCTGAGACACTCCTCCAACGCGGCTTTGCCCTAGCGGCCCGGACGCTGACTCGCGCGGTATCAGGTAGTGCCGCTGCTCCTCCTGGATTGCACCGGCCATCAAGTCGACGGCCGTAGAGACCTCGGCACCAGCGGGCGCGGCACGCGGGACCGAGAGGCTGACCGTCGCCGAATACAACGAGTTCACCGACGGAATCGGACGCTCCAACTACGCCATGACGGAAACCTTCGTCCGAGCCTGACCCCTGCGCTGAGCCGGTGGCGGCCGAGTCGCTGCCACCGGCTCAGTCGCGCCTTGGCTTCCCGAGACAGGGACTGTCAACGACGGTGCCGCCAGGTTCTGCGCCCACCGTCATTCGCCGGCCACGGCCCACTCGCCCGACGCAACGTCGTGGGGCGTTGGTCCTCGTCGTGGTGCGTCGCCGGCGATAACGCGACGCTACGCCGGCTCAGTCCTGAGGGCGCTCGTGAGCGATCTTGCTCGGCGTGCTCGTTCGAGCAGGGAGGACCGCCGGGTCGAGGGTGAGAAAACGGTATCGGTTGCCTTCGGTCTCGACGGCGCCCTGCACCTCCGGGGTGTCGCCGTTGTAGGTCGCGGACAGATGGATGAACGTACTGGTGACGAGCAGGAGCAACGCGGCGGTCCGTTCGTCCTGCGGCATTGCGACAGTCGGCGTGCTGCCGAGCAGCACCGAATCGCGTCCTGTCCGGAAGCCGGTGACCGGGTCGTTGCGGGCCCAGACCGGCGTCCAGATCGCGACGAACCGTTCCGGCTCGGCGCGCGGTGCGCGGCGCGACTCGGTCTCGCAGTCGTAGATCGGTGACAGCGCCCCGGTACGCAAATGCTTGTTCGCGTCGAACGAGTACAAGCCGGAATCAGCGAAGAGCTGGGCAAAGGTCAGCAACGTCGGAGACTTGCTGAGCTCGAATGTGGGCCCGTCGTGATGGGTTGCCAGCGCGACCAGACGATCGCGCAACGGTGTGTGCTCCATCCGCTTACTCCTCGCTGTCGAAGAACCCGGCCCGATCCCTATCGGTGTGGTGGACTGTTCGCATGCTGCGGGGTGACAGGATCGGGCTTCGGGCACGGCACGAAACCGACGTTTCCGTACTGCAAACGAACTCTACGACGACGTAGCAACACGCTCGAGGGCCGACTCACGCCCGTGGCGCCCGATCACGCCGGGCTCGAAAGCGTCGCCCTACGCAGTTGCCGACCCCACCGACGACGCCGCGTGCTTCTCGGTGGTGGACCTGGCCGATGACCAGTTGGTGGGCGAAGCCCTGTTGTGGGGAATCGATGCGCACAATCGAGCTGCCCACATCGGCATCTCGCTGCGTCCGAGCTTCCGCGGCCGAGGTCTGGCCGCCGACGTGATCCACGTGCTGTGCGATTACGGCTTCCACGTCCTTGGCCTGCATCGACTGCAGATCGACACTCTCGCTGACAACGCGCCGATGATACGAGCGGCAGCCGTTGTCGGGTTCGTAGAGGAAGGAACGCTCCGTCGCTCGGCATGGGTCAACGGAGACTTCGCAGATCAAGTGATTCTCGGCCTGCTGGCGACCGATTGGAACCGGCCTCAAGAAGTCGTGCGACGTTGATCGCGGCCGGGATGGCCGCGGCGTGCTCGGGGATTTGAGTGTCACCGAGCAGCGGTATCACGCGCTCATGGATTCTGGACCGATCCGCGATCTGATCGATGCCGACTAGCCGGGCAGGTTCAGCTCTTCCGTTGCGGCCAGCTGCCGTTGCTCCGTCTCGATGTTCATCTTGATCTGCTCGGACTTCATCGCGAGGCTGACGGCGTAGTAGAAGATGATCAAGCTGAATGCGATGACCACCAGAAGGTCGATCCAGTTCGGGAGGACGTTGTGTGAGCCGTTGCCGTATCGGCCAAGCAGGCCGATGATCGTCATGCCGATCAGCCAGGGCCAGAACCTAATCCTTCTCGACCGACCCCTCAGCCGCGCCCCATGATCGGCGACTCCTATGCGTGAGGCTCGGGCCGGCTTGGTCAGCGCAGCGGGACCGTGACTCGTGTCCTACGCTTCGCATGTCGGCGCAGAACGCGACGCCACCGCGGGCGATGATCTGCGAAGGAGAATCATGATGACCGGCTCCAGCATTACGTCACCTTCCGCGAAATACGGTGTCTATTCGGAAGTCGGCAAATTGCGCAAGGTACTGGTTTGCACGCCCGGGCTGGCACACGAGCGGCTTACCCCAACCAACTGCGACGATCTGTTGTTCGACGAGGTGATGTGGGTACAGAACGCGCGCCGTGATCATCTCGATTTCACGGACAAGATGCGCGCCCGCGGAATCGAAGTCGTCGAACTGCACGATCTGCTGATGGACACCGTAGAGATCCCTGAAGCGAAGGCATGGCTGCTGGATCGAAAGATCGTGGCGAACGAGGTCGGTCTCGGCCTCGTCGACGGGACGCGCGCGTACCTGGAGTCGCTCAGTCCTCGCGCGTTGGCGGAATACATGATCGGTGGCTTGTCCACATCGGACCTTCCCGAGGAGTTTCGGACGAGCTATGTCGCCCTGGCGCGCGAGTCGAGAGGGATGGGCGAATACCTCATGCCGCCCTTGCCCAATACGCTCTACACGCGAGATACCACATGCTGGATTTACGGCGGCGTAACGCTGAACCCGCTGTACTGGCCGGCCCGGCGCGACGAGACGCTGCTCATGAAGGCGCTCTACACGTTCCACCCCGACTTCATCGGCGCCAGAACGTGGTGGGGAGATCCGGAGCGGCAGTGGGGACTGGCGACGCTCGAAGGCGGCGACGTCATGCCGATCGGCAACGGTGCCGTACTCGTCGGCATGAGCGAGCGCTCGTCCCGGCAAGCGATCACCCAGCTCGCCGCCGTCCTGTTCGACAACAACGCAGCGGATCGTGTGATCGTGGCCGGCTTGCCCAAGCTGCGCTCGGCGATGCACTTGGATACGGTCCTCACCTTCGTCGACCGAGACTGCGTCACCGCCTACCGCGACGTCGTCGACGGCATTCGCACCTTCACGCTGCGTCCAGGGGACACGACACGGATTGATGTCACCGAGGAGAAACACAGCTTTCTCGACGTCGTCGCCAAGGCCCTGAACTTCGAACAGCTGCGGGTCGTCGAGACCGGTGGCGACCCATACGCCACCGAGCGTCAGCAATGGGACAGCGGCAACAACGTTGTCGCGGCCGCGCCAGGCGTCGTCTACGCGTACGACCGCAACACGCACACGAACTCACTGCTGCGTGACGCAGGCATCGAGGTCATCACCATCGTCGGCGCGGAACTCGGCCGCGGCCGCGGCGGCGGTCACTGCATGACCTGCCCACTGATACGCGACGCCATCGACTTTTGACTCCCGATCGCCCGGTGACGGGCGCAGAAGTTCCGAGCCTCAGTCCACCACCGTCGACATCACGGTCTTGGTCACCGAGAAGATCGACTGAGACCGGCGTTGGATGCCGCCGTGACGTTGTGCGAGGCGTGACGACGCCATGTTTGAGCGACCACTGCGCGATGGTGCCCACTGAGCCCGTGCAGCCGGTGCGGACCGGCGTCCGTCGGGCTTCTGACATTCCTTGCCGGTCGGAACGCGACCACGCGTCAGAATTGCCCACCACCAGAAAGCAGGCCGGCCGGCTTTGAATCGGTCGAGGTCGCCGGCGTGGCCGTGAGTATCGCCGGGTGGTCGACCCGGCTGGCGTGTGTGATTCCGGCGATCCACTGGGTGCGGTCGTATCGGCGGGAGTGGCTAGGTCGGGATTCAATCGCAGGGTTCACCATCCGGGGGGTCGCAGGCCATCCCTCATGCTGTCAGCAATCACAGCTCCTTCGCACTCGATGCGTCCAGTCTGCAGCCGACATCTGCATCACGACTCGGGCGGTCCGGCGACCCTCAGTTGGTGCCGAGCGCCCCACGCAGGACGTGGATCGCCTGCTCCACCGCGCCGGTCGACGCGGCGGTCTGGCGGAGCGGGTTGAGCATCATGAAGTCGTGGAGGATGCCGTTGTAGCGGACGGAGGTGGTGCGCACGCCCGCCTCGGTGAGCTTGCGGCCGTACGCCTCCCCCTCGTCGCGCAGGACGTCGTTCTCGTCAACGATCACCAGAGCTTCGGGCAGCCCCGCGAGTTCGTCGATGCTCGCCCGCAGCGGTGATGCGGTGATCTCGCTCCGTGTGGATTCGTCGGGCAGGTAGCAGTCCCAGAACCACTCCATGTTCTTGGCGGTGAGGAACGGACCGTCGGCGAACTCGTGGTAGCTGTCGGTGTCCTGGCCGGCGTCCGTGACGGGGTAGTACATGGACTGGTGTACGAACCTGACGTCGCCGCGCTGCTTGGCGAGAATCGCCAGCGCGGCCGTCATGTTGCCGCCGACCGAGTCTCCGGCCACAGCCAGCCGCGTCGCGTCGAGGCCCTCGGCCGAACCGTTCTGGGTGATCCAGCGTGCGGTCGCGTAGCCCTGCTCAATCGCGACCGGGTAATGGGCCTCGGGTGACCGGTCGTACTCGACGAACACGACCGCCGCGTTCACACCGACGGCCAGTTCACGAATGAGTCGGTCATGCGTTCCGGAGTTGCCGAGAACCCAGCCGCCGCCATGCATGTACAGGATGGCGGGCAGCGCGCCGACCGCGTCGACGGGCTTCAGGATGCGGACCCGCACATCGCCGACCTCCGCACGAACCGTGATCCACTTGTCGGCCACCTTGGATTTGGCGATGGGGGCCGCCTGGACGTCGTCCAGGACCTTGCGGGCACCGTCGGGGCCGAGTTCGTAGAGGAACGGCGGCTTCGAGGTGGCGTCAGCGAATTCCTGGGCCGCGGCCTCGAGGAAGTGCTTGCTCATAAGGGATTCCATCCCTTCGGGAGTCTGATTGCTACGCGGTGGCCTTCGCTGCCCGCTCGATGACCCGCGTCACCGACTTCGGGTCGGAGATCAGCCCGAGGTGGCCGGCGTCGAAGTAGGAGATGTTCGCGCCGGCGTTCTCGGCCATGGCCTGTTCCGCGGCCGGCGGGATGATGTGGTCTTGAGTCCCGATCAGCGCCCAGGACGGGATCGTGCGCCACGCGGGAACACCGGAAGGCTCGGCCTGAGCCAGGGTGGCCGGACGCTGGGTGGCGGCCAGGATCCGCGCCTGGCTCGCCGGCAGCCCGTTGGCGAAGTCCGTCAGGAATATCGAGGTCTTCAGGTAGAGGTCGGTGGTCGGCGTCGGCGGCAACGTCGCCGGAACGAAGTTGAAGATCGTCGTAGGATCGGCCGAGAGCGCGGAGTCCGGACCGGCCAGGTCGAGGGTGGACTGGCCTTCGTCCGGCGCGAACGCGTCGATGTAGACCAGGGCCCGGACGTTCGGGTCACCGGTCGCCGCATTCGTGATCACGGCGCCGCCGTAGGAATGGCCGACGAGCACGATCGGGCCCGTGAGCGTGTCCAGGAAGGTGCGCACGTACGCCGCGTCCCCGGACAGCGACCGCAACGGGTTCGGCGGGGCAACGACGGGGTAGCCGTCGTCCTGCAGCCGTGCGATGACACCGCTCCAGCCGGAGGCGTCGGCCCAGTCACCGTGCAACAGCACGACGGTCGGTTTTGCCTTTTGAGGGCTAGACCCGTGCGCGAGCGTTCCCGGCGCTCGGACGACGGCCAGACCGGTGAGCACGACGGCGACGGCCACGGCTGCGGCGAATCGCAGTCTGGGTGATCTGGACAGTGATGCAGTCAGGCGTGTCATGGCTGGTCCCCTTCCTCGGAGGCGGCTGGAGATGCGGCGGGCGCGTCCGGCGCCGATGCGTACGGCTCAGACCGGGCGGCGCGCCGTTCTGTGACGGATTTCGTGCGGAACACATCTCGGTGAACTCGTCTGCGTGGAAACGGCTACGCGATGTTGTGGTCTCGGGTCCCGCAGACGCTCGGGTCGGCCCGACTCAGCTGACGTTCAGGGCTTCTTGGCTGGCAGGGCAGGGGAGAAAAAGTCGATGAGCAGTTGGGTGACGCGCTCATGCTCGTCGTGGTGCACCCAGTGCGACGCGTCGGGCAGGCGCTCGACGCGGTCGAGGTTGGGCACGTCGTCGTGGTCGGGCTCGGCCAGTTCTTGACCGAGGTAGCGATCGTTTTGCCCCCAGATGACCAGGGTAGGCGCGCTGATCGGGCGAAGCTGGGCTTCGGCGCGCTTGGCCGGCGTTCGCACCGCGGATCGGTAGTAGTTGATCATCCCGGCTGCGGCACCCGGCTGCGACCACGCCTCGACGTAGCGGTCGATCTCCTCCGGCGTATACGCGGGGCGGGCGTCGTGCAGGAAGTGCCGGAAGAAATGCCAGCGGTCGGCGCGCACGAGAGCCTCGGGCAGCTCCGGGAGGTCGAAGAAGAAGAAGTACCAGGACTTACGGAGCTGGCCCGGGTGGTGGAGTCCCTGCGATAGCTTCCGCGGGTGGGCCGCGTTCAGGATGGCCAGCCGGTCCACCACCTCGGGGTGGCTCATCGCAACGGCCCAGGCGACGGAGCCGCCCCAGTCGTGACCGGCCAGCAGCGCGGATTCGGCACCGCGTTCGTGGACGAGGCCGCGGATGTCGGTGGTCAGTTGCTCGGTGTCGTAAGCCTTGACGCCGTCCGGCTTCGAGGACAGGTTGTATCCGCGCATGTCGGGTGCGACGACGCGGAATCCCGCTGCTGCGAGCGGCTTGATCTGCAGCCGCCAGCCGTACCAGAACTCGGGGAAGCCGTGTAGCAGGATTACCAGCGGGCCCTGGCCGGCCTCGACGTAATGCAACCGCTGGTCACCGACCTCGGCGTAGCCCTCATGCAGTTCGCTGCCGTCGTCCACCATGATCGCTCCTTGTCGCGCTAGCTCTCCTCGTCCCGGGTCTTATCAGCTGGCGGCGATGCGTCAGCCTTCATGGTCAGCCGCTGGGCGGACGATCCGCGTCAGAACGACAGCGCTCCGCTGAACGCGACCATGTCCACCTCGTGCAGCGACGGCTGCCCGGCGGCGCAGCTGCCGTCGGGATTGCGGGGCAGCAGCCCCTGGGGGCTGATCGTGCCGGTGAAGGTGCCGCTCGCGTTGGCGAACAGCCCGGTGCCGCCGGTGATCTGCGAGTCTTCCTGGAGCGTCGCGCGGAACAGGCAGTTGTTCGGGTTGACGCTGATCGAGGCGCCCACCGTCGTGTTGACCAAGTGCATGGTGCCTTCGGGATAGACCAGATCGTCCCGGCTGACGTTAGGTGGGTCGGTTGGCAGGCTGGGGATCTCCACGATTTGGCCGACGCCGTTAAATACGCCCTTTGCGACCGCCACAGTGCTGATGGACGTCCGGGTTCCCGACACCCCCGACGTCACGAGCCTGCCGCTGACCGTTTCGCTGCCGCTGATCGCCGCGGCTGCGGGCACGGCAGTCGCCGCAGAAATGCCCAGCGTGATCCCTGCGGCCAGCAGCGCCGCTGTCACCTGCGATTTCATGGTTACTCTCCCGTTCCCTGCAGCCGCTCCCGCATTTCCGCCTGAGCAGCCAGTTCTGACGCACGGCGGCGCGGGCATCCGCGGTTCGGCCAATCCCCCTCACTAACATGTCGGCAAGGGAACGGCAAGGGTGTCGCGTCCGCCGCGATTGATTCCTTGTGGCCCGGAGGTCCTCGCGGCCGCGCCCCTTCGGGCAGCCTTTCGGGCATTCGCTGACCCCGCGGAGCTGCCCTTTTATCGTTGGTCGTGTACGCCGGGCGCGATGACGCGACGCTTGAGTCAAAGTATCGGCGATCGCGGGAGCCGGCCGGGCGTCATGAAGTTGATGCCGCAGCGTCCCACTCGACACCGGGCCGTGTGCCGGTGGCCGCGCCGCGCTCGCGCAAGCAGGTGACGACACTGCAGCGTGCGGCCGGCAACGCCGCGGTGCCTACGCTCTGCAAAGGATCGAGCCCAGTGTCCAGCGGCAGCCGGCACCGCCGGGCGCGTCGGATGCCCAGTTCCAGAAAGCAGTGGCAAGCAGCGACTGGACGGGAGCGGCGATCGCCGTCAACGGAGTCAACGACGCCGACTTCCTGCGTCTCTTGCGTGGCCAGCCTCCGGCGTCGGCCAGCCGGATCTATACCGCCGCACTGCGCACTATGACGGGATCGGCGCGTGACCGGTTCACCAGCCTCGTGCATCAGGTGGGAAATCAGATCGCGTACGACGGCGCCGTCGCGGCCCCTGACTGGCTGTGGGTCGGGCTGCATCTCCACGGGTTCCTCGACGCCGACATCGCGACCCGGGTGGCGATCGCGCAGGCCTGGCCTCCTGACTTCTTCAGGCGTAAGCCGCGGCCATGGATTGTCCGTCAAAGACGCGGTTGCCATCGGACGATAGCTCGGGTGGGGACGCTCGGCGGCCGAGGTCGCTCGCGCGAGGGACGGTGAAGACACCTACCGGCGCGGTGACCGCCGCCGACCGCTGCTACCTGCCGCTGGTTAGCTGATCGACAACGGAGCCCAGGATGGCCGTGCGAAATGACGATGACCGGCTGAAAGCACGGCCGCGCCCTGGTCGGGTTTTCACGTGTCGCCGTAAGCGGTCTCAGCCGCGACTGCCGTGCGCAGGTCGATGCCCGTCGGTGCCGTCGTCCTCGCCCGAGGGCGCCGGCTTGCTCATCCGACTACCTTTCTGTACCCGACGAACGCCGGCCGCGCTGGCTTCGCGCACGTCGGGTTGCGCCTGGTCTTCGGCTTGGTATTCCGCCAACAATTCCTGCTCCTGCTCCTTCTTGGGGAAGAGGAAGAACACAATCACTGCGCCGAGCACAATCGCAATCAAACCGGCAGTGTATGCCCACTGATCGCCGGAGAGAAATGAAGACTTTGCCGCAGTGATGATCTGCTCCGAATATTGCGGATATTGCTTCGCGACATCCTCGGCGCTGGAAAATGACTTGGTCAGTTGGTTCTGAACGGTATCGGTCACCTGCTGCTTGTTCGGCGACGCCGCGATCGCCGCGGAGAACGCGCTGGCATATCCAGCCGTCAACAGAGCCCCGAAGATCGATTGCATGATCGCACCGCCCAGGTCGCGCTGCAGGTCCGCGGTGCCCGACGCCATTCCAGCCCGCCGTACCGGTACCGAGCCGGTCAGTGAATGTGATGCGGGCGTGCCGGCGAAGCCGACGCCTATACCGATGAACGCATATGCGACAGCAATCTGCCAGTAGTGGCTGTCCTCCTTCCACAACAGGAGCATCCACAAGAAGGCGAGCAAGAGAAACACGTACCCGGCCAGCAATGTGAATCGGGCACCTCGAGCCTCGACGAGCTTCGCTGACCGCGGCGCAACCAGGATCATGAACACCACGGCGGGTAAGAAGGCAGCTCCCGCGTCGAGGGTGGAGTAACCCAACACGTTCTGCAGATATTGCTGACTCACGAAGGCCGAGCCCATCAGGGAACCAAACACGATAATTCCCGCGCACGCCGCCACCCAGAATGTGCGTCGGCCAGCGACGTGCAGGTCGTACAGCGGATTGCTCGCACGCTTTTGCCGGATGACGAAGGCGATCAGGGCGGCGAGCGCGATCAGGGCCAGGCTGAGTACGAGGGTTCCTTTATTCGGAACGGGGGCGAAATTGATTGCCAGAATCAGCGTCCCCACCAGTACCACCGACAGCACGCCGCCCAAGTTGTCGACCGGGTCGGTCGTCTCGTTGACATGGGCGGGCACGAACAGCCACGCCATCACCAGCGCGATGACCGCGAGCGGCAACGTGATCAGGAACACCGATCCCCACCAGAACTCCTCGAGCAGCCCGCCGGCGACGAGCGGTCCGAGCGCGGCGATCCCGCCGCCGATGGCCGACCACAAGGCGATCGCGGTGGTTCGCCCCGGCCCGGACCACAGTGCGGTGATCAGCGCCAGGGTCGTCGGGTAAGCCATGCCCGCCGACAGGCCGCCGAGGATGCGCGCAAGCAGCAGGACGCTGTCGTCCGGGGCGTAGGCGGCCAGCAGGCACGCCGGCACGGACAGCACCATGCCGAGGACGAGCAGCAACTTGCGCCCGTGCCGGTCGCCGAGCGCGCCGAGATAGAGAACCGAGGCGGCCAGGCCCAGCGAATAGCCGACCGCGATCAGGTCGAG
>JBKPQY010000186.1:0-8790 GCA_046734315.1 Actinomycetota bacterium | reverse complement strand
GCTGCCGATCGCGCAGGTCACCAACCTGACCCGGGCGCTGCGGCGCTGCCAGGAGCTGGGGTTCCTGGTGGCCGGCCTGGACGCCGACGGAGCGACCTCGCTCTACCAGCTCGACGCGGCGCTCGGCCCGCTCGTGGTGGTGGTCGGCTCGGAGGGGCGCGGCCTGTCCCGGCTGGTCGGCGAGACCTGTGACCTGACGGTCTCCATCCCGATGGCCGGACCCGCCGAGTCACTCAACGCGTCGGTCGCTGCCGCGGTGGCACTCGCCGAGATCGCACGCCGCCGCCGCAGCACCTAGACGCGCGGCTGCATCGTCTGGCGTTGACGTACGCCTCAGCGCTGCCGTGCGCCGCCGTCGACATGGATCACCTCGCCGGTGACGAAGCCCGCGGACAGCAGCCAGAGCGCCGCGTCAGCGATGTCCGAGGGCTCGCCGTGCCGCCCTACGAGCGTGCCTTTCGCGGCGCGGGCCAACAGGTCTGCCTTGCCCTGCTTGCCCAGCGGATCCCAGGCGCCGCTGTCGACAATGCCCGGAGCGATCGCGTTGACCCGCAGCGGCGCCAGCTCTGTGGCCAGATGCGCGACGAGGTACTCCATGGCGCCGTTCGCGACGCCCTTGACCACCGTGCCGGGCTTCGGCTTCCAGCCCACGATCCCGGAGAACAGCAGCAACGAGCCGCCGGCTCGCAGCCGCGACGCGAAGTGCTTGGCGAGCAGTAGCGGGCCGAACACCTTCGCCCCGAAGGCCGCGATGATCTTGTCGCGCTCCAGGTCGGTGACGGGCACGTCGTGGTGCATCGACGCGGTGCTCACAACGTGATCGATCGCGCCGAGATCAGCCGCCGCCGCGGCGACGCTCGCCTCGTCCAGCACGTCGAGCCGGACGGGGTTGCCACGCTGCAGGTTCTTGGCCAGCGCCTGCGCCGGTTGCAGATCGCGTGCTCCGACGATCACCTCGGCGCCGTTGCGGTCCGCCGAGCACGCGATCTCCGCGCCGAGGCCGCGAGCACCGCCGACGACCAGAATCCGCTTGCCTTCTAAAGCCATCGTTCGAATCATGACGCGACGGTATAGTTTGTAAACCAGTATCTACAACGCTACCGGGGACGGGCGATGGGCAAGGCGTACAACGTCATGGCGGCGACGTGCCCCAGTCGGACCGTGCTGCACAGGATCGGCGCACGCTGGACCGTGTTCGTCGTCAACGCCCTGGAGAGACGGCCGATGCGCTTTACCGAACTCAAGGCGCACATCCGCGGCATCACGCCGAAGGCCCTTACCGAAACGCTGCGTGCCATGCAGTACGACGGTCTGATCTCACGCACCGAGCACGGCGGAAACCCGCCACACGTGGAATACGCCTTGACCGATCTCGGCCGGTCGCTGCTCGACCCGCTACGCGCGGTCCGGGAGTGGGCCGAGGCCCACGTCCCGGACGTCCTCCAGGCGCGCGAACGCGCGGATGTCTAGGCGAGGCGCTCGCCGGTTTCCGGGTTGAACGCGTGCTCCTCACCCGTGCGGATCTGGAAGGTGATCGTTTCGCCGACGCGCGGGGGAACGCGCCCGTCGAAGCGGACGACGAACTGCTGGGCGTTGAGCTCGTCCTCATCTGGAAGGGTCCCGTGCACGAATGCGTCCGCGCCGAGTTCCTCGACGAGGTTGACGTGCAGGGTCAGGTCACTCGCGTCGCTGGCAACGTGGAAGGACTCAGGCCGTACCCCCAGGGTGATCCTGCTCAGGTTGGCCTTTGCAGCAGCGTCCTGCACCTCCTTGGACAGCGGGACGACGGCGTTGCCCAGCTTGGCCCCGCCGTTGCTGAGGTCGACCTGGCGTAGGTTCATCGCGGGGGAACCGATGAAACCCGCGACGAACGCATTACCCGGCTTGTCGTATAGGCTCCGTGGGGTGTCGACCTGCTGCAAGATGCCGTCCTTGAGCAGGGCGACCCGGTGGCCCATCGTCATCGCCTCGACCTGGTCGTGTGTGACGTAGATCGTCGTGGTACCGAGGCGGGCCTGAAGAGCGGCGATGTTGGCGCGGGTCTCGACGCGCAGCTTGGCGTCGAGGTTGGACAGCGGCTCGTCCATGAGGAACACGCTGGGCTCGCGGACGATCGCGCGGCCCATCGCCACCCGCTGCCGCTGGCCGCCGGAGAGGGCCTTGGGTTTGCGGTCGAGGTACGCCTCGAGGTCGAGCATCTTCGCCGCCTCGCGTACCTTCTCCGCCCGCTCCGGCTTCGGCACGCCCTTGAGCTTGAGCGCGAACCCCATGTTCTCGGCGACGGACATATGCGGGTACAGCGCGTAGTTCTGGAACACCATCGCGATGTCGCGGTCCTTCGGCGGCTTGGTGGACACGTCCGTGCCGCCGATGTGGACCTCGCCCTCATCGACGTCCTCGAGCCCTGCGAGCATCCGCAGCGCGGTGGACTTTCCGGATCCGGACGGACCGACCAGCACCATGAACTCGCCGTCGGCGATGTTGAGGTTGAGATCGTTCACCGCGGGCACGGGGTTGCCCGGGTAAATGCGGCTGGCGTGGATGAACTGAACTTCGGCCATGGGGGGCTCCCTACTCGGTGTGTCGGGACCGCGCCGGGTGCGGGTGGCTCGGGCCTGATC
This sequence comes from Actinomycetota bacterium, assembly GCA_046734315.1. GTDB lineage: Bacteria > Actinomycetota > Actinomycetes > Mycobacteriales > Jatrophihabitantaceae > DASXRA01. Next base: position 6,169 of record JBKPQY010000186.1, on the reverse strand, counting down.
GGCCACCTCACGGATTTCCGGATTGACCAGCGGGCCCCCGTCCCACCGATGAGAAGACGGCGCTGGCCGACCGGCATAGCGGTCAGGTATGGCAATTGGACAGGGGGAAGCACGCCCAGTCAAGTTCGGATCCAGAACCGGAGCTTTCCGCCCCGTTCGTCCTCGAGTCGCCCGGCGTTCTTCTCGATGACGCGGCGGGACGCGGTGTTGTCGATGTCGCAGGTGACGAGAACGTCCGCGATGCCCAGCCGTTTCGCCACGGGTAGCGCGGCAGCCAGCATCGTCGTGGCATAGCCGTTATTACGGGCACTCGGACGGACGTCGTAGCCGATGTGCCCGCCGTACTCGAGCAGCCACGGGGTGAGCCGGTGGCGGATGGCGAGCCGCCCGAGATACTCGCTGCCCTCGACGTACCAGAGTGTGGTGCACGGCACCCAGCCGGGCCGCCGTGGCGTCTCTTCGAGCGCATCAGCCCGCAGCCTGGCTGTATAGTTGGCGAACACGCCGGCATCGTGCCACGTATCCTTGTTGCCGCGGATCTCCTCGCCGATCATGGTGTGGTCGTCGGGGGCACCCCGGCCCTCCTGCGCGAACTCCGCCATGGCGTGCAGAAACGACGCGTGCACTGCGGCGGTGGGCGGTACGAGCTCAGGCATTGGATTTGCCCCGTAGCGTGGCGTCTCGCGAGCGGTCCTCCCGCTCCGTCACACTAGACTGCGAGTGCCGCCGGCGTGGCGCAATTGGCAGCGCACCGCTCTTGTAAAGCGGTGGTTAGGGGTTCGAGTCCCCTCGCCGGCTCCACTACGGGCCCCGAATCCGGTGCCTGCGTTCGTCTCCTGTTTCTCCTGAGCCGGTCATGCAGTCCGCTAGGTGTGTCACCGTCGATCGAACGTCACACAGCAGCGCAGCAGCGGAGAATTCTTCAGGCCACGCTGATACGCAAAGCGGCTCATCGACGATGAACTTCGAGCGGCAGCATCCGCGCAGTGAATCGCGCGTCGGTCCGAAGCTGATCGCCAACCGCGCCCTGAACCGCAACCCGACGAAGGTGAGCACGGCGGTGATGCGCCAGGCTCTTCACGCCCCTGCAGATTGTCGCGGCTGTTTGGCCATCCTCGTCAGCAAACCGCGGCTAGATTGACGAAGTCCTAGCCAAACTCGACCCTGACGGACGTGGCCAACAGCACTGGCGAAGCAACGCCCGCTCGTGTCGGCGGATGTTGCGGTTGACGATGGGTATCGACGCGCGCACTCTGTGAGCCGCATCGACCGAAGATGTCACGGGGAAAGCCGAGCAATGAAGCTGGCTTGTCGGCTTCGCATGACTCCTCTTCTATGTTGCAGTTTGGGACAGACAGGGGCACAGCATGATCGGAACAATTGGCGCGGGCGCCCTCACGGCCTCCCAACGACCTCGCCACGCACTCCTCGTCTTGGTCGCATTAGTGGCTGTGTCCGCTGTGGCGACCGCGTGCAGTTCTAGCTCGAAGAGTGGCGGAGCGAGTTCGCCCGCATCCCCGGCGACCACGGCGTCGAGCGGCGCACCCGCTGCCAGCGGGTCGACGGTCGAGATCAAGGACTTCATGTTCATGCCCATGAACCTGACTGTGGCAGTCGGCACCACCGTCACGTGGAAGTTCGACGACTCCACCGACCACACCGTCGCCGCCGACGACGGCTCATTCACCTCCCCGGCACTGGGCAGCGGCAAGACCTACACCCACACCTTCAAGACCGCCGGCACCGTCAAATATCACTGCTCTATCCACCCGTTCATGACCGGCACCGTCGTCGTGAAATAGGCCAGAAATGGCCGCACACCCAGCACCCGGTCGGGGCCGCGTCTGGCTTGCTGTCAAGATCGCGCTCATTGTCGTCGCGGTAGCCGGATTGACGATCGATGCCTACGTGCACTTCAATCTCGCCAGCAACTACGAACTCATCAAGACCAGCACGCTCAGCCAGGCGGACCTGTTCCGCATCGAAGGCGCCGTCGCCGTCGTCGCCGCGCTGCTACTTGTGGTCCGGCCCCGCCGCTACACCGCAGCGATCGCTGCCGTGGTCGCCGGCTCCGCACTGCTGGTGCTGCTGCTCTACCGCTACAACGACATCGGCCAACTCGGCCCCATCCCATCGATGTATGAGCCCATCTGGTTTACCAAGAAGACCGTGGCCGCATTCGCCGAAGGCGCCGCGCTGATCGCCGCCCTGTTGCTGCTGTGGCTCCTGTGGGCACAGTCCGCCCGAACCGCCGGTGAAGCCTCCGAGCAATCGGGCAATCTGCAGGCGTGAACACAAGCAAAGCGGAGCGACCGTGTCGCCCGACCACACCCGAGCTTGTGAACCTCACCGTCCCGCTCACTCGCTGAGATCGGCGAGCACATCCACGACCTGGAGCGCATGAGCGGCTGTCGGGGCTCCGCGTTGCCCGAGACGCAATGAGCATTCGGTTGTCGGATTGCAGGGCACTTGAGCCCAATCTGCGGTCACTGACTCCGTACGCGCCGCCGCCACCTGCCGCTGAGTACCAGGTGGGCCGGCCGCTCGATTCGAAACGACGCACCGGCGCGGGCATCGACGCCGAGCAGGATGTCGTGACCCGCGAGGTAGACACAGCGTCTCTCGAGGCGTATTCCGTCGGCGATCCTGTCGACTCCGAGCGACCGCGTCGACCGTCCTGCGATGCAGCGCACAGCGCTTGTAAAGCGGTGGTTAGGGCCGACGACCCGGCGAGAACATCGTGATCAAAGGGAGAAGCCTGAAGCGAGCTTCACACCGGCGACCGGTGTGCTGATGGCGCTGCGCAAAGTCACGCCGGAGGACGCGTTCACGTTGCTGCGCGCAGCCAGCCAGCGGCTACATCGCAAGTTACGCGATGTTGCCCCGGGGGTCCTCGAGACCGGCGCACTGCCAGCCGCACCCACCACCGACGCCTAGGTGCACCGATCCGCCGCTCGGCGCCGCCCCCCCATCTCAAACGCGAGCTGTGCCTGGTGATGGACAGTTACGCCGCGCACAAAGGTGTCGAGCTCTACCGCTGACTGGCCGCGAACCCGCGCGTGCAGGTGCATTTCACCCCGAGCTCCGCGTCGGGGATGAACCTCGCCGAGATCTGGTTGGGCCTCATCGAACGTCAAACGGTCCGCCGCGGCACGTTTCGCTCCGTCAAGGACCTAAACCCCGAGATCCGCGTGTTCATCAATAACTGGAATGACGACCGCGCCTACCCCTTTATCTGGACCAAGACCGCCAACGAGATACTCGTGAAAGTGAACCGTCAATCAACTTCGAAACCAGACCACTAGTTGGCTGACAATTGCCGGGTCCGGCGACGGGCGAACCGATGAACGCATCGTCCAGTGAGAATGTACGGCTCCAGGTTCGTACGTCCTGAGCAGGCGCCATTTCCGGCAGACGTCGCCGACCGAAATTGACTGCTGAATGCGAAATAGGGCAGCTTTCCGGTACATCGGTGTTTGAACCGCGCTGCGAATCGATCGATCAAGCGAATGCCATCGACTATGGCAGGTAGTAGCCGAAACACTTCCCGATGCTTCTGGGCGCGCCTACGATCCGCAAATCGAACTCCATTGCGACCGAGCCGAGGGCTCGGTTAGGGGGTTCATGCCGTGGGACTCGATCGCGTTGGCGCGGACGCTTTGGTCGAAGATCGACTGTGCCATGCATGCCTCAAAGCCCGGGCACCCCCGCATCCAGCCCGCCTCACCGCGCGAGTTATGTCGCTGGCCGGGCCTGACCGTGGGTGCCTGGCCGACAGCCGTGGGCTGTCGTTGCTGAGACAGACCGGGTTCGGCGACAGCGTAGCGGAGGCTCCGCGTCCATCAATTCGGCCCTGATTGGGGGAAATATGCGCCGAATACTTGTAATGCTCACCGCCGTCTTTGCGGCAGCCCTCCTGGGCACCACGTTCGCCTCGCCCGCGTTCGCCGCAAGCCCGCACTTCAAGAAGGGCGGCGAGCCCGTCTGCACGTTCTCTGGGACCACGAGCATTCCGGTCACATGCACGGCCACGCTCGCCGGGCTCGGCAATGAGGACGTCAACGTTCATCTCTCGGTGAGCGGATTCGCGCTCTACCAGTGCCAGAACGGTGGTGGCAACATCGCTCCGGGACAGAACAGGGTGCTGGCGGGCCCGGCCACGTCGGACACCGCAATTCCCGCGAGCGCCATCAAGAACGGCAACCTGATGTTCACCACGAATCCGGCGACACTGACCGCGGCTGATACCGTGTCGGGAGCGGTCGCCGGCTGCCCGAACCCCAACTGGACGGGCGTCAATCCCGCACTCACCCTCACGACAATCAACCTGGTGATCGAGCAGCCGCCGGGCACACCGATCTTCACCTGCAGCGCATCAAACCCGAACGGGTTGACCAGCCCGGTCACGCTCAGCTGCTAGGAACGGCAACCAAAGACACCTGAACGGAAAGGGGTCCACGCGCAGAGGGGGCACACCACCGTGCCCCCTCGCACTTGGCGTTTCGTAGCGTCACGACCACCCGGTGGCGGCCGCCCTCGATCTGGCCGGCGCCCGGCGGCCGTGCGATGGAAATGATCAAGCCCAATCCTGCGGACGTCGCCCGCAGGCCTCGGCAGACGCCGGCACAACCTGATCCGCCGAGCACTGAGGAGGCGGCGCGGCGCAGACGTTGTCAGGCGCGTTGCAGGTCCTCCGTGTACCGAACTCGCTTTGCATCAAGCAGCTCGACAAGTTCGCAGAGCAGGTGCTGGACATCGCACAGGCGAGCTCGAGCGGTCTTGTCGTGAATTTCAGCACGAAGGCGATCGTGCCAGGCAGCGAACGCTTGATCGCAGTGTTCGCTGAAGGCCGCGTAGCCCATGCAGAGGACCTTGCCGTACTCCTCGACGATCATCATCTCGCCGATCGCCCGTTGCTCGTCCCCCCAAATCATCAGGGCCTGGCTTGGGATATCGGTGAGGAACCGCTTTGAGATCTTGGATTGCAGCTGCGCAACTCGCCGCGTCGCATCATCCTCGGGAAAGCTCAGGAACTGGATGTCGCGACGCAAGATCTCGGTCCAGCCGAAGTATTGGGCAATCCGGAAGAGTGTCGTCCTGAGCGCTTCTTCGGCGCGTGGGTGGCCCTCGCCGTATTTTTTGAAGAAGTCCATGCTGAGGATGTTGTACAAGCGACTCTGGAGATCGAAGGCCGCTGCGGCGAGTGGCTCGCGGTAACGAGTGAGCACCTCTTCGGCACGCAGGTCGCGGTCGATGATCGCGGTACGCCTGTGCACCTCGGCCTCGAGCTCGCTGTTGAGGCGGGCCAGCCGCTCGGCAAGCTGCGACTGGCGCAGCGCGACGAGTGCGCTGATCACGGCGGCCACCAAGCCGCCCACGAAACCGATCCATGCCACGGCCATGCGCTCACCCGCACAGCAGGGCTATGGAGCGGGCACGGTGCCGGATGGCTCTCATGGACAGCTCTCTGCGAAGGAGATACCTGGTGCGTACCGCGCCCATTCAGTTTCGCTGAGGCCCGTTCCGACGAGGCTGCACACCTCGTCTTTCAGCTGCGCGAAGTCACGCCAGGAGAGGCCCGACCACAAGCTGATCGTCTTGTCGGCGCTGGCCGAGGCGAGCTTGCGGCCGTCCGGACTGAAGGCTACGTCGTCGACGGTGTCCCCGTGCTCGCCTAGCTCGGCGCCGAGGGGCACATGAGTGGCCACATCCCAGAGCCTGACCGTGTCGTCGTCGCTGGCCGAGGCGACCGTGTTTCCGTCTGGGCTGAACACCACCCGGTACACGGTGCCGGTATGGCCCGTCAGCGGCGCCCCGACCTGTTCGTGGGTGCTGGCGTTCCAGAGTCGGACTGTTTTGTCTGCGCTGGCCGTGGCGAGCGTTTTCCCGTCCGGGCTGAACGTCACCCCCCAAGTGGCATCGGTGTGGCCTTTCAGTGGCGCCCCTATCTGTTCGTGGGTGCTGACGTTCCAGAGTCGGACTGTTTTGTCGGCGCTGGCCGTGGCGAGCGTGTTCCCGTCGGGGCTGAACGCCAGGTCATAAACGGCGTCGGTGTGGCCTTTCAGCGGTGCCCCGACCTGTTCGTGGGTGCTGGCGTTCCAGAGTCTGACCGTCTTGTCGGCGCTGGCCGAGGCGAGCGTGATCCCGTCGGGGCTGAACGCCACGTCGT
>JBKPQY010000185.1:0-7522 GCA_046734315.1 Actinomycetota bacterium | reverse complement strand
GGAGTCGGCGCTGGAGCAGGCAATGGCCGCGGACGCCCCGTTGCTGGCGAGGGCGCAGGAGAACTGGTATCGGCTGTCAGCGCTGGAGGAGCGCTTCCGCGGCACCGCCTCGCTCGCCGCGGAGCGTGCCCGGCTGTTGGCCGCCGAGCAGGCGGACATGCGCACCGGCCGCGAGCCCGAGGCAATGGAGGCCGAGGCCCGCGAGGTCCGCGAACGCGAGGCGGCACTCTCGGCCGAGCTCTCCGGGTCGCGGGCGCACCTAGCCGGGGCGGTAGCGCTCCGGCAGGACCTCGAGGGCAGGCTCTCCGATGCCGAACGTGCGCTGGTCACGGCGACCCGGGCGGTCGCCGACCGCCGTGAGGGGCTCGCCAAGCTCGCCGGCCGGGTGAACGCGCTGCGTACTCGTGCAACGGCGGCCGCCGATGAGATCGCCCGCCTCAGCGCTGCGGCCGACGAGGCGCGCCGGCGGGCCGCTGCCGCCGAGGAGGCACTGGACCGGCTCCAGGGCGAGGTCGGCATCCTGGACGAGGGCGAGGTCGGCCTTGACGCACGCCACGAGAGGGCCCTGACGGCGCACGAGCAGGCCGAATCCCGCGAGCGGCACCTCGCCCAGGCCGAGCGGGACGCGGAACGTGAGCGTTCGACGTGGGCGGCGCGGCGTGAGGCCCTGGCACTCGGGCTGACCCGCAAGGACGGTGCGGGTGCGCTGCTCGCCGCGGGCTCCCGGCTGCCCGGTGTGCTGGGCTCCGTGGCCGCACTGCTGACCGTCGAGGGCGGGCACGAGGCCGCCCTTGCCGCCGCGCTGGGTGCTGTCGCCGACGCGGTCGCGGTGGCTGCCCGGGACGACGCGGTGGCAGCGCTGCGGCTGTTGGGGGCTGACGACGCGGGCCGGGCCGGATTGATCGTGGGCGGTGCGACGGCGCGCATCGACCGCGCCGGCTGGCCGCCGCTGCCCGCCGACGCCCGATGGGCGATCGACGTCGTGCACGCGCCCGATGCGCTGCGCGGTGCGATCGCGAACGCGCTCGATCGGGTCGTCATTGTGGCCGACCTGGACACTGCCCACCGGCTCGTGAGCACGCACCCGGACATTCGCGCGGTAACCCGCAGCGGCGACGTGCTGGGCGCCGAGTGGGCCGCCGGTGGATCGGCGTCTACGCCGAGTGCGATCGAGGTGCAAGCCGCCGTCGACGAAGCACAGCAGAAGGCCGACGAAGCGCGTGCCCGGCACGAGCGGCTTTCCGCTGCGCTGGCCGAGGCGACGCAGCGCGCCGAATCGCTCCGCCGTGACGTCGCGACGGCGCTGAACGCCCTGAACGAGTCGGACGCCCGGCTCGCAGCCGTCGCCGCGCAACTCGCCGAACTGGGACAGGCTGCCCGGTCGGCCACCGGCGAGGCGGCGCGACTCGAGCAGGCCCGCCTCGACGCCGAACTGGCCCGCGACCGAGACCTCGCCGGGCTGACCGAGTTGGAGCAGCGGCTGCACGTCGCGGAATCCGAACCCGGCGACGACGAACCCGCGACGGACGAGCGGGACACCCTCCAGGGCGAAGTGGCCGCCGCTCGGCACGCCGAGATGGACGCCCGCCTCACGGTGCGCACCTGCGAGGAGCGGGTGCGCGCGCTGGCCGGGCGCGCCGACCAGCTCGTCCGCGCCGCAGCCGTCGAACGCGAGGCCCGCCGCCGCCACGAGGCAGCCCGGAAGGCGCGTGCCCGAGCTGCCGGGGTGGCGGCCACGGTGCGTGACGCAGCACAGACGGTCCTCGCCAAGATCGCCACGTCGGTGGCCGCTGCCGCGACCGAACGCGAGGAGGCGCAGCAGGCCCGGGTGGTGCGCGAAGGCGAGCTGCTCGCGGCGCGCGGCGAGACGCGCCGGCTCGACGAGGAGCTGGCCAGGCTCACCGACGCCGTGCACCGCGACGAGATCGCGCGTGCCGAGCAGCGGTTGCGCATCGAGCAGCTCGAGACGCGCTCCGTCGACGAGTTCGGGGTAGAGGTCGAAGCGTTGCTAGCCGAATACGGTCCCGACCAGTCCTGTCCGCCGAGTGCGCTGGAAATGGCCGAGTACGGGCAGGCCCGCGAACGCGGCCAGCAGGTCGTCGCACCGCAGCCCGGCCCGTTCGACCGTGCCGCCCAGGAGAAGCGTGCGGCCCGCGCCGAACGAGACCTCGCCTTGCTGGGCAAAGTGAATCCGCTGGCTTTGGAGGAATTCGCTGCACTCGAGGAGCGGCATCAGTTCCTGTCGACGCAACTGGAGGACCTCAAGGCGACACGCCGTGACCTGCTCACCGTCGTCAGGGAGGTCGACGAGCGCATCCTCGAGGTGTTCACCAGTGCCTACCGCGACGTCGCGCGCGAGTTCGAGACGGTGTTCGCAAGACTGTTCCCTGGCGGGGAAGGTCGCCTGACACTGACCGATCCGGAGGATATGCTGCTGACCGGTATCGAGGTCGAGGCGCGACCGCCCGGCAAGAAGGTGCGCCGGCTCTCGCTGCTGTCCGGCGGTGAGCGGTCGATGACGGCGGTCGCGCTGCTGGTAGCGATCTTCCGTGCGCGGCCCAGTCCGTTCTACGTCCTGGACGAGGTCGAGGCAGCGCTCGACGACCTCAACCTGGGCCGGCTTCTCGGGCTGATCGACGAGCTGCGCTCGAACAGCCAGGTCATCCTCATCACGCACCAGAAGCGAACCATGGAGATCGCGGACGCGCTGTACGGGGTGAGCATGCGCGGTGACGGCATCACCCAGGTAATCAGTCAGCGACTGCGCGACGTCGCCGAGCCGGAACCGGCCGCCGCAATCGCCTGAATCCGGCATCCACGCACCTGCGACTCAGGGGCGTCGCGTACCTTGTCCGGGTGACTTCGAAGGCCCGTGCCTCCGCAATCGGTCGTCAGTACAGCTTCCTGGCGCTGGCCGCAGTCGCATTGGGCGCCGCTCTCACGCTCAGCGCGTGCTCGTCGGGCGGCGGTGGCGCGGGTGCGGGCGCGGGAGGCACGACCAGCACGACGCCGACCGCTGCCGGCTCGTCAGGCAGCGCCAGCACCGGCAGCAGCAGCAGTGCCGCACCGAAGACGTCATCGAAGCCGGCGCCACCGCCCAAGCCGGTGCACGTGAGCCTGTTCCAGGGCGACGGCCAGGTATTCGGCGTCGGCATGCCGATCATCGCGCAGTTCTCGCGGAAGGTGACGAGCGCGCGCGCGTTCGACAAGGCCGTCACGGTGAAGGTGAACGGGCAGCCGGCAAACGGCGCGTGGTTCTGGGTCGACTCGAACGACGGGTATGCCATGGAGGCTCACTACCGCATGGAGCATTACTGGCCCGCACACTCGACGATCGAGATGAACATGCCGCTCAAGGGTTTGAACGCGGGGCCCGGACTGGCGTTCGACGACAGCCTGACGCTGCTGATGAAAATCGGCGCGGCGCGCATCTCCCAGGTCAACGGCAGCTCGGAGCGCATGACCGTCACCTCGGACGGGAAGATCATGAAGGTCTTTCCGGTGTCGCTCGGCAAGGCAAAGACGCCCACATACCTGGGCACCAAGGTGGTCATGGAGAAGAAGAATCCACAGCTGATGATCGGCGGTGCCGACGACCCGTACCGGATCAAGGTGCCGTGGTCGGTGCGGGTGACGAACTCCGGCGAGTTCATCCACGCCGCATCATGGAATACCGGCAACATCGGCAGCCGCAGCACGTCCCACGGGTGCACGAACCTGACGGTCGGCGACGCGACGTGGTTCTACAACTTCGCGGCCAAGGGAGACGTCGTCACCTACACCAATACCGGGACGAGCAACGTCATGCCGTCCTGGGACGGGTGGGGCGACTGGAACGTATCGTGGTCGGAGTGGGAGCAGGGCAACCTGCTCAAGAACTACTGACGCGCGGCCCGGCACGACGACGCGGTGGCCGAGCATCGCAGGTCCGCGTGAGGGCCGAGAACCATAGGTCAGCGCAGCGATGAGCGCTTGCGCGAAGAGCAGGGGAGCACGGTGATCGTCCTCTGGATCGTCCTTGCGGTCGTCGTCGTCGCGGCGATCGCGACGGCGGCGTTCGTCGTCGTTCGACGCCGGACCAGACCGCCCGCGCCGCGGGCCGCGACCCCACCGGTCGAGACGATGCCCGTCGAGGTGCCGCCGCCCATTTCCGAGGCCGAGGAAGTAGCGGCACCCGAGATCGAGGTTCCGGAGCCGACTGCTGGACGGTTGCAGCGGCTGCGCGCCCGGCTGGCCCGCTCGCAGTCGACCCTCGGCCGCGGACTGCTGTCGGTCCTCTCCCGCGGCCAGCTCGACGACGAGGCGTGGGACGAAGTCGAGGAGGCGCTACTCGGCGCAGATGTCGGTGTCGGCGCCACCGCCGAGATCGTCGAGCGGCTGCGCACCAGGACGAAGGTGCTGGGCACCCGCAGCCCGGACGAGCTGCGCGCCCTGCTCGCGGACGAGCTGGTCACCGCGCTGCGACCCGAGCTCGATCGCACGCTTTCCACCGCGCCGCACGACGGCAACCCCGCAGTGCTGCTCGTCGTCGGGGTGAACGGCACCGGCAAGACCACCACCTGCGGCAAGCTCGCCCGTGTGCTCGTCGCCGACGGCCGCACGGTCCTGCTCGCTGCCGCCGACACGTTCCGCGCCGCCGCCGCTGACCAGCTGACCACCTGGGGCTCGCGGGTGGGTGCTGAGACGGTCCGCGGTCCGGAGGGCGGCGACCCGGCGAGTGTGGCGTTCGATGCCGTGCGTCGCGGCGCCGAGCGCCACGTCGACGCCGTCGTGATCGACACAGCCGGCAGGCTGCACACCAAGACCGGGCTCATGGACGAACTCGGCAAGGTCAAGCGGGTCGTCGAACGCCGTAGCCCGGTCTCGGAGACGCTGCTCGTGCTCGACGCCACGACCGGGCAGAACGGCCTGGCGCAGGCGCGAGTGTTCACCGAGGTGGTGGACGTAACCGGCATCGTGCTCACCAAACTCGACGGCACGGCCAAGGGCGGGATCGTGATCAGCGTGCAACGCGAATTGGATGTCCCGGTCAAGCTCGTCGGCTTGGGCGAGGGCCCCGACGACCTGGCGCCGTTCGAGCCGAAGCAGTTCGTGGACGCCCTGCTCGGCTGACGCGTCTTACGCTGACCCTGCCCAACGGCGCGCGAGGAGGCTGCCATGAAGGCGCTGTACAAACCCGCGGCGGCACCCGGCCTTGAACTGGTGGAGCGTCCCGAACCCGTGGTCGGCGCGAACGCCGTCAAGATCCGGGTACTGCGGACAGGCATCTGCGGCACCGACCTGCACATCGAGGCGTGGGACGACTGGGCGGCCGGCGCGGTGGGTACGCCGCTGATTCCCGGCCACGAGTTCGCCGGCGAGGTCGTCGCGATCGGGGGCGGGGTACGCGACGTCCGGGTCGGCGACCTCGTGTCCGGCGAGGGACACATCGTCTGCGGCACGTGCCGCAACTGCCGCGCCGGGCGGCGACACCTGTGCATCCGCACCGCGGGCCTCGGCGTCAACCGCGACGGCGCCTTCGCCGAATACGTCGTGATCCCCGAGAGCAACGCCTGGGTGCACCCTGCGGGGTTCGACCCGGACCTGGCTGCGATCTTCGATCCGTTCGGCAACGCCGTGCACACCGCGTTGCAGTTCCCGCTCGTGGGCGAGGATGTGCTGATCACCGGCGCCGGACCGATCGGGCTGATGGCCGCAGCGGTGGTGCGGCACGTCGGCGCACGGTTCGTGGTGATCACCGACGTCAGCGAACCTCGGCTGGAACTTGCCCGGCGCATGGGCGTGGACCTCGCAGTCAACGTCGCCACCAGCACCATCGCCGAGGCGCAGGAACAGCTCGGTCTGACCGAAGGGTTCGACGTCGGACTGGAAATGAGCGGCCACCCGTCGGCGCTGCCCACCATGATCGACAACTTCACGCATGGCGGCAAGGTCGCGGTGTTGGGCCTGCCAGCCGCTCCGATCAGCGTCGACTGGGTCAAGGTCGTGACGCACATGATCACGATCAGGGGTGTGTACGGGCGCGAGATGTTCGAGACGTGGTACGCGATGAGCGCGCTCCTGCGGTCCGGCCTCGACATCGCTCCGGTGATCACCGATCGATTCCCGGCCGCGCACTGGCGTGAAGCGTTCGAGACCGCGCGTGGAGGCAAGTGCGGCAAGGTCGTTCTCGACTGGACGGAGCTGTAGCCATGTACGCGATCCGTGACGAACTGCGGTCGGCACTCGACGAGATTCGGACAGCTGGCCTGTACAAGCACGAACGCGAGCTGGCCTCGCCGCAGTCGGCCCATGTGCGTTCGAACGGCGCCGAGGTGCTGAACTTCTGCGCGAACAACTATCTCGGGCTGGCCGACCACCCGGCACTTGTCGACGCCGCCAAGAAGGCGCTCGACGAATGGGGCTTCGGCATGGCGAGCGTGCGCTTCATCTGCGGCACGCAGACGCAGCACACGGCTCTCGAGCGCCGAATCTCAGGCTTTCTGCATACCGAGGCCACGATTCTGTATTCGTCCTGCTTCGACGCCAACGGCGGTGTGTTCGAGGTGCTGCTGGACGAGCGCGACGCGGTGATCTCCGACGAACTGAACCACGCGTCGATCATCGACGGAATCCGGTTGTGCAAGGCGAGCCGTTACCGCTACCACAACCGGGACATGGCGGACCTCGAAGCCCAGCTGGTGTCCGCGCGGGACGCTCGGCGCCGCCTCGTCGTCACCGACGGCGTGTTCTCCATGGACGGCTACTTCGCGCCGCTGGACGAGATTTGCTCGCTTGCCGAGCGGCATGAGGCGCTCGTCATGGTCGATGACTCCCACGCCGTCGGGTTCATCGGCGCGACGGGGGCAGGGACGCCGGAGCGATTCGGCGTGCAGGACCGCGTGGACGTCGTCACGGGCACCCTGGGCAAAGCGCTCGGCGGCGCGTCCGGCGGTTACGTCAGCTCGCGTGCCGAGATCGTCGAGTTGCTGCGGCAGCGCTCGCGGCCGTACCTGTTCTCCAACGCGGTCGCGCCGGCGGTCGTGGCCGGGTCGCTGGCGGCACTGGACCTCGTGGCCGGCAGCGGCGAGCAGCGCGCGGTGCTGCTACGCAACACCGAGCTGTTCCGGCGTCGTATGGTCGACGAGGGTTTCGACGTGCTGCCCGGCGAGCACCCGATCGTGCCGGTCATGTTCGGCGACGCGGCGCTGGCCGCGCGAATCGCAGACGTGATGCTCGGCGAGGGCGTCTACGTGATCGCGTTCTCCTACCCGGTCGTCCCGAAGGGCAAGGCTCGCATCCGGGTGCAGCTGTCAGCGGCGCATTCCGAGGCAGACGTCGAGACGTGCGTGCGTGCCTTCGTCGCAGCGCGCGCCAAAGTCGCAGGATGATGCTGCTGATCGTCGGTGCCGGGCCGCGGCTCGGCGAGGCGGTCGCGCGGCGGTTCGGGCGCGATGGCTACGACGTCGGCCTCATTGCCCGCGACGAGACGCGTGTGGGGGAGCTCGCCGGGCGCCTCAAGGGCGATGGGGTCACCGCGGGC